>JAFWEW010000044.1 GCA_017512725.1 Solobacterium sp.
AACCGGAAATGAGATCGGGATCGACCTTGGTCTTCATGATTTCGCTGTTCTTTCCGATGGAAGGAAGGAAAACAACCCAAAGTATTTCCAGAAACTGGAAAAGAAGCTTCATAAGGAACAGAAGATCCTTTCAAGACGGATAGAAGCCAATGTTGACCACTATATCGAAAAGAATGGCAAACGGTACCCGGTCTATAAGAAGCCTCTTGGGGAATGCAGGAACATACAGAAACAGCGCAGAAAGATCGCAAAGATTCATGAGAAGATCCGAAACTGCCGTATCGACTTTGAACAGAAGCTCAGTACAGAGATCATCAAAAACCACGATGTGATCTGTATCGAGGATCTCAATGTCAAAGGCATGATGAAAAACCATAAACTGGCAAAGAGTATCGGTGATGCCTCATGGTCAGAGTTTGTGAATATGCTCAGATACAAAGCAGAACGGTATGGAAGGACGATCGTGTTTGTTGATCGTTTCTTTCCGTCTTCACAGACGTGTTCCTGCTGCGGGGCAGTTAATCCGGCTGTTAAGGACCTGCGGATACGGGAATGGAACTGTCCTTCCTGCGGAGAACACCTGGACAGGGACATCAACAGTGCAGTAAATATTCGAAAAGAAGGATTACGTCTGTTGTATATCTGAAGTAAATTATGAAACAAGAACGGTGGGGACCACCGAGATAGCCTGCTCAATATGGACAATCGCTGTATATCAGAGCTTCATAGCTGGTATTCAAGTATATCCAGTTCGCAGGAATCCCCCACTTCAACGTACTTTGTGCGTAAGTGGGGGAGGTTCAACGAGGCTTGTGGACGGAAGT
Source organism: Solobacterium sp. (assembly GCA_017512725.1). Classification (GTDB taxonomy): domain Bacteria; phylum Bacillota_I; class Bacilli_A; order Erysipelotrichales; family Erysipelotrichaceae; genus Bulleidia. The sequence goes on from JAFWEW010000044.1 coordinate 825, forward strand.
TTCACAAGCTTTTTCTTTTCTGTTCCTCAAACAATCGAACCCTTTTAATTTGTGTTGATAATGGCAGTATATAAAGACCTTGATAATCAAAGGAATTTCGGGTTTTAATCATTCTTCATTGATCTCCCTGCAGAAAACAGAAAAAAAATAAAAATTTTTCGATTTTTTTGAAATTTTTAGTTTAAAACCAGAAATTCACTCGGTCTAGATAGTGAAGGGAGATAAAAAAATGGATCGACAGCAGAGGTGGATGACTACAGAAAACAGAATCCGAGACGCATAAAATGGAAAGCTTTGCGAAGCAGAATCAAATCTGATCCGTCAGCAGCGGCTGCAGCCGTCACAGTCAAAACAAACATTGAAAAGTGAATAATAAAGATCCGGCATAGGAAACGACCGGACCGCAAAAAAAACAAAATAAAGGAGATAAAAAAATGAATAACCAGTTAACAGTACAGCTTAAGGAAGTAAATGAAATCGTAACACGTGCTTACCAGCTCATTCAGGAAGCAGAGTCAATTCGTGCAGATCTTGAAGCACGGGCCGCAAAGAATCACCGCAGCAGAAAAATTTACCGTATCGTTGGAGGGCTGATCTGCTATTTTGCAGGAAACATTCTTTCTTCCATCGTCGTCTCGATTCTCGTCAAGCTTAGAATGCCGGATGAAATGGCCGCTATTTGCTATATTGTTGGCACAATTGGTCTGGCAGTGTACTTCTACATAACGTTCGCCGCCAAAATTATTCAGAGTATGCTCGGCGAGGGTGGAAAAAAGTATGAAGCCGCGTTGCAGAAAGCAGAAGAATATGAAGCTGAAGGAACAAAAATCATTGATGAGAACAGTGATGTCCTCTCTGTGATTCCGTCCGAGTACTGGTATCCGCAGGCAACAGATTACCTGTATCGAATGGTATCTACAAACCGTGCAGATTCGATCAATCAGGCGCTTCAGATGTTCGATGAACAGAAACACCGCTGGAATGTCGAACAGGCTAATAACGAGATGATTCAGCAGCAGCGGCAGCAGACAAACTCTCTGGCAAGTATCAAAACATCCAGCAAGATCAGTGCAGCTGCGAATGTAGTTAACGCCCTCAGCAATCTGTCCCGATAGTTATTGAAACGGCGCAGTTCAGTAATCATTCAGCTGCAGGGAAGTGATCGTCAAACGGATCTGTAAAGGCATCACTTCCCTTCTTCTTCGGTATCCAGCAATAAAAATAACGGATGCGGTGAAGGACGAAATGGTATTAAGACAAAGGAGAAAATATGAAATCTATAGTTAAAAATACGATTATTTGCATTATAACTTCGATACTTCCGTTATCTGCAGGATGCGTCAGGGCAGAACAGGTGAATGATTCTGAAACAGCGGAAGAAGAATTGAGTCTTTCTGAAGAAACCGGAGTGAATACAGAAGAACCAGAAAGCTTCATCAGCAATGCGGTCTGGATCTGTGAACCGAGTCTTGAACTGGAAAGTGTCGAAGAAATGACGCAGTATCTTTATGGCATGAGTATCTTTGCGTCCTGCTATGAGTTTACAGGGTATCCGCAGAGATGGGATCCGGAATGCCCGGTTGAATATACGGAAAACGCCATCGTCGTAAAAAAGAACGGACGGTACGGCGTGTATGATTATTCCGGAAATGTACTGTATGATACCGTGCTTGAGCCATATCAAAGCTTAACGGACGAAAATCCCATTTCATATCAGAATTTTACAGGATATATCAACAGCGTATCCTTCAGTGAACGGTTCTCTGCAGATTTCCGGACCCTGAATGAGTATGCTGTTCCAGGACTGGGCGGTGATTTTGGTACGCTTGCACTCCTGAATGGGAAATATGTTTCGGAATTTTATGGAATGACAGAACCAGTCGCATTTGAAAACATCGGAAGGCGAATGGTCGTCGAGAATATCGATCATTCCGGGAATATTATTGGATATTCTGTAGTCCGTGAAAACGGAGAAATAATCTCTCAGATTAACGGCAGGCCTTTGGACTTTGTGAATGGATATATCAGTGTAAACAGGAAGTCCCTTGACTGGTGGCTGGGAGATTCTGAGAATAATAAACTGCAGATCGTTAAGGCGGAGACGGGTGAAAGTATCAACGATCAGTACTACAACGACATCAAATTCTTTGAATGCGGATACTGTCCGGTAAAGAAGGGCACAAAGTGGGGATATGTTAATGAAAACGGAGAAGAAGTGACAGACTTTATCTTCGATGACGCATCCACGCTCTATGATGGAAAAGCCTATGTTTCACAGGGTGGTCTGTATGGAGTGATTGATCTTGAGGAAACCATTCATAAAGTCGGTCATCTTACCTCCATGGACTGCTATGGAATCGATATTCCCCAGCCGGAAAACACTGCGGCAAATTCCTCAGGCACGGTCACGGTTAAAGTCACAAATCTTAATATTCGGCGCGGTCCCGGAACAGATTATGACAAAAACGGATTTGCAGCTCCTGGTATTCTCTATGATGTATACGAAGTAACATTAAACGGCGGTTATACCTGGTATCGGATCGGGGAAAACGAGTGGATCGCTGATAAGAACGGAGAATGGGTGGACTATTCGGAATGACTTTACCTTTCTGAACATCTGGCTGCCAACAGCGTCAGAGTATTGTCAGCTCATTTATAAAGAGGCAGGTATTCGGATGGGTACTTGCTTTTTTGATGGTGGAGTATACCAGAGGCGACGAAGAATCTTCGGACAGGAAGGTATGTAAAACGGCATGCAAGCACGAAGAAACAGAAAAAAATCCTAGCGGTATTTAAGCTGAAGGATAGTGAGTTAGGACAATTATTGGATGAATGGAATGGGTAATACCGTTCCATTTTCAGAGGGAGTTATAAAAATATTGAAAAGTTAAGGAGCTAACGTTGGATTGATTTCCAAAAGTATGAATAGTATGATTTGTATAACCGAAAGGAGATTCTGATGAAAGATTCCGAAGAGAAATATGCCTGGACCGCAACCGTCGGCACAAAGGGGCAGATCGTAATTCCGAAAGAGGCAAGAGAACTGTTTGGCATTGAACCGGGAGATACGCTGATCCTGCTTGGAGATAAGGATCGGGGAATCGCGATTCCTCCGAAAGATACCTTCTCGATGTATTTCAGCCATATTTTTGGAGGCAGTAAAAAATGAAGATCCTGTGGTTCTGTATCCCGGCATTCGGACATACCAATCCGACCATCGAAGTGGTGCGGGAACTGAAACGCCGCGGACATGAGGTGTTTTATTATTCATTTGAAATGTTCCGGGAAAAGATCGAAGGAACAGGAGCGGAATTCATTTCCATTGAGTCCTTTCTTCCCTCCATCGATGCGATGAGTGAGGAACGTATACGGAATACCTCCACAACGGAGATGAGCGTGGTTTCCTTTGAAATCACCGCAGCACTGGATCCGTTTCTTGAAAAAGAAGTCCAACGGATCGAACCGGATCTTGTCATTTCGGATTCTGCCTGTTTCTGGGGAAAACTGACGGCTGAGAAATACCATCTTCCGATGATCTGTTCCACCACGACCTTTGCGTTTAATCAGTATTCCGCAAAGTATACGAAATACAGTCTGCGGGAGCTGGGAGACATGATCTTTGGTCTTCCGAAGGTGAACCGGGCAGTCAAAAAACTGGAACCGCTTGGCTATCATGTGAAAAGTACGCTGGATCTCATACAGAACAAACCGGATACCGATACGATTGTGTATACATCCAGAAAGTTTCAGCCGTGTTCCGAGACCTTTGATGAAACGCATTACTGTTTTGTCGGACCATCCGTAAAGAAGACAGAACCGGAAGACAAAACCGGAAGAAAACCGTTTGTTTATATTTCCCTTGGTACCGTGATCATCAGTCATCCGGAGTTTTACCGTCACTGCATTGAGGCATTAAAGGATGAGAACATCGATGTACTGATTTCCTGCGGAACTTCATTTGACCGCAGCAGTATTGGACAGCTCCCGGAAAACATTACCGTTGAACCGTATGTCAATCAGATGGAAGTACTCGCAAAGAGTAATCTGTTCCTGACGCACTGCGGGATGAACAGTGCTTCGGAAGGGCTGTATATGGGAGTACCGGAACTGCTGTATCCCTTTACCGGAGAACAGCAGGCGGTTGCCCGTAGGGTTTATGAAACCGGGGCAGGACGCATGCTCAGCAGACAGGAAGCGAATGATCCGGAAACGCTTCGGAACGTCATTCTGGAAGCACTGAAAGATCCGGCTTTGAAAGCGGGCGCAGAAGCGATGCGAGAGGACTTCCTTTCGTGTTCCGGACCTAAAGGCGCAGCGGATTTCATCGAATCAAGGATTTCATGAAAATGAATACTAAAAGAAAAAGAATATAATTACTTCATGAAACCTGCAGGAATGGTGAAGGGCCGAAGGATATGAACAACCGTAAAAATGATCCGAAATCACTGTTGATGATTGTGACATCCATGATTATTTTCGGTTCGATCGGAATCTTCCGGCGATCGATTCCGCTTCCTTCCGCATTTCTTGCGTTTGCGCGGGGGATCCTGGGCGGTCTGTTTATTCTTGCATTCCGAAACCGGTCCGGAAACCGAACTGGAGAGAAAACGGAAATACCGTATTTCCGGCTGCTGGTATTATCCGGTGTGCTGATGGGCGTGAACTGGATCCTGCTGTTTGAGGCATATAATCATACGACCGTTCCGATTGCGACACTGTGTTATTACATGGCACCGACGATCGTTGTATTGCTTTCGCCGATCGTGTTCAACGAACCGCTGACATTGAAAAAAACCATCTGTGCCATTACCGCAGTAATCGGGATGGTTCTGGTATCTGGGGTGACTGCCGGCGGCAGTTTTCCGGGAAATCATATCCGCGGGATCCTGCTGGGGCTCGGGGCTGCGGTACTGTATGCGGCTGTTGTGATTTTGAATAAGAAATGCGGCGGAATGGACGCGTATCAGAAAACCACCATCCAGCTGTTGTCTGCCGGAACCGTAATGGTTCCGTACCTGCTGCTTTCCGGTGGTTTGGAAAACCTGGAGTTCTCTCTGCGTACGGTTGTGCTTCTGCTCATTGTCGGAATCGTTCATACCGGCATAGCCTATCTGCTGTATTTTGGCAGTATCGATGGACTGCGGGCACAGACCGTGGCAATCATCAGTTATGTGGATCCGGTGTCCGCCCTGCTGTTTTCTGCACTGTTTCTGAACGAACCGCTGAATGCGATGGGAATCTTCGGAGCGGCTTTGATCATCGGTTCTGCAATTATCAGTGAACTGCCGGAAGGTGCTTCAGAACAGATACGTTACTTCTGACCGGGTTTACGGATATGGGTCTTGCGCAGCCGGGCAATGCTGTTGTCATAGTTGCGGTTTGCGAACGCAGTATAAAGAATATCAATAATATTCAGCTGTGAAATGCGGCTGCTCATTGCGGCACTGCGAAACAGCGATTCATTTGTCGTCGTATTCAGCCGGATATCCGCAAGCTCGGAGATCGGGCTTTTTACACTTCGGGTAATGGCGATCACCGGGGTGTGGTTTTCCTTCATGGCCTTAACGCATTCAATCATTTCCACCGTCTGCCCGCTGTAGGAGATCACAATCCCAAGATCGTTTTTTGTACTGTTCCTGGAGCTTAACAGCTGCAGGTGCCAGTCTTCGTTCAGCGTACACGGTTTGTCGATCCGAAGCAGTTTCTCATACCCGTCTCTTGCCGCAAGCCAGGAAGCACCGAGACCCAGAAATATGATCGTACGGGCTTTGTCCATCATTTCAACACACTTTTTCAGTACTGCAGGATCCATCAGCCGTTCCGTTTCCGTAAGAGACTGAATGTTGATTGCGGTAATCTTGTGAATGATATCGGGAAAGGAGTCTTCCCTGCGGATTTCCTGCCGTGCTTTGTCCAGCTCGATCTCATCAACCGCAAGCTCTTTCAGCAGTTCTCTGCGGAATTCCTTGAAACCGGAAAAGCCGATCGTATGGCACATCCGGACAATCGCAGAGGGTGAAACATAAGCACGGGCAGCCAGCTCATGAATACTGAGTGAAGCAGCTTCCCGGGGGTTCTGCAGAATATACTCTGCAGATGCGTGTTCGGCAGGATTCAGAGCGTTAACATGTTCTTTCAGACGTACCAGTGCGTTCATAATCGTTCTCCGTTTTTTCAAATTGTAAAACATTATTTCAAAGAATGCCGCATGAATTGAAATTATTGTTCCGCAGAATTACGCTGAATACGGAAAAAACCGGGGCGGCTGAATACCGCAGAAAGGAGAACCGGACATGAACATCAATTTTGAAACGATGGCAACCGAAACACGAAACCCAAATACGATGAATCTTGATCAGATGACTCCGCTGAAAATCGTAACGGTGATGAATCAGGAAGATGCGCTGATCCCCAAGGCAATCGAACCGCATCTGAGTGACATCGCAAAGGTCGTGGAATGGGGTATCGACAGTATTTCAAACGGAGGCCGCATCTTCTATATGGGTGCCGGCACCAGCGGAAGACTGGGTGTACTGGATGCGTCGGAATGCCCGCCGACATTCGGGGTGAAACCGGATGTGGTTGTCGGTCTGATTGCCGGCGGAGAACAGGCATTTATTAAGGCAAAAGAAGGTGCAGAAGACGACAAAGAACTTGGCAGACAGGACCTTATGGACCGGGGACTAACGGAAAACGATCTGGTAATCGGTCTTGCGGCGAGCGGCCGTACGCCATATGTACTGGGCGGTCTTGAATACGCAAAGACGGTCGGGTGCCATACCGCGGCGGTTACCTGCAATGCGGATTCGATCCTGGGCAAAACCGCAGAAGTCGGAATTGATGTGGTGATCGGTCCGGAAGTACTGACCGGATCAACCCGCCTGAAAGCCGGAACTGCACAGAAGATGATCCTGAACATGTTCTCAACGGCAATCATGGTCGGATGCGGAAAAGCATATTCCAATCTGATGGTGGATGTGCAGCAGACAAACGAGAAACTCGTTGCCCGGGCAAGAAGGATCGTTATGCAGGCGACGGGAGTGGATGAACCAACTGCGGATAAAGCGATCAGGGAAGCCGGCGGTTCCTGCAAGACCGCAATCACCATGATCCTTGCGGATATTGACGCAGAAGAGGCAAGGAAGCGTCTTGAAGCAGCGGGCGGTCACGTCCGCCAGGCGATTTCATGAAACGGATGAAAGAGGAAAAGGAATATGACAAACGAAGAACTGGTAAATAAGATTCTGGAACAGTGCGGACAGCGGGAAAACGTTGTATCTGTCACCAACTGCATGACCCGTCTGCGCATCAATGTAAAAGAAGATGCGAAGATCAGCGATGAGGGGCTGAAGGCCATTGAGGGAGTCCTGGGGGTGGTACATGACCGCCCGCAGTATGTTGAAGTCGTCGTCGGTCCGGGCAAAGTCCGCAAATGCGCAGATGTCTGTGCGGAAATGGGCATCCCCGCAAGCGGTACTGCATCGACCGAAAACAGCTGGCAGGAAAACAAGGCAGCGGTGAAAGCGGCACAGAAGAGCAATCCGGTCCGTGACGCACTGAAAATCTTCGGTGAGATCTTTATCCCGCTGATCCCTGGTGTCATTGCGGCAGGTCTCTGTGCCGGTGTAAACACACTGATCCAGCAGCTGAATCCGGGCTGGGCAGACAATTCCGTTCTGAATGTCATTTGCACCCTGCTCGCACTGATCAATACTTCCTTTATGACCTACATTACCGCATGGGCAGGTTACCGTGCCGCAGAGCGGTTCGGCGGTACACCGATCCTTGGCGGTATGCTTGGTCTGATTACCGGACTGGACGGCATCAACACCATTTCGGGCACAATCGGCTGGTTCAATGCGGATTCTCCGCTGGACTCCATTCTTAGAAGCGGGCGAGGCGGTGTTCTTGCGGCAGTGCTTGGCGTACTGATCATGGTAAAAGTGGAAAAGGCAATCCGCAAACGGATGCCGGAAGCGCTTGATATCGTCTTCACCCCGCTGCTGACCCTGTTCATCTGTGTGATTCCGTATGTCTTTGTCGTCATGCCGATCTGCGGTCTTATTTCCAGCGGCATCTGTGCGGTTGTCTCCTCCATCTGCATGTCTTCCAGCGCTCTGGTACGGATCCTTGCCGGCTATGTCAGTGCGGCACTGTTCCTTCCGATGGTCGCAATGGGCATGCACCATGGGCTGGTTGCGCTGTATACGGTTCAGCTGAACCAGCTTGGTTATGTAACACTCTATCCGGCTCTCTGTATGGCAGGGGCAGGACAGGTCGGTGCTGCGATCGCAATCTATCTGAAAGCCAAAAAGGTTCATAATGACCGTCTGCGTTCCGTTATCAGCGGTGCGCTTCCTGCAGGTGTTCTCGGTGTCGGTGAGCCGCTGATCTACGGCGTAACGCTTCCGATGGGCAGACCGTTCTTAACCGCAGGTCTTGGTGCGGGTTTCGGCGGTGCCTTTGTTATGGCAATGCAGGTTGCGGCTACGACCTGGGGGCCTTCCGGACTGTTGGGATGCTTTGTCATGACAGCCGGTCCAAATGGTGCAGTGATGAGTGTCGTATATTATTTCATCGCACTTGTCATTTCCTGTGCTGCAGCGTTTGCGATCACCTACGCAATGGTCAAAGACGGAGATGTCGCAAATGCCTGAAGTACTGGGCAGATCCGTCTGTCTCAGTGAATCGAACGGTATGTTTTCGGAAACCGCGGTTTCCGAAGGCATGCCGGTCTTTCTTTCCCTGCACCGGGAAGAAGAGATGGATGGTGCATACAAAGAGAAGATGACGGCGTTCTGCAGTCATCTTTCAAATCATGGATGCAGAATCCTGGCCGATATCTCAAAGCGCACGCTGCAGATATTTGAAGTACCGGACGCAGAAACGCTGATGGATCAGCTGAATCTCTATGCGGTGCGGCTGGATTACGAGTTTACCGAAGCGGAAACCATTGCTCTGGCAGCGAAACGAAATGTGATCATCAATGCCTCAACCATTACCGAAAGTGAGATGGAAGCGCTGAAAGGGAATCCGCATGTCAAAGCCATGCATAATTTCTACCCACGACCGGAGACCGGTATGGATGAAGCACAGCTGAAACGGCAGACCGACCGGCTCCATCAGTACGGATTCAAGGTATATGCGTTTATTCCCGGAACCGGGGAAAAACGCGGTCCGCTCCGGGAAGGCCTTCCAACGCTGGAAGCCCACCGGACGGTTTCTCCGCTGGCAGCGTTTGCGGATCTTGCCCTGCATTATGAAATCGATGAAATCGTTGTCGGTGATCCACAGTTGTCCGATCGGGAAGATCATCGGATCCGCCGGTTTCTGAACGAGGGTATCCTGGAAGTTGAATGCCGGCTGGAACCGGGGCAGGAAGGGCTGTATGAGCAGGTCTTTACGAACCGGATCGATTCTCCGGACCGATTGATCCGTATCGCAGAGAGCCGGGAATACAGTGTATCCAACGGCACCTGCATTCAACCGGAACATACCAGAATACGGAACATCGGATCCATCACCATGGACAATGAAGGATATGGCCGCTACTGCGGGGAAATCATGATTGCCCGAACAGATCTTCCGGCCGATCCGAGAGTCAATGTGATCGGTCAGGTAAGCGAAAAGGATCTTCTGCTTCTGAACTGCATTGCCGGCGGGAAGAAGTTTGTGTTTGTTAAGGAATAGCGATAATTGTCGTTATTCTTTTTTTCATAATGCCGGTGATGCCTTTTCCGCATGGCAACCCGAAAACAGGATGCTAAAATAATTCCAAAGGAGGAAACCGATTATGGTATTTCTGTCCATCATGTTATTTGCGTTGCTTATCGTTGCGGCAATCATGATACTTGTCCGGTATACGAAAGAACCGGAAAAATTCAAACAGGCATTTGAGAAAAACAGGAAATATTTCCTGCCGGCAGCCGGGGTAATTCTGGTGGTCATTCTGATCTCCGGTTCATTTTATTCGGTTTCGGAAGATCAGCAGGCAGTTGTCACAACGTTTGGAAAAGTGGTACGTACGGATTCCGCAGGAGTTCATTTCAAGCTTCCCCTGATCCAGCAGGTACACAAGGTTGACGTGACGACCCACGGCGCCAGCATCGGCTATGAGATCGCAAACTCCAATCAGGAGTGGGGCTATAAGGAAAACCCGCAGATGATCACATCTGACTTTAACCTGATCGATGTGGATTTCTATATTGAATACAAAGTAAATGACCCGGTCGCCTATCTGTACAACTCGGAAGACCCGGAAATCATTCTGAACAATGAGGCAATGTCTTCGATCCGCGGTATTATCTCCGACTATAAAGTGGATGATGTCATGACGACCGCCAAGGGTGAGATCCAGCAGAAGATCAAAGACTCCCTGATTGAAAAGCTGAGCGAGCGGAATATCGGCATTCAGCTGGTCAATGTCATGATTCAGGATGTTGAACCGCCGACCAATGAAGTCATGAGTGCGTTTAAGTCGGTAGAAACCGCCAAGCAGGGAGCGGATACCGCCATCAATAATGCCAACCGGTATAAGAATGAACAGCTCCCGCACGCAGAAGCCGAAGCGGATAAGATCATTCAGGCTGCGGAAGCTGGAAAAGCGGCACGCATTGCCGAGGCAGAGGGACAGGCAGCCCGGTTCAACAAGATGTATGAGGAATACCAGAAGTATCCTCTGATTACCAAGAAGCGTCTGTTCTATGAAACCATGGAAGATGTACTGCCGGATCTTGAGGTTGTCATTACCGACGGCAATACCCAGAATATCCTGCCGATCGGTTCCCTTGTCGGCGGTATGCAGGAAGGAGGCAACTGAGATGAAAAACGGAAAGAACAATAAGCCGGTTCTGATTGCGGCAGGCGTGATTGTCATTCTGGTCCTGGTGCTTTCTTCGGTCTATACCGTACGGGAAAACCAGTATGTGGTAATCCGTCAGTGGGGAAAGATCACCGCGGTGAATGACAAGCCGGGTCTTGCCTTCAAGATCCCGTTTATCCAGACGGCAGAGCCGATTACCAAAGAGATCATTCTCTATGACATTCCGGAATCGGATGTCATTACCAAAGATAAGAAATCAATGGTCGTAGACAGCTTTGTATTATGGAAAGTCACAGATCCCTATAAGTACATCAAGAGCTTAAATGCGGTAAGAGGAAGAGCGGTAGAACGGATTGATGCGGCGGTATACAACGCCGTCAAGAATACGATCTCTTCCATGACCCAGGACGAAGTGATCGCATCCCGCGGAGAAGCACTTACCACCAAGATCACCAACGAAGCCAACAGCGATATCGGTCAGTATGGGGTCGAGATCCTGACGGCGCAGATCAAGACGCTGAGTCTTCCGGCGGATAACCAGGAAGCGGTATACATGCGCATGATCTCCGAACGGGAAAACATTGCGGCAGGCTATGAAGCCAGCGGTAAAGCACAGGCACAGAAGATCCGCAATGAAACCGATAAGGAAGTACAGCTTCTGATCGCAGATGCCGAAAAACAGGCGGCGATCCTGGAAGCAGAAGGCGAAGAAGAATACATGAAGATCCTGCAGGACGCCTATAATTCGGGAGAGAAAGCGGATTTCTATGAGTATATCCGCGGTCTGGATTCCCTTAAAAAATCCCTCAGCGGAGACGGGCGGAAGACCCTGATCCTGGACAAGAATTCCGAACTGGTTCAGATCCTGTATGGCAATTAAGAAAATACCGGCACTGCCGGTGTTTTCTTAATATAAATTCACCGTGTGAAAGGAGTGTCAGATATGAAGAAACAGAGGTTCCGGGCAGAACAGGACGGGTTCCATGGAGCGTGGTACCCGGCAGAGACGGAATGTGATTCGGGAATGATCGTCATGCTGGGGGACAGCAGTGAAGACCGCATGGCCGTATGCGGTGCCCATTGGGTCAATCAGCTCGGGTGCCATGTAATGGCAATGTCTCCGGACGAAAAGGATTACGGGCACCACAACTATCCCCTGGAACGGTTTGGCAAGGCAATCGCATTCATGAAGGAACAGGGGTGTCAGAAGATCGGTATCACAGGTGCTTCGACGACCGGTATGCTCGCACTGCTTGCGGCATCATATTATTCGGAGATAACATTAACCATCGCGGTATCCCCTTCGGACTTTGTAATGGAAGGGTTTTACCAGGACGGCAAAGACGGCATGCGGGAACGACCGGGTGATCAGGAATCTACGGTAACCTGGCAGGGCAAACCGCTGCCGTATCTTCCGTTTGCCTGGAGACATCCGGAATACTGGCAGCGCATCAAAGCGTATTCCAAAGCCACCGGAAATGCGATCGCTTCCCGGGAAATGTTTGACGTATCCGAACAGCTCCATCCGATCCAGGAAGAAGAAAAGATCAAAGTTGAACGGATCAGGGGAAAACTGATCCTGATCGGAGCGGAAGATGATGCGCTCTGGGATACCTGCAGGTATATCCGGCGGATTCAGAAACGGCTGGAAGAACTGCCGCATGAATGTACCTGTGAAGCGTGGCTGTATGAACACGGAACGCATTTTGCCTTTCCGGAGTCCCTGCTGAAAAAGATCCTGCCGGTTGGATCCGGTCTGCTGGTAAAGGCAATGTTCAAAGCGGGAAGAGATTACCCGAAGGAATGCAGAGAAACCAGAATCGATATTGACCGCAGGATGAAGCAGGCAATCCGGGAATGGAGGAACGGGTAATTACCCATTCGGTAAGACAATATATCCGTAAGAGTTTAAAAGGATTGAGGAGACGAAAGAATGAAGATCGAACATGTGGCGATGTATGTTAATGATCTGGAAAAGACAAAAGAATTCTTTGTTCAGTATTTTGACGGAAAACCAAATAATCTGTATCACAACCCAAAGACAGGGTTCCGGTCCTATTTCATATCCTTTGAAGATGGGGCACGTCTGGAAATCATGAACAAACCGGAAATGAGCGACGAACCGAAAGGGCGTACAAGAACCGGATTCATTCATCTTTCCATTTCAGTCGGCAGTAAGGAAGCGGTCGATCAGCTGACCGCAAGATTAAGAAATGACGGGTATGAAGTAATCAGCGGTCCGAGAACAACCGGTGACGGTTATTATGAGAGCTGTGTAATTGGTATTGAAGGAAATCAGATTGAGATTACGATCTGAAAAAAATCACATAATTCCACATATTCTTAACATATTTCTGAAACAGTTTCTGCGTACTATAAAGACAGTCAAAGGACGAACCCCTAAGTTCTTTGATTCGATCGGATCCCTTTCCCGATCATACAATTATCCCCTTTGTAAATGATATCAACGAAAAAGATCACCTTCCCCGGGTGGTCTTTTTCATTGTCTGATTATGGAACGTTTTGTGGTACATTACTTTCCTGGTTCTCTGGCAATCTTCCAAATCGCACGGTAATCCTTTATCTCTTCCATGGAAAAGTCAGTACCGGATTTGAAGATTTCCTCATCGCTTTTTCCCTGATTAAACTGTTGGAATACAGAAATGATTGTGCGCTTTATTTCCTGTTTTCCGAGTTCTTTGCCTTTTTCGATTCCTATTTCAATTCCTTCTTCCCGGTATATCTGTTTCAAATCCTCTTCGTAACGATCTGCGTCAAATTCTTCCAGAATCGAACCCATTATCTCCTCCTTGTTTTAACAGCACATTACAGTCCTGATTCTTTGGCACTCTTCCAAATCGCACGATATTCCTTTATCTCTTCCATGGAAGAGGAGGTACCGGATCTGAAGATTTCCTCATCGCTTTTTCCCTGATTAAACTGTTGGAATAAAGAATTGATCGTGCACTTTGTTTCCTGTTTTCCGAGTACTTTGCCTTTTTCAAGTCCTTTTTCAATACCTATTTCTATTCCTTCTTCTTTGCCTTTTTCAATACCTTTTTCGATTCCTATTTCAATTCCTTCTTCCCGGTATATCTGTTTCAAATCTTCTTCATAACGATCTGCGTCAAATTCTTCCAGAATCGAACTCATTATCTCCTCCTTCGCAGCAGCTACTGCTTCGGAAATCATATATGTTTTCGGAATATTCTCCAGAACCGTTTTCACTGCCGTCTCAAGATCCATTTCCTTCTGCAGATCCCGGATATCCTGTACCAGTTGGGCATATTCCTGCAATGGCTGGCACTTCTTCAGCAGGGTATGATTTCCGCTCTCTTCAGAATTAATATTAATCATTCTGACCTTAACGGCAATATCAGGATCTGCGAGTTTTTTCTTCTTTTCATCTCCAATAAACGAGTCCTTAAGATACATCCACTGCTCCGCCGGTTTGTCCTTCTCACCGTTGTAGAAAACATACAATTTTGGCAGAGGAATATAGTAACGTTTTGAGAAATGCAGGATATTGCGGTTCTGCTCACGGATCCGTTTCTGGATCAGCTCAACAAAGTAAATCAGTTCCCGCAGCGGTATGTTCTCGTTCCAGGAACTCTGCTGTTCCCAAATATTGATTTCATCATAAATTACAAACGATACATCGTTCTTCATCCCGACGAAGTATACATTTTCCAATGTGTTGAATTGGATTGCCTCCGGATCCTGATAATCGGTACCGTTCAGGGCATTGTACAGGCTCAGGGTATTCTCCTTGTAATCCGGATTACCGAACAGATAACGGAAGAAACGGTCCTTATGTTCTCTTATATTAATGGAATTCACAGAAAAGCCTCCTTCATATAATCGGAGAAGCAGTCCCTGAGCCGGTACTTAATTACTCCTCTGCTATACTCTTAGGCGCCTGACTGAGAAATCCCTCATTATTTGAATGGAGAATTGAATTGCGGAAGGAAAAAACGGATATGAAAGAAAAAGCCGTTTCCGGCATTTCATGATTATTTTATCTGGTTATAAGACTGCCTGATCCCCGCAGTGCAGATAGATCAGCTGATGCCCCATGATCTTTTTCATTATTTCATAGGGGATAATGCCGGTACAGTGACCGGTATAGAAGAGAGAATGCGTGTTTTTCAGCTGGTATGCGGTATCCGTGATTACACGGATATCTTCTTCGCTGTAATTCTTCTTCATCATGTGAAACCCGCTGAATACCGCATACGGTTCACTTTGGTACAGTGCTTCATACGCATTCAGGATGTTCTGTATGCCATGATGGGCACAGCCGCTGAATAATACTCTGCGGGAACCTTCCTGAATAACAAAACACTGTTCATGATCAAAGGTATCCGGTATGTATTCCTCTCCGGTCTTTCGTTTCAGCCGCTCATTGGCAGAAGGAATCGGAACCGTGATTGAAATATCGGAAAAAACGGAAAGTAAAGGATCAATCTGATAATTGCCTTCCAGTTCAATAATCTGCGGATGGCCCTTAAGGAGTTCCGAGAGACCGATATACTTCGGTCCGTCTTTGTGCATGGAATAATACGGTTCAAAAGCAGTCTTCTGCAGAAATACCGATGCGGTGGAATTGATCTGGAAAAAGGACAGCAGTCCCCCGCCGTGATCATAGTGGCCATGCGACAGTACAACGGTATCTATCGCAGAGAGGTCAACCCCAAGCTGCTGTGCATTTCGGATCAGAAGATCATCCGCTCCGGTATCCATGAGGATCCGGTGACTGCCGGTTTCAATGTAATAACAAAGACCGTGTTCATACGGGCAGTGCGTACTGCCTTCCGTGTTTTCTGCGAGACAGATTACTTTCATAACATATTCAGTATAACAAGGAGACGGAAAACAAATGGTGATATTCAAAAAACAGGGGTTCCGACCGTATAATGAAAACAGAAGGAACAGATTGCGTTATGGGTACCGAATCCAGAAACCCGAGATCCATGAACCTCAGTGAACTGAGTGCAGCGGAGATCGTAAAACGGATGAATGAAGAAGACCGCCGGGTATGTGAGGCGGTTTCGGAATGCATTGATGATATCGGAAAGATCGCAGAAGTATATGCCGATACGCTGAAGCACGGCGGAAGGGTATTTTATCTTGGGGCCGGTACGAGCGGCGGGCTTGCCATGCTCGATGCGGCTGAGATGCCTCCGACCTTCGGGGTAAGTGAAGATACCGTGATCGCACTGACTGCGGAAGAGGGTATCAACTACACAAATGATGCGGAAGACAGCACTGTTCGTGCAGCAGAGAAACTGAAGAAGTATCAGTGCGGAGAAAAGGATCTGGTGATCGGTGTTGCGGCAAGCGGAAGCACACCGTTTGTCGTGGAAGGGTTGCGCTATGCCAAATCGGTCGGAGCGAAAACCGCGGCAGTAGCATGCAACAAAAATACAAGGATTGGAGAGATCGCAGACTATAAAGCAGAGGCAGATACCGGGCCGGAGGTGCTGACGGGAAGCACACGGCTGAAAGCAGGCACTGCTGAGAAGATGATACTGAACATGCTGAGTACTGCGGCAATGGTGCGGTACGGGAAAGTGTATTCCAACTTCATGGTGGATGTGAAACCCATGAATGCAAAACTGGTAAAACGGGCCAGATCAATTGTGATGGAAGTGACCGGATGTGATGAAGCGGCTGCACAGGCAGCCATGGAACAGGCAAAGGGTCACTGCAAAACTGCAATTGAGATCATAAAAAGCAACCAGGACAGAACAGGAGGAAATTAACATTATGCCGTCATTTGGTTCAAGCAATGGCAATTCCGGCAGCAAGGCAGGAATGCCCACAAACATCCAGCCGCAGGCTTCCGCAACGAAAGAAACAACAACGATGAAATCAATGGACACGATTGTTCAGGAAGTCATCCGCGGAGAATGGGGCAACGGTGCAGAGCGCAAGCAGCGTCTTGAGGCAGCAGGTTACAGCTATGAAGTAGTTCAGGGCAAGGTAAACCGTGAGCTTGCCAGCATCAAGAGCCTTGATGAAGTCGCAGCGGAAGTCATTCGCGGCGCCTGGGGCAATGGTGCAGAGCGCAAACAGCGCCTTGAAGCAGCAGGCTACAACTTCAATCAGATCCAGAGTCTTGTAAACGCAAAGCTGTCCGGCGGAACTGCGTCCGCAAGCTCTCTCGATGAGGTCGCAAAGAAGGTCATCCGCGGGGAATTCGGCAATGGTGCAGAACGCAAGCAGCGTCTTGAGGCTGCAGGGTATGATTTCAATGCGGTACAGGCCAGAGTCAACCAGCTGCTGAAGTAATTACACGTATCAGAAACCAAAGAAAGCCGAATATCTGAGGGAATCAGAGAATTCGGCTTTTACTTTGGCAAAAATGATAATGAAGCACCCTTTATAGCAAAGGAAAAGAGTACATAAAACAGGAAGATTGGAATGCCCCGGGAAATAAACCCAAAGCCGGATTGGACGACCAATCGGAGAAAAGAGACACAGCAGATAAGGGTATAGCGATGTGCAGTTTTTAACCGGAAAGCGGAGAGAAAGAAACAGCGTTTGCTATAGCCAGAACAGGTAATATAAACCGTACCGGAAGGGATGTTGTACCCGTGAATTTATTGCGATTAATAAGACGGTTGTGCGGGTCTCCTTATAACAAAGAAATTTATAAATAACGCTTGTGTTCTTTATTTTATGCTATGATAACTTTGATTCAAAATCTTTTGCTCGTGGTTTTCGTGTGCAGTTCACAGTGTTATTTCGTATATACAGGTAAAAGTATATGACACAAGCGATTAGGAAAAAACTGAGATCAAACGAGGGTGCGTCACTGATGGTGGCATTGCTGTTTTTCGTGATGTGCGCAACTGTTGGGTCAATCATACTTGCGGCAGCTACCGCATCCAGCGGAAGACTGGCAAACCTGAGAAAGGAAGATCAGTCTTATTATGCGATTACTTCTGCGGCAGATCTGTTTGCGGAGATGATGGAAGATAAAAAAGTTGTGATTCAGATGAAAAAGACCGTTGATGCCTCGCCGACAGTGTCTGATAAAACCGAAACAGAGTTTTTAGATTTAGATAGCGAGATTTCAAAGCTGTTGTTGCCGAAAGTACTGAGCGATTATCTTTTGCCGTTTAATACTTGGTCCTATAATGCGAAGTTTCCACAACTTAGGTCGACCCCTGTTGATCCGACAGATATTGTTATCAAGGTTAAAGATAAGTATTCTTCCGCTGATTATGAATCTTTGACAGTAAATGGAAAAGTGTCAATGGATAAAGCGCTGGATTTAATTGTGGAGTTTAGCATTCCGGGGTCAGGTGAATCCTTAAAGATGAAGTTTAAATCAGTAGTGCAGGAAGAAGAAAAGATTAAAACGTTTGATGAAAACATGCAGGGAACGGACAACCCTGTTGATACACGCGCAACCGTTTCTACAAAAACATATACGATTTCCTGGATTGATCCGGTGACAGAGTAGGTGATGCATATGATGAACAAACTTAAAAGTACATCCGGTGAAACCATAGCAGAAGTTCTTGTGGCCAGTCTTGTAGTGGTACTTGGCATCCTGCTGTACGCAACGATGGTATCTTCTTCTTTCCGGATTGTTACAACAGCAGAAGATGCGATGCAGAACCTGTATAAGACAGAAAGTGCTTTTGAACAAAACAAAGAAGATGAAGAACTTGGAATAACACAGATAGCTGGCAAGGGATATATTTCTTCTTTCGATGGTATAGCAAAAAAAGATGATGGTTCATTAGACGTGACAATAACTGGGACGACAGAGATCAAAATATATAAGAGATAGTAAAAAATGAAGTATATAATCAACAAATTTAAAGACAAAGCAGGATCTTCACTGGTCGAAACACTTGCGACCGTTGTTTTGCTTGGAATTATGGGAATCGCGCTGGTTACCGGTATCGCAACGATACAGAATACCTATAAGAAAATCGTGCGCAAAGCCAATGAACAGACCATATTGTCTACAACGCTTATTGAAATGCGAAACGAAATCCGGAAATCCGTTGATTATGACGCTGGCCGATTCCAGTCAAGAGATGGGTATTGGTTCTCTTTCCGGGAAGCGGGAACAGGAGAAAAAGGTATTTATATCGATTATTACATGACGAAAGACGCAACTACTCCCATACAGAAAAGACCGGTTGTGAGTGAGGCAAACGGAGATGTGTCGAAGGTTTACTCCAGTTTCGGAGATGGAGGTGGAGTAAAAAAAGAATCGGACGGTTTATTTGTAATAGAAAAACTGCAGGTTGGAGAAGCCGGTTCTACGAACGTTACAAAAATTGATTCATATTATGTTTCCCAGATTACCAGAAGAAAGTGAGGTCCCGGATGAAGATGAAAAAAGACAGAGCGGGATTTACTCTTGCGGAACTTCTTATAACAATAGCAATTCTGATGATACTGTTTGGTATCGGTTTTGTTGCTGTATCTGCATACTACAGAAACCTGCGCTTCAATGAGGTTGAGTCTATTGCGAAAGAGCTTTACATTGCGTCTCAGAACCAGCTCAGCAAAGCAAAAGAAAACGGCGTATTGGACAAGTATAACGAAACCTACAAGAGCGACAGTACACATTATCTTATCTATAACCGTGAAAACGATTATACGGCGGATGGAAACTACAAGGCTGAGAAGAATAATTATTTGAGAGAAGAGATGCTTCTGCCTTTTGGATCAATTGATGGAACGGTGCGTGAAAGCGGAACGTACATTATTGAGTTTGATCCTGTATCAGGTACGGTTATTCAGGTTTTCTATTCTGACAGCGGAAGGTACGGATATAAGAAATTTACGAGTTTCTCTGACGGAATAAAGAACCTTGCAGGAAACGAAAAGAAAGAAAGCCGTAAGAACTATAACGGCTGTGTTATTGGCTGGTATGGTGGGGATGTAAGCGATATCTCATACGTGAATATAGATAATGACCCTATTTTGGAAGTATTCAATGGGAATGTTTTGTATGCGAAAGTAAAAGATGGAAGCTTGGATGCTGGCAAAGACCTGAAGGTCATGCTTTGTGTGAAAGGTCTTGAAAGCACAGCAACAAAAACATTTACAGTTACCGGAAAGAAAGACACAATTCTGAACAATGATTTTATCCTTGATGATATTACAAGAGAAAAAATGCATTTTTCGGACATAAGAGCCGACTCTGAAGTCTTTATTCCGGGTGAAGATATTGAATTGTTCTTGACGGTTATGGCAGATAGATCTTTCAGTAATGTCAAAGAAAGCAACCATGTCATAACAAACAGCCTCTTCGATTCAATAGTCAAAGAGGCGGATAATACGGTTACTGCTCATATCTCGAATTGCAGACATCTGGAAAATCTGGGATCTGCCGTTTCTAAAATTGATTATGCCAGCCGGAATCTCAAAAAAGCGGAACAGGTAGCGGATCTGGATTGGTCAGAATTTTTGGAGGAAACCAATAAATCGGTTTATGCAAATAACAGCGATTTTGGAGATAACAGCAATTTTGGAGATAACAACTATTATCCAATTAATCTGAGTACGGCATTTATGTATGAAGGAAACGACCGTATCATAAATGGAATTACAATTACTATAAATACAATTCCTCTTGAAAATCCCGAAAAAACAATCCCTTTTGGTTTATTTGGTACAAACACGAATAAATTGGAAGTGCAGCATCTAGAATTAAGGAATTTCGTAATCAAATCAGGTGCAGGCACAGGACTAGCTACTACAATTTCAAGTGAATCTGCGGGAGCTTTGATCGGGAAAGCTTCTGGAGAGATTAAAGTGGAAGGTGTTGTAGCATATAACACGCTTAAAAATGAAACTGGCAAAGATAATGCTACGGAAATAGCAGGAACTGTTGCAGGCGGTTTGATTGGAACAATGAGTTCAGGAGAGGTTAAAAACTGTGCGGCTGCAGTTTATGTAAATGGTTCAAATGTTGCAGGCGGATTAATAGGGGAAATGAATGGTGGATCTGTAACTACGTCTTATGCGGGCGGACATACAATAAATGGCGAGTTTGTTAAGTTCAAAGAAAATGAACAAGGGCGTTCAAATGTGTATTCAAAGAACGGAAGTGCAGGTGGACTTGTTGGAACAACTTATAGTAGTTCATCAATTACCAACTGTTATTCAACCTGTTCGGTTCAAGGAAAAAATGCATATTTTATCGCGGATAAGTTTGTGGATGATAAAGGAGAAGCATTATCCAAGAGCGGAAACAATTATGGTGCAGGATGGATCATGAAAAATGACGACCAGCAGTTTCCGGATCTTGATATGAATGATTTCTCTACTAATATGAAGCATCCTGCCGTTTATTATGACGATTTCTGGAAAAATGATTATTATCCTTATCCAGTTATCAGCGAAAAAGATACTTCTCAAACCGCATGGTTCCTAATTCAACACGTCGGTGACTGGGCACTGCCTGGTTATCGAGGAGACTTCATCAACGAGTGACAACGAACAAAGCTTTAAGTAAAGCCTTCTGATTAAAAGGATGGTATGCATTATGGAAAAGAAACTCATTAAAAAAGGAACGTCTGTACTGCTTTCCCTCAACATGCTTATGGGAGGGATGATCTCTGACAGCAGTCTGCTGACAGTAAGAGCAGAAACAGTTGAAGAGAATCTGATCGATTCTGAAAACAAGTCGGTAACGGATACGGTACCGGTACTTTCCTCTACGGAGACGAGAGATCTCTCGGGTGGAGAACAGAAAGAAATGTACCGTGTTGGTATCATAGCCGGAGAAGAGATCTCACTCAGACAGATTCTGATTGAATCTGGTTTTCTGCGTGATTCTGATGTAGATGCATACCTCGACAGTATTGAATCGGTTGAAGTTAGTGATGTTGATGTTTTCACACTGGTCGAAGACCGGGATGACTATACCTTTATTGCAGAAGATCATTTTGATTCGGAACAGACAATTACGCTTGAAACTAAAAAAACGGTTTCTTATATCACCGTTACTGACCGCAGCAAGACCCCTGTCCGTGCGGTTGTAACAGAAAACGGGAAGACGGGTTCTGTGGCTGTTACCGCTTCCGGCGGAGAGCGCTTCAGTGACTGGGTAAATGTTTACGCAGATTTCAATCTGAACGATGCTGCGGTCAATGCGGTAACGCAGAACAATGTGCTTTATGCGGAATACTGCGGTTTCTCCGTAAATACCGACGAAAGTATTGGCAGCGGATATGATGTGTCGGTTGTATTCCCGGAGACTGTTAAGGGTGAAGGATACCGGCTGTTCTATGTCAGCGGTAATTATGTAGAAGAAATCTATGGCAATATAGAAACGACTGGTGATCCGAATAGCCCGGTAGCTGCCGGCATCAAGTTCCATACAAATACGCTAGGTAACTTTGTGCTTGCGTGCACAAAGACCTATAACTACTGGATCTCACAGGATGCGTTTGTATATCACCTGACCTCTGATGATGCAGTACCGCTCAAAGAAGTACTGATTCAGTCTGGAATGGTCAAAGAAGAGGAAGCCGATCTGTTCCTGCAGAATGTACAGGGAGTTACATCGGATAATCCGGATGTTTTGAAGGTTGATCTGACTGAAGATTATGAATGTGTAATTCATCCGCTGATTTACTTCATCGAACAGTCTCTGACCGTTGTTATGGCAGATGGTCAGACCGGGATAATAACCGTTAGAGATGATCGGGGTGGAGGAATCACAGAAGCAGTATCCTATCCGGATAATATTGAAATTGAATCCATAACAATCAGTCCGACAGAAGATAAGTTGCTGCCGGAAGATGCGGAAAGTACGGCAGAAGTTGTAGAAGGAACCGAATCCATTGAAGCGGTATCGGAAGAAGCAGAAGAGAATACTCCTGCTGAGGCAGTAACGGAGTATAAGGTTTTTGATATTGATCTTGAGAATGTAGAAAAACAGGAATACGACGGCTTTGATGTTGAAATGAAGCTGAGTAAAGAAGCGGCTGTTACCGGTGGAGACTTCAAGCTTTACCACATTCTCGATGATGGTACTTACGAAGAAGTTCCAGTCACTGTAAATATGACTACGGATGAGTTTGGCAATGAGGTGGTAGATACCATTGCCTTTACGACACCGTCATTCTCAGAGTTTGTTCTGGTATATACCATCACTGCTTACTACAGAGAGGTCAATGGAGATACCTGGAAGATTTCGGCAGAATACAGTGCGGATGCAGGAATCCCTTCAAATGCACAGCTTTCCGTCACCGAGATCAAAGAAGGCGATGAAGGATATGAAGGTTATGTAACAAAATCTGCAGATGCATTAGGAAAAGAAACAGAAGACATTTCATTTGCAAAGGCCTTTGATATTACCTTGGTGAACCCGGAAACAGGAGAAGTATATCAGCCGGCAGAGAACAAAGATGTAAAGATTACGATTGAACTTCTGGATAACAGTCTGGAAGGTATTACGAATGTCGATATTGTTCATATTCACGGAGAACCCGAAGAGCAGGCAGAAGTATTGGGGTCTACTCTGGCTGGTGATGCAGTACAGTTCAATACCAAAGGATTCTCGGTGTTTGTAGTGACAGGAGCGAATGCTGTACCCAGAAGAACATACACGTTCTTTGTTCCAAATGAAGCTGCAGAGGGATACACTGAATATCACTTCACAGATGCTGACGGGAAAGATATAACAAAACAATATGTTAAAAACGGAGAGCTTCCGGTTATTCCTTCGCTGGAATCTACTGCTGTTAATGAATTTGATGGTTGGTATAAGGGTACTATTAACGGCAGTGAACTTGTTATCGAAGATACCCCATTTGATTTTTCGTCCAGTTTTACAGCAGATGAGCCGGTTAATCTTTATCCGAAATTTAAAGAATATATATATGTGAATTTCCATGATCAGTATGATAAAGACGCTGGTATTTTTCCGATTACCAAAACAAAGCGGGCGGAATTAATTAATGGAAGCGCAACGGTACAAATTGATGATGTCAGTACAGTTTACAGCGGCAGTCAAAGCGGCAAACTGGCATTTTATGGCTGGTCCTATGAACAGGTTAAAAATCCAGGTGATACGGGAGTGGTGATATCGGGTTCAACAATAACGGTAGACAAGACTACAGATCTGTATCCGATTTATGCAGGAATTCACTGGTTGAGCTATTACTCAGCAAAAGCAGGATCCGGTGCGACCTATTTTCCTTCTCATTACTATTTCGCAGAAGAAGGACCTACTAAACTACAGGTTCCGGAACTTGAGGGATACCAGTTTACAGGTTGGTGGACAGGTAAGATTATCACGCCGGAAGGAAGTACGGAAGAAACAATCGATTACGGTAAACAGGTATCGAATGCAGATGGTACCTTAATTGATACATTAAATGAACCCTCTGTGTACTTTAGCGGAGGAAAACTGTTGCTGCGTGCAGATACAACACTGTACGCAAGATGGGAAGCGAAAACAACCGCTAATTACCAGATCATAGTATGGAAACAGGAAGCAAATTCATCTTATTGGTACGCAGAAAGCGATATTCTTCCGGGAACGATCGGTAATACGGTAGAAGTTCCGAACAGTTACAAAGGGAAATCTTATACAGGATATACGTATTCTCATTGTGATGAAGGAAAAAAAGTCCTCAGCGATGGAAGTACAGTTCTTAATGTTTATTACAACCGGAATAGTCTAAATCCTGCTACAGGAACGTTTAAGTTAAGGTTCGAAGATTCTATTACAGCGTCTTCGCAGAATCTTCCAATCGAAAAAACAGGCCTTTCATATGGTGCAGACCTTACGAAAAAAATACCTGCAGATCCAAAATCATCCCGTACCGGCTATGAATTCGACGGCTGGTATATGGATTCAGGTTGTACTGTAAAGGCAAATCTTTCGACAATGCCAGACCACGATCTGACGGTTTATGCTGGTTGGAAGAAAGAGTGGTATCTGATTCAGATAGATCCGAATTATGGATCCCTGAACGGAAACGGCTCTACATGGTTCTGGGAACAATACGGCGGAGATCCCATACAGGAATACACACATGTAACGCGCGATTATGAACAGTCCAGTTCAGGTAATTACTACTTCGTAAAACACGATCGGGCTTACTATGGCTACAGCGGAAAAGAATGGGATAAAAGTGAAAAGGATCGAGATACTCACTATACTGTAAATCCTGGAGAAGCAACAGAAGATACGACATTTGAAAGTGCGCCTGGTATTTATAGTTATGAAGCCTGGTATGAAGTTAATCCAGACGGCTCAGAAACACTTTATAATTTCGATTCCAAAGTGACTCACGACACTATATTGAAAATGCATTGGAAGAAAGCCGGATGCTATTATTTTGCGTACTCCTGGACGGATCCGCAGGGACAGAGTCACGAAGGATTACCACAGGGACCCTATTCAGATAATGCATCCATAATAATTACAAAATCCGTTGATGCTCCGGAAGGATATACATTTGCCGGATGGAAGATTCGAGGACAAGAGGCCGGAACGATATATAGAACCGGACAGTCTTTTACTCTGCACTCGGATGATGCGATTCGGATTAGTGGTAAAGAAGTGGTTTATCTTGAAGCGGTGTTTGTTAAAGTCGGTTTAGCGACAATTATTTATGATGCAAACGGCGGAACAATTTCTGAGAATCCTGACTTTGGAAAATTCCCGGGTGCAGTTGAACCGGTATCAGCTTCGGGAACTATTGATGGAACAACCGCAACAGTAACAGGGATTGTAAACAATTCTGATTTCATACTGAGTACTGGTGCTGGATTCAGCAAAACTGGCACAACCTTTGCGGGCTGGAGTAATAAGACTGTTTATGAGCAGAACAAACAGGGTGTAAACCTTTATGCCGGCGGGCAGACATATGGTGTTGATAAAAATGAGCCGATTAAACTGTATGCGGTTTGGGCGGTTAATGTTACTTATCATCTGAACAGTGATAACGCAGATTGGGGAACACCTTGGGATCCTACTATTTATACCTATGATGAAAATGCGAAAACATATACGCAAACATTGTATATTGGCAATACGGTTTCTGAACCGGTAGCGATTCCTCAATATACAGGGACGGATGGAAAACTGTTCCGTTATTGGAAGACCACTACTACTGGAACAACACAGTATGATTTTTCACAGCCATTAACAGGATCAATCGATCTTTACTGCCATTGGTCTGAACCGGAAAGTGTTAAGGTTCACGCAGTTGATACCTCCTCGGAAACAATAGTAAGTAAAGATGATGCTTGGCTGAAAACGAATGCAGCGATACAAGCAGGGATCACGGAAACATCGATTAATGCGGACAGTGTTAAATCTGTTTTCAAAGACACTATCATTCCGGAAGGCAGCTCGGCTCCTACCGGTTATGTTTTCGGATTTGCGGCAGTGCATGACAGCACGAATCTGCAGAAGATTTCGGATGAGCGGGCAATCACGTCAATCTGGTATAACCAATCCGAAAAGAAAACATATGTCAAATATGCCGATAACACCACTGGCGCTCTGAAAACCGGTGAAGAGATATATCTGGTTTATTATCAGCTGAAAAATCTTCCTATCAAATATAGGAACATGTTGACTTCTGGTGAGTTAGTGATTGCACCTGTTACTGAAGCGCCAGATCATTCTGGTTCTTTAGGGAGCTGTAATTTAGGAGCTGTTATCACTTCTCCTAAAACGTGGGCAGGTAAGACAAGCGGTTACTATGCGTATGCAATTGGTGATAAAACTGCGGGGAATGCATCTCAGCTGCACTTTATTTCTGATACCTCTGACAGTGATACTAGTCATCCGGATGTTCAAATCAGAAATACATGGAGAGGTCTGCAGTATTCTACAAATGAAGGAACAACGTGGATTGATTGCGGATATGATCCGGCAATCTATACCGTATATTTCGAACAGCGGCCAACAGTCGTATTGTTCAGCGAACTTACTTCAGGAACGGAAAGTTCGTTGGAGACTGTTTTTGACTATGAACTGGTTGTAGAACAGACAGAAACGACCACGGCATCTGTTCAGAAACAGATTAAAAACGGAGAAACCTGGAGTAATTATGGTGAACCGACCTCCAGAGATCCGAAGACGGAGACAACATCTGTTTTTACAGGAACATATCACTTGAAAAATGGTGAATCACAGTCTGCGATTCTGTTCTATAAGACGGAAACAAGAGCTCCAGAAGAAGGGGCATCATATTCTGAGGATGGAAATACATATAGGGACGTAACAACAAAAACGGTTGTAACATCTCAGACTGCAATCGTTACCCAGACAGAAAAGAGTGGATATGTAACAGAAATCGATACAGAATATGGAACAACAACAGATAACCATATTTGGACCTGCCCTTCTGACAGCGCAGGAGGAACAAAAACAGCGACATTCAAGAATACATTAAATACGGTTTCGATAGAGGTTCAGGTTGCAATTGTTGATCCAACTGGAATCATTCGCAAAAACGCGTTTAGAAAAATCCCTTATAAATTTGATTTACCTATTGGAGAAACAAAAGACTTCCAGACTGCGCTGGATCCAGACAAGATGTTTGATGGCAGCTTGGAAATATATGCATTTGGTACGGTTTTATATGGTACTGATGATGGTGAAGAAGGTCATCCGATAACAGCAAAGAGCATGGATGTAAAGTCTGTTTCCTACCAGAAAGGGGCAGATGACATCTATAGAGTCACATTGGAAGACAGTAATGGTACGGTTCTGGATGAACTGGATAATTACAATGTTTACTATCTCTACTATCCGATGCCGGAGATTCGATATGTAAAACTGGTTTCTAGTTCGGATCCTGAATCGGGTATGGAAAACATTTCCGGATCTTATGATGAGTATAACCCGTCTCCTGAAATCACCTATAATCACGATTCAGTAATAATTAATAATGTTACGGTCAAACAGGATCAAACTGTAAAAATTCCTAAGAACGGTCTGTTAATCAGCCAGACGGGCGGACTGAACAGTTTCAGAATGCCGCCTCTTCTGGATGATGGGATTTATGCCAGGTATTTGAAGTATACAAAAATTGGTGCCGGTAAATATGATGCAGATAGTCTCGACGATATAAGTAGCAATAGTAGTTGTGAAATGCGTCTTCGGATTAATAACAATGCACTGCAATACAGTTTTAATGATACTGATTGGTTTGATCTTAATCTAAGTGAAATACCAACGATTTATGCGATCTATGAAGAGAAAGGTTATGATCTGCAGATTTCGAAGACGGTAGATACCTCTGACAGCGGCCGTGATCCGATTTTTATAGATCGTACATTCGTCGTGACACTGACTTCGAATTCCATTACAAAGGCAGAGTATAGCGCCGAAGGATATGAGACTGAAACAATCTCTGCGACTCCGGCCGTGGGCTCTGAGCCGGGCACAATTGTTCTGGAACATGTTAAAGACGGTACAAAAATAAAGATTAAGGGATTGGGTAAGGGCGATTATGAGATCGTTGAAACAAATAATGAAAACTTTGTACTCACAGCAATGGCAGGTCCAATTGTCGGAGGATCCACTTCACCAATTGATGTTTTTAACAACAATACAATCAACTTATCGCTGAATGAAGAAACTGAGCTCGATCTGAAGAACCGGCCGCAGGATCTTTGCAAAATAGTAGACAACGATGAAGAGCATATATTCTACAGGTTTTCTGATGCAATTAAATATGTAGACGAAAATATCCCTACTAATACGGCAACGATTGAAATGCTGGCAGATTATCTGATGCCGGAAGAAGATGTGTTGACGATTCCAAGCCATTTAAATATCACACTTACAACTGCGTTAACCGGAGAGCATCAGTATAGTGGATCTGAAAGAGCGGTTATTAAACGGAACCAGGATCACAAAACACAGCCGATGATCATAAATTCCGGAACATTTACGACAACAGAAATCAAAATTGAAGGAGATGACCGAACAGACGTTACTGCACCGGCAGTACAAAGTTCAGGAGACTTAACTTTAAGTGTTGGAACATTCATCCAAAATACACATAATTCCCATATTGGAGAGAATCCTGGTAATGGCGGTGCTATAAATGCAACTGCAGGAAATGTGACGTTTGATGCTGCTACGATTACAAATTCAGAAGCTGTAAATGGTGGCGTACTATATTATTCCGGTAGCGGAACGATTACGTTCAAGGGGTCGTCGAAAATCAGTAGTAATAACAGAGCAACCAAAGGTGGTGCTGTTTACGTGACCGGCGGTACGATTGTTGTTCAGGGCAATTCACAATTAATGAGTAATAGAGCAAAAGAAGGCGGAGCAATCTATGCAGAAAATGGTGTTATTTCGGTTGAACAGAATGCCAAGATTACTGGTAATACTGCTTCTCAGAACGGTGGTGCAATCTATACTCGTACCGGTACTGTATCAATAACAAGTTCGAATGGAAAAATTTCTGATAATACTGCTGCTCAAAATGGCGGCGGCATCTATTCAGAATCCGGAACGGTCAATATATCAAATGGAACCATGTCAGGAAATAAAGCAACAGACGGAGCTGGTGGTTCAATATACACGAATACAGGAACCGTTAATGTTTCGGGTGGCAGCATTAGTGCTTCAGAGGCATCAAATGGTGCAGCTTTGTTTGTTGACTCAACCGGTAAAGCATATATCTCGGGTGGAACGATTTCAGGGAACATTTCGGGTGCTGATGGCGGAGCGATTGGAGTTGGAAGTACTTCTACCAGACTGTATTTCTCGGCTAATGCAATTGTAAAAGACAATAAAGTTAACAACGAACAGCATAATGTCTGCCTGAATCAGGATTCAGATATGGTCATAAATACTTCTGGATTAAATGCAGAAGCAGAAGTAGGCATCTATGTTCCGGGTAATTATGAAGATGATTTATATAAGCATCGTGGTACAGCAGGATCAGAATTTGCCACATTTACAAATGCGACTAATTTAGACCGCTTCACAAATGATCGTCAGCCTGGTTTACAGGCAGTCGGTAATTCCGTTACAAAAACAATTCTTTGGGGAACAGCGGTTAGTGTTAAAGTTGTTTATTTAGCATCTTATTCCGGAGGATTCCCTCCTTCGGATTCCGCTGTAGAAAAATATTCAAATTCGAATTATTATCCTATTTCCAGTGACATGGGTATTTCAGAGATAGCAGATGATCTCTATGATAATTACTCAAATAAATTAACAGCAACCGCCGTTTATGCAGGTGCTTTTGCAAGTGATGCAACAACGTTTGATGAGTATGTCACAAAACTTACATGGGACAATGGCGCTCAAACGTGGATGCTGAAAGACCATAATGGTACCGGTTCTAAACTTAATGACCGAACAATCGTCATCTATTATTCTGAACCCGCATATCTGTACATCGAAAACAATGAAGACAAAGAGTTGGAGATCAGTTCAATTGTTATCGGTAACGGAGAAAATGCCAGAGAAGTAATTAATAATACTAATACAGCAGGTTATGGAATGGTATTTGCGAAAAATGGCGCAATCCGTTCGCAGTTACTTCCGGTTTCCAGCGATGATCTTAAGCTGGCTCCCAATTCAACCATCAGTATTTTGATTCCTGGTGGATGCGGTCAGAAGTATGCACTTACTGGAAAATTCAATGGAACTGCTTTTGTAGATAACGTCAGGCTCCGCTACAGTAAAGATGATGGAACGCTTGATGAGGATACAATCAATAAGGATCTAGCAATTACTGGTTTTAGTCTGGATAATAAGACGCTGAGAACGAAATCCGGGGAAACTTATAAGATCATATTTGGCGATGATAAGCCAATTTGTAAGATAGTTGTTGGTACAGATGAATTGCCTTTCACATCGATTAGTGCTGCGGTTAAATATATTAGCGATAATAAAACGGCATTAGGTAATGGTGAAGAGTATCCGATCCAGATGCTTACAGATTATCTGATTCCCGCTTCGGATTATGTCGATATTCCGGCAGGGCTCAAGATAACAATTACTACTGCTACTGATGGTGAACATCGTTATCATCCAGTAGATCCGGATGAACCTCGTGTAACTATCAGTCGTGATAAGGATAATAAGAACTCTATTATTTCTGTCACAAAAGGGTCTACAAATGCAGCTCCTATAACCACTCTAACAATTACAAATATCATCATTGATGGTAAGAACATTAGCGGTAACAGTAACGGTGGTGCAGTGAATGCGATCAATTGCAGCAGTGTTACAATCGATAATTGTGAATTCCGAAATGTTTACGCAAAAGATGGCGGCTCGATTTATATTGGAATTGACGGTAATTATAAGGGGGGAAATGTAGAGGATACAATTCTTACTGTAAACAATAGTAAATTCATTAAGAGTAATTCTGAAAAATCGACTGCCAGCCGAATGGGCGGAGGTGCGATTCATACAACTACAAGAAGATTAACTCTGACAGGCTGTTATTTTGATCAATGTGAGGCATACGATCAGGGAGGAGCGGTTTTCCATCGTATAGATAAGGATTTGGTATCGTATACCACAATTACAGATTGCCACTTTACAAATTGTCTTGCTAAGGCTGCGGGTGGAGTTGAGAGCGATGCAAAGTATGTTACTATTACGGGATCAGAATTTACCAACTGCACAGCGACTGAACGAAATGGCGGTGGCGTTAACATCTTTGCTTTGTACAGTGCAAATCCAACTGCAGAGTGTTGGGTGACTGTTACGGAATGTACATTTACAAATTGCCGTGCAACAATGCTGTACGATAAGGATAATCACTATGGGGGTGGATTAAGAAGTACCGCAAAATACACAACTGTAAATGGATGTACGTTCACAGATACACTTGGAAAATATGGTGGTGCTATTGCATTTTCCAGTTCGAATGCCGCAGAAGCATATGTCAACGGATGTTCGATTAATGGAAGTATGTCCTCAAAAAATGGTGGAGGAATCTATAGTGCAGCTTTGGAAACGGTAATTACGGATCGTTATGTGGATGGAGAAGGGAACACAGTAATCAAAACTGCAGAAATCAAGAACTGTTCAACAGAAACTGATGGTGGAGGAATTTATTATGACAGAAATGCTGATAATTCTTCATTGACTATTACGAATGTGACGATTGA
The DNA here is from genome assembly GCA_017512725.1 of Solobacterium sp. GTDB lineage: Bacteria > Bacillota_I > Bacilli_A > Erysipelotrichales > Erysipelotrichaceae > Bulleidia. Next base: position 32,755 of record JAFWEW010000044.1, read on the forward strand.
TGGAAATTCTGCACCAAGTGGTACGGGTGGAGGCATTTATACCAATGCCGGTACTACCACACTTAATAATGGAACTAGTGTTATGAATAACACCGCAAATGGGAATGGCGGAGGGATCAATGTCTATAATAAAAACAACAGTAACAATCGGAAACTTATAGTAAATAATAGTACGATCAGTGGAAACACTTCCGGAGGAATGGGCGGCGGCATTTATTCGAATGCGCATCTGACTCTTCAAAATGGATCGATGGTAGAAAACAACCGTCTATCTGGAGGAGCAATAACAAATGCAGCGGGTGTTTATTTAGAGAATAATCGAACATTTACGATTGGTAATGACGATAAAACAACTGATAATACGTCTATCAAAAACAATTATTCCGCTTCTGGTTCAAAATCAAACCTTCGTTTATGGGAATCTGGTGCTAATAACCATAGCAGCAGTGTTTCTGTATTATCGAGTTTAAATGGTGAGATTGGAGTTGTTAATGCAAAGAGTGTTGGAGCGCAATTTGGTAGTGCTGTAGATAAAGATTTTTCAGGATTATCAGATCAGAATTATACATTCAAATCTGACACCAGCACGCTTCATGGCATTATCGACCGTAACGATCTAGATGGGAAAAAGATCATTTGGGCAGGACCTCCGATCTGTAAGATAACGGATGAACGTGGATTTCTGTTGTACTTTGATCCGGAATGCACAGACCCGGCGATTTTTGATCGCCTAGATGTTGGAGATGCGAATGCAGTAAGCAAAATATCTGCATTCAGTTTGTTAAGAAATGAAAATCCTGGTTTATATAACGACCAGGGACTTTATACCGGACCGACGTATCGTGTAGAAATGCTGGTAGAAGAGTATAAACCAACAAAGTATATTACTACGAAAGATACAGCTGCACGAACAATCATTTTTACAACGGCTTCTGCTAGCCCTAAGGATCCTAAGGATGATTATGCTTACAGGGGGAGCAGTGGAACGTACGCAAAGATTCTTCGCAGTACAGATTATAAAGATACTGGTTCGAATATGATTACTGCGAAATGCAACATGGAATTAACAAATATTACTTTGGATGGTGGATCAAACAATGGCGTGACTCCAAGTCTTAGTTCCAGAGCATTTATTTCAACATCAGAAAATGGCCATACGGTTACTCTTGGAAAGAATGCGATTATTCAAAACTCTTATACTACTGGTAATGGTGGAGGAATTTATATTAGCGGAGGTTCCGTTACCATAAGTGGAGGAATAATCAAAAACTGTGGCACGACTTTAGATGGAGGTGCAATATATAAGACCGGTAGTAATAATACTAATCTGATATTTGAATCAGGAAATATCGTTCAATGTAAAGCAGATGGAAATGGCGGAGCAGTCTATTACAAAAATGGCAATTTCATCATGTCTGGTGGAGAAATCAGCAAATGTGAAGCTAAAGGTAACGGAGGCGGAGTATATGTGGGGAATAATGATAAGAATTATTCTTTCACTATGTCCGGCGGAAGAATCATAAACAATACAGCTGTTGGAGCAGGAGGCGGAGTAGGTATTAAAGGAGGAGCAGTCCGTCTGCGTTTCTATGAAACACCGATTATTTCCGGTAATAAAAAGAGCAATGGAGAAATATGCAATGTCGAAGTAAATGATGGCTGGAACTGGGTCATTAAGGTCGTCGGTAAAGGGTTAAAGAACGGTGCTTATATCGGTGTTTATGTACCCGGTGACAAGGATACTGGTCATCCGGAAAACGAAACAGCTCCATACGCAGGGCATGGCAGAGAGCGAGAACGTTTTGCCAACTTTAACGATGCCGATTCAGATGTGAATATGAAAACATTCTACTGTTTAGTAAATGATCGAAATGGACTGAAGGGTGGTCTGATTGCTGGCGTTGAGACAAATAAACCAATTTACTGGGTTAAGATTTTCTCTCTGGAGGTTCGGAAAGAAGTTGATGCCGGAGCAGAAAGTATTGATGAAAATGAAGAATTCAATTTCACAGTAAAACTGACAGGAGATGCCTCTACACCGGGACAGCCAAGTGCAGGAGCGATTGAAGGCGAATATGGCGGAATGACCTTTATTAGTCATGGAGATTATTCTGTTGCATATCTTAAACTGAAAACTGGAGAGTCTGTAACGGCAGAAAATCTTTCAAATGGACTCAATTACTCTGTAACAGAAGAACTCACTTCAGCGCAGGCGACAAAATATGCATCTATTCCAACGATGACATATTCTGGAGAAATCGGCGAAAATAATGAAAAACCTGGAGTTGATGAAAAAGACTGGTACATTTCTAAAGTGTTATTTAACAATATAAAACCGGTCTGCAAGATTACAACCGCTTCCGGAGCGCTGCTTTATTATAGATATAGCGATAATAAAGTGAATGCGCCGGCAGTATTTACAAACCTTCAGGATGCATTTAATACCTTGGATAATACGTTATATCAAGGTGCTGATATTACCAACCCCAGTTATGATGCAAATCAAGGATACCGTGTTGAAATGCTGGTTCAGAGTTATGTTGTTGAAGAAGCATTAACCGTTAAGTCTGGAAAGAAGGTTGTTCTGACAACCGCATCGAAGACTGCTTCGATGTTCCCGTTCCAGGGTAGCGGAAACACAGCAACGATCCGACGCGGCGGATATAAAGATTCGTCGATGCTGACAGCGAATGGTGAGCTGACACTGGAGAATATTACGGTAGATGGTGCAAAGGGCAGCTACACCGTGACAAAAGATGGTGGTATTGTAAATGTACCTTCGGGCGGTAAGCTGACCATACAGGGAAACGCGACACTTCGTAATTCAAAAACGGAGGGACGCGGTGGTGCAGTGTTTGTTGCACAGAATGGTACAGTTGTAATGACCAGCGGCGTGATAAATCTAAATGAAAGCATCCTAGATGGTGCGGGAATCTATCTGTCCGCAGGCAGTAAGCTGCAGCTTTCCGGTAATCCAAGTTTTGGAGATAGTACGAACCGGTTTGGTACTATTTTGGACAATTCGGGAAATATCAAAGCGGGCGAGCTTGAAGCGAAAACGAATGGTAAAAAAGACTACCATTATGCGCATCAGGATATCTATATTGCTGAGACAGAAGAATTCCCGGCAAGTATTGAACTGATTGGAAATATCACCTCAAAAGAAGGGTCTATCTGGGTATGGGCAGCAACAGATAACCATTATCTGATGACGAAGCCGTTTGCCATGGTAACCGGAACAGATATTAATGAAGCAACTTATAAAGTATTCCGTAACGCTAGACCTGACAGTGAAACGCTCAACGATACCGATGATTACCTCTATGGTACAAGTGAGGGAGATACGGTCGGATATGCTTATTGGAATAGCATTAAGGGTGAACAAAGAGTAGTTCTGCGAAAGAGAGATGGTGAAAACAAACCTCTTGCTGGTGCTCAAATGACTATTCGCAGAGGAAGCACCACGGCACCACTTTATTCCTTAAAAGATAAAGATGGAGTATTGGTTTCGCAGCCACTTAATTCAGGTACAAACGGTGTCTTCTGGATCGGAATGTTGCCATATGGAACCTATTTCCTAGAAGAAACTACTGCCCCTGCAGGACATCATACAGGCTGGTTCTATCTGATTGTTAATGAAGACGGTGTGTATGAAGGAGGCCAGTATGGAACTTCAGGTGAGGCAGAAAATGCTGCTGCTCTGAAAAATCAGGAGCTGAAAAACAGTTAGAACGAGTTTATAAAAACTCCCGTCTTCCCTGAAAAAAAACCCTCCGGAGGATATCCGGAGGGGTATATCAGCAAACCTAAATCGTATATATATTATGAAAGGAGGGTCTGAATGAAACATATGATCAGAACTTTCTATCCAATTCTTAACAGAATTGCTTCCAAAACACTGAAAGTAGCACTTGCTGCCACGTATCTGACTGCAGGTACATGGGCTTTTCAGTATACCGTTCATGCAGAAGGGGTAACCGATACGGTTATCCGGGGTATGCGGGATGATACGGGAGGAGATCCGAATACCGGTGAAATCCCGATTGAAATCGAAGTGGAAAAGCCGGCAGCTGCTACCATCTCGGAAGACGGTACTACCGTTACCTTTGTCAACACCTCAGTAGGCGGACTGGCAGAGAACTATGTAGAGAACTACTATACTGGTAAAAAAGGTGCCAACAGCGGGAAGTGGACCAGAGAATCGCTCTCCTTAGTAGACCGTATTGATATGGACAGTATTAATAATGCTTCCTCGTCAATCCTTGCGGAAAAAGGATCGGTAAAGGCGGTCTATGGGCAGAGCGGTGAACTGCTGCCGAGAATCTGGAAATACTGTGAAGACGGCGAGCGTATTCTGATCAACCCGTGGGATATCGAATGGGAAACCTCGGATGAAGGGGTTGTTTCGATTAACGACGGTGTACCTGTCATTGCCGGTATCGGTGAAGCAGTACTGATCGGCAGAGCAGAAGATTCAATCTTTACCGTTAACGTAAGTATTGCAGATCCCGATGAGGTATCCGACTTTGTAACGGATGCAGATCAGTTGTATACACTTGGCTTTGAAGAAGACGGGCTGACCTATACTGCAGTAAATACACGTATGTGGCCGACTTCTCTTCCGAACAGCGATGAAGACGGGGAAGAAGAAACCCTTAAGATCAAGGGAAAACGGATCTATCAGTGCGGCAGTCAGTACTACTATCTGAAGAAGGATGCGGAGACAGAATGGAGTGAAGAACTCCTGTTCAACCCGGCATACTTTGGTGGTGATGTAATCTGTCTTTCGCAGGGTCTGATTCTGATGGAAGGGGATAACCTGAATGGTATCGTACCGGGTGTCGTATTCCGTCACCATGATCAGTTCTGGGTATTTGAAGGCAGCGAACAGATCGGTTACCCGTACAACGGGGCACCGGGCTGGATCGAGATCAGTGAACTGTTTGAAGAATCGCATGATGATTATGTACCGGGTGCTGATACAGGACCTGAAAGTGATGCACTGTTCTACTATGAGAGTCAGTTCAACCCGTACCCTGGTACAATTTCCAGCAACTGCACATTTGCAGTATGGGCACTTGCCAACCAGGCGGTTGGTGCAAGACTGCCGAACTGGGGCGATGCGGGCAACTGGTTCCGCAGAGCCGGTATCTCCGGTTATAAGACAGGAGACAAGCCTGCAGCGAACTCCATCATCGTATGGGATCACCATGTTGGTTATGTAACCGAAGTTAGTGAAGACGGTACGATGATCTATATCAAGGAAGGCAACTTCGGCGGCCGTTATCATGAAGGCTGGTGGCCGGTTTCATCTTCAAGACATGGTATGGCAGTATATGGCTATATCTATCTGACAGAAGATACCGGAGAACAGAACGGACTGGTTGTGCTGCCGGAAGGTCTGCACTGCAGTGAAGAGGAATTCCTTGCTACCCTGGAAGAGCTGGGTCTGTATGCGGGTGAAAAGAGTGAAGAATACAGTGATAAGTATGAAGCAGGAACAATCATCCGCTACACCAGTGGCGAGATGATCTTCGGAAGCTTCGTTGACTACACGGTATCGCTTGGTGCTGAAGAAGCGGAAGATGACTTGATCGTTTTAGACAGTGAGAACACGAAAGAAGTCATTGGCATGACGAGAGGCGAACTGCAACAGTGGCTGCATAAGCGTGGACTTAATCTGGGTAACGAAACAGTTGAAGACGGTGGAGAAAGCGATGAATACAGCACTGTCATTGCGATCCAGACCGGTACATACAAGAAAGAAGCTACGGTAGACTACACGGTCACCAAGACGACGACGGAAGAGCCAACCGGTCAGAATGAGAACCAGACAGAAGAACCGAAAGAAGGTCTGACGGAAGGCACTGGTGAAGATGCGAACGCAGAAGCGAATCCTTCCACTGGAACACCGGATGTTTCCGGAAATCAAGGTTCTGACGAAACCGGAAATAATGATTCTTCAGTAGAAGAAGCAATGGAACAGGTTAAGACAGAAACACCTGCTGCGGATGCGGTACCGGCAGCGCCTGCTGCACAAGAGCCGGCAGCTCCTGAAGGATCGGCAGAACCGCAATAACTGCTTAAACGAAAGAAGCCAGCTTAATAAAAGGTTGGCTTCTTTAAGTCGGAGATGTATTCATCTGGGAAAACAAGCAATCGTATAGATACCGATTCTGAATACAATTCGGAAGAAGTAAAGACGCTGATGAAGGAAACAGTCGATCTCAACTTCGCTGCATAATTTGCATATGGTGAGGTATCGATTGATTCTGTTTCATCGGAAAAAACGAACGGCTGTTGTGATTTTAAAGAAATAACCAGGTATATAAAGACCGGGACAGTTTTCTACTATTGACAAAATAAACTGTTTTGAGTAATTTGTGAGAGCAGGTTCGGAATATTAAAAAAATTTCAGTTTCGGAAGTGGTGTAATGAAATATATAGAGAGACCAAAATATATGCAGCAGTTGCTTGACCTAATGGGCACGCCAGATATCAAGATTATCACCGGGGTACGCCGCTGTGGTAAGTCCGAGCTGATGAAGGCTTATATCCGAAGGATTAAAGAGACACAGCCTGCTTCCAATATCATCTTTGTGGATTTCTATGACCTGAAATACGAGGGCCTTAAGGAATACCATGCTCTTTATGATCATATTGAGAGTCACTATGACCCTGAGAAAGCAAACTATGTTTTCATTGACGAGGTGCAGCTTTGTGAGAAGTTTGAATTGGCAATCAACAGCATGCATGCTTCTCGGAAATATGATCTGTATATCACTGGATCCAATGCTTTTTTACTGAGCTCCGACCTGACAACAATGTTTACAGGAAGATATATTGAGATTCATGTGTTCCCGTTCAGCTTTGCGGAATTCTGCCGGTATTATGAAGAAGAAAACGATATTCAAACGCTTTTTGAGGAATATATGATCAAAGGCGGACTGGCAGGCTCCTATGAATACCGGACAGAACGGGATCGGCAAAACTATATTCGGGAAGTGTACGATACGATTATCAACCGTGATCTGGTTACAAAATATAATCTGTCAGATACCACGACACTGGAGCATCTGGCTGAATTCATGATGGATAATGTATCAAACCTTACCTCTCCAAACAACATCAGTGATACACTGACAGCAAATGAAATTGTCACGAATCATAAAACGATAGGCAATTATATCAAATATCTTTGTGATGCTTATGTTTTCTATGGCGTCCGCAGATACGATATCCGTGGGAAGAAATACCTTAAAACCTCTGTGAAGTATTATCTTAGTGATACAGGTATTCGCTTTGCAAAGCTTGGCAGACGGAATCTTGATTATGGACGGATGTATGAGAATATCGTCTGTATTGAACTAATGCGCCGCGGGTATGAAGTCTATGTTGGGAAGCTCTATCAGAAGGAAGTGGATTTTGTGGCTGTCCGGGGCAATGAGAAGATCTATATTCAGGTGAGTGACGATATTTCCAGATCGGATACCTTTGAGCGTGAGTATAGTCCGCTTTTAAAAATCAAAGACGCTTATCCGAAAATGATTCTGGCTAATACAAAACATGAGACCTATGACTATGAGGGAATCAAAATCCACAATCTTCCAGATTGGCTGCTGCAACAAGAATGAGATCGTGAGAAGTTTTAATTCCCTGAAAACCACAATACAGTCTTATGGAGGAAAATTCAGAACGTACCGGTCTTTTGGCATCAGAGTTGTAGTATGCAGTAAATGTCGCAACAAATGAAGATTGACGATTCATCTTTTGAAAGAGAATGGATATCTGAAGGCAAAAGAAATCGCAAAAGCACTGAATCTTTCCCTGCGTCAAGTTCAGCGTATTTTGGCTCGATTGAAGAAAGAGGGGAGACTAGTACGTCACGGTGCCTCTAAAAATGGATACTGGGAAGTAGAAGAAATCTGAAAGGACTTTGCTTTTTTCTGAATTATTTTTCTCTGAACAATTATTCAGATAAGCAACAGTACAGATACCGATCAATCGTTCTTCTTCCTTCACATATTAATTGCATTCTCATCAAGAAGGAACTGCTCAATCCCGATGTAAAGAATTCCATTGTCATCCTTCCATGGATTAATCCGATCTCCGACTACAACGATTTTTCGAAATGAATCCGGGACTTTTACTAAGGAATTAATCTCCTGTGCACGTTTTTCCGGGTCGCCAACGGATAAAGCAGATTGAATGTAGTAGCGCTGATTGCCGCGATTGACTACGAAATCAATCTCCAATTGTACCCGTGCGCTCTTTCCGTCTTCCTTCTTGTAATTGTACTCAACAACACCGACATCGACATCAAATCCCCGTCTCAGCAAGTCACAGTAGAGCACATTTTCCATAATATGAGTTTCTTCCTGCTGCCTGAACCCCAGTCTTGCATTCCGTAATCCGACATCCGTGAAATAGTATTTAGCTGGCGTTTTGATATACTTTTTCCCTTTAACATCATATCGTTCTGCCTTTGACAGCAGGAACGCTTCCAGAAAATAACCAAGATACTTGTCTATCGTTGCGGCTGAGATTTTCAAATGCTTCTCACTGTCAAAGGTATTGGAGAGTTTGGTGGGGTTTGTTAAAGATCCAATCCCAGATGCGATGATATTCAGCAGATCTTCAAGTACTTCCGTATCATTTTGAATCGAATGTCTTTCGACGATGTCCTTCAAATAAGTCAGGGTGAATAAATCTCTAAGATACTGGCTCTTTTGCTCATGTGAAGAGAGTGACAGTGTGTATGGCATTCCTCCATAGGTGTAGTAATCAACCCATGCGTTATGCTTATCTCCTTGATACGCAGCATAGAATTCCGCATACGAAAGCGGATAAACACGAATCTCATCCCCTCGATCCCTGAACTGTGTCAGAATATCCGAGGACAGCATTTTTGAATTACTTCCCGTCACATAAACATCCGCATTTTTGATTTTCATGAGGCCGAGAATCACATCGATAAAACCGATTTTGGCCTGTGGGTCATCAACATAGGGATTTTGAATTTCAGACACAAACTGGATTTCATCGATCAGAATGTAATATCTTTTATTCTTATCAGTGATTTTCTCCCGGATGTACTTGTCCAGTTCGAAAGGATTTCTGTACTTTGCGTTCGGCAATTCATCCAGCGCTATACGGATAATCTGTTCCTCTTCAACACCCAGGCTCTGAAGATATTTTGTGAAAAGCTCAAACAGCAGGTATGATTTTCCACAGCGGCGGATACCGGTTACAATTTTGATTCTCCCGTTATCCATCTTATCGATCAGCTTTTGAAGATACTCTTTTCTCTCCAGTTCCATATTTCATACCTCGAATCAAAAATGCGTAAATACGCAATTTTGTAACGAGTTAATTATATCGTGCCTTTTTCGTAACGGCAAATAATACTCGAAATATTTTTGCGTATTTACGCAAAAATATTAAAATTATATTCCGTTATATAAAAAAACAGTCTTATGTGCATATCCTTTTTGAGTAAGTACCAATCTGATGATATCGAAGGTAAGCGAACAATGAATTTATAGTTACTGCCAGCAGACCGACTTGACGGTACCAGACAATGCGATTCGACGGTTCCACTTCGCCGATACATCCGCAAGGAATTGAACAATCGGCTTTGGGCAGGAATTGCTGAAAATGTCAGACGTTATTTACAACAGTAAAAATGACTTAAAACACAAATTGAGTTAAAAAACAAAATATAGTTATGAATTAGATTGGAAGGCTCCCATTTCTTAAAAACTTTCTAATGATGGTAATTTCAAAGTGTACCGTTCTTTTTATCAGATCGATAATACGTGGTACTTTTGCCGATGCCTTCTCTTATCAGCTCACCGGATTCAGTCATCTTACGTAATGCACCTTCTATAGAGCTGATGCTGAGGGAAGGGCAGAGCTTTCGGATATCCTGTTTGGTAAACTTTCCCGTCAGTGTCTGTGCTGCCATCTGTACGGTTTCCAGTGCAGAATGCTTGTCTTCTACCAGGGAGAAGCGTTCTTCAAAATCTTTACAGACCGAAGAAAGGATATTCAGATGATATTTGATGAATGGAATTGGATTATCGGTACCTTCATGCCATCCGGTCATGGATTCAAACAGTACATCCCGGCACAGTTCCGGGTTTTCTGCGATTTTGGCTTCCAGTGAAATATACTTGCCGGCAAGAAAACCATTCTTGTACAGCAGCAGCGATAACAGCAGCCTGCTCATCCGGCTGTTGCCTTCATTGAACGGATTGATACAAAGAAAATCACGAATGAATACCGTAATCGCAAGCAGGGGGTCAACCTCTTTATGGTCGATTACCCGGTTGTATTCGGAACAGATCTGTTCCAGCATTACCGGTGCTTCTAAAGGAGAAGCGGTTGTGAAGTATGCAGAATCCTTCCCGGACTGGTTCGTATCGATATAGGTCTGAATACTTTTGATTTTACCGGCCTGAGAATCATTGGTATGACTGAAGAGTATTCTATGCAGCAGCATAATATAATTCGGTACGATTGGCATCGCATCATAGCTTTCATATATTATTTCAAGCGCATCCCGGTACCCGGAGATCAGTTCTTCATTCCGGTTCCTTGGTATCGCATTGTCTGCGACCAGCTGCTTGATGCGGTTATTTGATGCACGGATACCTTCCAGTGCATTGGAGGCCTGGGTGCTCTGGATCCTGGCAATATCGGTCAGCTTTTCCAGTTCCTGTGACTTCTGTTTCAAAAAGATCTCCTGCCTGCCGGTTGTCTTATAAATCGCAGAAAACAGCTCCAGCATCTCGGTATCCCATGTCCGGTCATTAATCAATGAGTAGTTGAATTCCCGCATCGCATCCTCCTGAAAATGCAAAAACGATTATGTTTCCCTTAATCTAAGTATAGTATTAAGGGAAAAGTTTCACAATCCCAAGAATAATCAGATCCGGAAGAATTGTTTTCCCGGTCCTGTCATATCGAATGAAACAAACTGGAACCTGTTTGCATTTTCTTTTCAATATACCTTGACAGGTAAGGTATCTAGAACTATGTTATAGATGAACAGAGAGGTGAATGACATGGAAAACAAAGTGATCAAGAACACTAAGACAAATAAAACCACAGCAGCACCAGCAGGCTTTAACCAGAAGGAGTTCAATGCCAATAAAGACTTCTTCTCCTGCTGCTACAGCGGAATTCAGTTCTACTATCCGACACAGAGCACCCGGTAAGTATCATGGCTGGCATTGCATCTGACATGATACGGGGAAACACCGATACGATTTTATTGCGGTTTCTCTGTGAAAAAGACAGTTACGGCTATGAGATCAACAAACAGATCCTGAAGCTGACGGATGATCAGTATGGCCTGAATGAAGCAACCCTCTATACCGCATTCAAGCGGCTGGAGAAGAACGGCTATATCACTTCTTACTGGGGTGATGAAAACAGCGGTGCACGGCGCCGCTATTATACGGTTACCGACGCAGGCAGAAAGGCATATCAGGAAAGCTGCCGGGAATTTCATAATGCAAGAGTATTGCTGGAAAGGCTGATTGGAGATGGAACGGATTAAGGCAAAACTGGATCAGTGCTTCGATGAGTACGTAATGAATGAAGAACTGGAAAACCTGAAGGAAGAAGTTCTTGCGAATATGACCGATCATTATGCAGATCTGATCTCTCAGGGAGAGTCAAATGAAGCGGCAGAACAGATCGTACTGGAATCCATGGGGGATATCCGTGCACTGCTTAGAGAGATCGGGGCAGTAAGGAAAACTGAAGCCGCATACCGGTTCGATCCGTTTGGTTCCGATACCATACGCGGGTTTACCGATACTGTAAACTCCCTGTTTACCAATCTGTTTCAGGGACGGGAAGAAAACGGTACCCGGGAAGAGGTATATGCCAATATCGAGAAAATCGATATCACCGGTATGAGCATGGATATTCATATCAGCCCGTCACAGGATGAAATGGTATATGTACGGGCAGAGGGGAATCTGGACCAGATCATGATGGAGGTAACAGGAGATACCCTGGTAATCAAAGAACTGCGCAGCGGCAGGATCTTCCAGAATGGAATGGATGTGTTCCTGCAGGTGCCGGAACATCTGCATTCTGCAGATATTCAGGTACTGTCAGGGGATCTTACGGCAGAGATGGTGAACCTGGAATCCATCCGGTTCCAGAGTACCAGCGGGGATCTTGAGATCCGTCAGGGCTCAGTAAAAGATCTGGCGGTAAAGACAGCCAGCGGAGACGCATATATCCGTCTGAAGGAGATCCATCGCTTCTATGGAGAACTGGCAAGCGGAGACGTGGATATCCGGTGTGAAAACGCAGGGAGTCTTGCCTGTGCATGTCAGAGCGGAGATATCGATGCAGAGATTGAAGAATCGTTTGATTCCATTCAGTTCAAGACGGTCAGCGGTGATGTATCGCTGAAGATGAAACATCCCGAGAAGATCCGCACCGAACTGCGGTCCATGTCCGGTTCGATCGATTCCAATGTTCCATCCTTCGAAGAAGGAAACGAAGTCAGTATCCAGACAATCAGCGGCGATATCCGCGTTCGATAAGATTGAAAAAACCACAGGGCAGAGTGCCCTGTGATTTTTACTCATGTGGATGTGCTGAAATATAATCCGTTAATCCCGGCACAAACTTTGTCTTTCTTCCTAAACCAGTACGATAGATGTAAGATGTTCCATCATATTCGTCATAGTTCGGGAAAGCATCTTCCATCATCTGTTTTGATGCGTCATTCAGAGGAACAATATAATCAATCTTTACCCCATCCTCACGAATACCGACGCTTGCGAAAAGGAGATCTACATCTTTCTGTGCGCAGGCTTCTTCTGCAATATTCTTCATCCTTGAACTGAGATCTTTTGATATTTCCTCATTCAGAGAGTTGATCTGTCCGATACCAAAGGTTACAGTGCCTACCTCATATTCCTTGTAGTCAGAGAACAGGATATCCAGATCACTCATACCTTCATAGGAAAAGCTCTTTTCATGTAGTACCTGAAACAATGCTTCGGTATCGGATACACCAGCGATCTCTGCAAGAGCAGGTATCGCTTTGCGGTCTGCATCGGTCGTTGAGGTAACGGTCAGATTAGAAGTATCCGAAAGGATTGCAGAAAGCAGTATGTAGGCAGTCTGCTGATCGATTTCAAGCCCGTAATTCAAATAATCCAGCCAGACGATCGTTGCGGTAGCACCAATTGGTCTTGCCTGATAGACAACCTGATGACCGGTGTTCAGCGTACCGACACCATGATGATCCAGAACGCCGATTACATGAGCATCTACCATGTCATTGGCAGCCTGGATATATTCACTGTGGTCGACCATAAATACCGTCTCTCCGGCAGCACTTTCCAGTATCTCCGGCATTTCCACGCCAGCCTGTTCCAGAATATAAGCGGTCTCATTGTTTACTTTTTCCGTAATATTCGGTACCGCATCATATCCCAACATGTTCAGCAGTCTTGCATAGGCTATGGCTGAACATACCGTATCTGAATCCGGGCTCTTATGTCCGATTACATGAATCGTTCCCTGCGGGCTCATATGCATGACCGATTCCCGGTTCAGTGCCTGCAGTTCTTCCATTACCGATGCAGTGTCTTCTGCTGGTTTCTTAACACCTGCGTTTCCGGTAAAGTAACCCAGTACTGCGGCAATACAGAAGGTGATTATCAGTAACGGTAAATACTTGGTTTTGTTTTCTGTCATAACGGTTATCTTCCTTTCGTTAAATCGATGTTCTTATGCCGGAATGTCTTCCAGTGCGCAATCATAGGCGTTCTTTGTATGCTGGTCAAACAGTACCCACATAATAAGATCAAACGCATCCGGATGTTCACTGACATAGTTCCTTACAGCGGATACAGCGGCTTTCGCGGCTTCATCTACCGGATAAGAATATACTCCGGTTGAAACAGAAGGGAACGCGATACTGCGTATCCCGTTTTTTTCTGCCGTCTCCAGGGATCGGGTATAGCAGCTCTTAAGTAGATTCTCTTCGTTATGGTTGCCGCCGCTGTAGATCGGCCCGACTGTATGAATTACATACTTACAGGGGAGGTTATATGCCCCGGTGATCTTTGCGTCACCGGTATCACATCCGTGCAATGTTCTGCATTCTTCCAGAAGCTGCGGTCCGGCTGCACGGTGTATTGCGCCGTCCACTCCGCCGCCTCCCAAAAGGCTACGGTTCGCGGCATTGACGATCGCTTCGACTTCTTTCACCTTTGTAATATCGCCAAGAATGGTTTTGATTATCGTATTGCTCATAGGATTTCTGCTCCATAACTGTATCGCCGGGTTCTTACAAAGGCGATAACAGGATCTTCAAGTATTAATTTACTACATGTCAGCTTTCCGGCTGTAATAAAACGATATTCCATAGATAGGGGAATAGATCCTGTGACTTTGTATACCATGCAGGAAGGCAAATGGTAGGACCTATATATAAATATTTAATATTACATATTGTCAGATATGTTCCGAGTGGAATAGACTAAAAGATGCGAAAGGCAAAGTGGTTTTTTCTTTGCCGAAATAATGATTTAGCAAAGCAGGTGAAAGCCTGTGACGCAAAGCTAAAGGGACCGGAAAGTCAGCCAGCTGCAAGTATATAACACCAGTAAAAGGCGCACTTTCTGTATCCATATAGAGAAGTGCGTCTTTTTGTGAGAAGGAGAGACATGTTATGAAGAACAGCAGGTTGTTCAAGGTGTTCGTATCACTGTTTATGGTAGTGGGGATGCTTTTTAGTGCGGACGGTGTAAAGGCAGAAGAAGCTCCAGTTAACTGGACTGCTAATATGCCTGAAGCAACTATAAATCCTATAGAAGGTGGCACAGTAACAGCTGGGATTGTTAATGAAGGAAATAAGTACCAGTATGAAGCTAACCCAGCTGAAGGATACAGTTTTAAAAAATGGAACTATAAAACTTCAGAAAGTGATGAGGAACGTGCTTTAACTGATAATCCTATTCAGTTTGATAGTAGTATATATTCCATTCAAGCGATTTTCAGTGCGAATAATAATGATGAAGAAAATCCTGCTAACTTAAGATCGGATACATGGACTTTAGATGTTTCTACGGTTGAAAAGACTATCACAATAACAGCACCGACAAATAACCCATTTAAACAAGGAGATGAATATAAATTAGGTTTCTATCATACAGAGAATGGGCAACAATTTGGACAAATTTATATTGGAACACTTAATGATACTGAATTATTAAATAATACAATAACGCTGAATTCTGATCGAATCGGATATACCACAGGATGTTCAGATTCAGATATTATCAAGCTACAGAAAAAAACAGGTGTCGATGACTATGGTGATGTTTATGGTGATGTTACTACTTTCACTGGTAAAGCAATTTTTGAGAATAACGTTTTTAGAAATATTGGAAGTGTAACGCAGGTCGGGAGTAATCTTGTGTTCACTGGAATTACTTACAGCGATAAGACTCTTGATCCAAGTACTGAAAATTATTATAATGCGGGGATTATTATTGATGATAATCCAAATCATACCCTTTATTGCTCTAAACAAACAAAGGCGCAGACAACTGACACTATTACACTCCCATTCCTTACACTTCCATTATCTGAATTTTATGGACCGGCTATAATCCCAGGTGATTATACTGTTTACCTAGAAGCATTAAACTCAAGATTTTATTTTGAAAATGTTGATATTGATAAAAGCTCATCAGTAAACGGTAGTATATCGACAAATGATGGGGGTTCCAACTTTACTATTACTATGAGTAAAGATTTTAGCAATATAGAAAATCAACAAAGTTACGATCTTACTTTAGTGAGTTCAACAACCCCATCAAATAAGTATGTACTACACCTTAATGATAACAGTAAACCATTTGAAGAAGTTAAAAATACTGATCAAGTAATTACGTCATATGTACGCACTTTTAGTAATAATGAATTTAGTGTTTCACCGACAGATGAACTTCCTGAAGGTGATTACAAAGTATACATGACTGTGAACGGACCGACTGGATCTGTTATTTATAACTTAAGCAAGAGTGGGACAATCCACTTCAAAGAAAAAAAGAACTCTGGCGGAGGCGGCGGAGGCGGCGATGACGGTTCAAGTATACCTGACGCCCCACAAAAAGGCCCAAAATTAACAGTCACTTTATCTGACAGTAATCAAGACAATGTCAGTGATACACTTACTGTAACTGCAGATGGAGATCAGCCGTTCTTTACGCCAGGCATGGGACAGAATTATAAGCTTAGTCTGACACAAAGCAGTAAAGACCCTAGAGGATACTATGTCAGTATTTCTGGTTATATAGGTACATCAGAAACGAATGAACTTAATGTTCCGCTTGCAGATTTAGGATATTATCCAGCAGGAAGCTATTATGTTTATTTTGTTAATCCTGGGGATAGAGGAGCAGTCAATTCGTATTTTGCAGTTTCAAATAGTGTTACCTTTTCAACTGATATTAATAAGTCGGATATAACAATCGGAACCGTAACATTATCAAGCGACAAAACAAAAGTTTTAATAACGCTTCCTGATTCGATTCAGATAAATTCTGAAGATAAAAATACGTTAATTCTGACACGCGGAAAATCCATGATCAGAGTTGGCGGATTACAATTGACCGTTGAAGGTTCAAACACAGGCACGAAGACATATTCTGTATCAACTAACGATCTCAGAAATCATTGTAGTTGGCCGATCGATGCTGAATATGAAGTCACTTTTATCCACAGCAATGAATCAACGGGCTACAAACTTTCGGGAAGTGTAAATTATACAAATACGATACCGGTGTTTGGAACAATTTACACAGCCGATGAAACTAAGAAAGTATTTGCAGTAAGGAAAACAAATGATGGTGTTGATTTTCCGGCTGGCGGAGTTAAATTCTTTGTTACAAAATACGACAAAGACAACCCGAATAGTTATGCTGGTGAAATGATCAGTCCATTTTGGTGTGCAATGCACCAAAATGTTGAAGATGCAGACACGATGCTTATATATGTCGATGAAGATACTTTCCCGAAACAAGCTTCAGGTTTCGTAAAGGAAATCTATTTTGCCCATAATATTGGCGGAAGTATTTATAAGCTTGTCATAAGTGGGGAAAAAATTGAAATTGGACAAAAAACGCAGCTAAGAAAAGGTGTATGTACTATTCAGCCAGGATCACATATCGACGAGAATTTAAAGCTTTCTATGTCATGTGTTACGGATGATGGTAAAAATATCATTTCTGATTTTCCTGATTCATCACTATATTTATTTCTTCCGGAAGGTACAAATCAAACTTCAAATATGATTACGTTCTTCCTTGGCCACAAAAAAGACGACACTATTGAGTTCTATCAAAGTGATATTCAAAATCAAAATAAGCTAGTAACCCCTGGAACATATGATAATGTTAAGTTCTGGGTCAAGCTTATTGGTGAAATGTCACTTGATTTCTTCCAAGGTACTGTTGTGAACTCAAACGGAGGGAATGAAATTGTTGTTGGTAACGTACTGAAGCAAGCACCTAGCAAATTGACGTTTGATAACTCATACACATATGAATACACAGATGATAATAATATTAATCATAGTATTCCGGGCGTATTATTAAAACCTAATAATACTAATATAGATAAAACTGAATTTTTAAAATATATAAATAATTATCATGACAATGAAGGTCCAACACAAGATTCTATTTATTCTCAGATGAAGTTTTTTAGAGAAGATGGAACTTCAGAGCATGGAAAGAATTTCCTTTCGTTATGTGATGCTGGAGGCGCTGATTCTCATCATACCGTTGTAATTGATAATGGTACTGATCTGGGTTTGTTTATAAGTGCAGAGGATTTAAAACGAATTGGAATTCAGAAAAATACACCATATCGTGTAGATGTTAGTGTATGCGGCTATGAATGCGTGACCCTTTCAAATGATGACAGATTGAATATATCTAATGGTGTGACTACTATTAATGGATTATCTGACTTCGAGCTTTCCTTTACACAGGATAAAGATACAGAAGATTCAGATGTAATTTTTAAGGTTGGTTCAAATTTAACGCCACAGCAAAAAATTAATTACTTCAAATCCATAACCAGCTTAACTATTACTAGTGGTAATGGTGGAACTACTTATTTTGATGAAGTAAAAGAAAATGATAAGACTGCTGATGCGTACATTATCACTCCTGAAAATAGTAATGATCCGGAGCTTCATATAAAATCCAATGTTATTGTAGGTACTCCAAATGCGTATGCTTATATGAATGTGACATCAAATGAATATGTCAGACAGTATGTTACCGGAAAACTATACTATTGTAAGAGGTTTCAGCCAAGTGACCTTACAACAAAGGTTCAAACAGATGGTATTCATATTTACTCAAAGAAAATCGAATACCTTGAAAATTTGGAAAATGTTCGGATGCGAATCAACCGAGTGGGAGCGTCAACGGCTAAAGATTTCGAACTTAAGGATTATGTAAAGAGATCTACTATTAATAATAATGAAAGAGTGATTGCTCTAACATTGAATGATTTACTAACGATAAATAATGGGAATGTGGATATTGATAGCCCTTATTGGTCATATATCGATTCTGAGAATTATGTATCATGGTGGAACCATAACTCTCTCAGTATGAACCCAATTCGTTTTGCGGCTGGAGTAAATACAGCTCATAGCACGACAACTCCAGAAAACCTGGATGAATTAGATGACTTGGCGAAGAATTTGGAAAACGGCTATGTAGTCAGATCCGATAATATGACAGACCCTACAAATCAAGGCGTCAGTATTGACGGTGCTATTGCCGGCGCGATTGCTTCGAATAACGAGAACAGAGAACCTGATTATTCGGATATTAACAGCTGCGCTGGTGAAGTATTGGTCACTAGAACGGTTAGTGCACTGGATAATACTACAGAAGAAAATATCATAGGGCATTCCGGACTCACTAATGTAAATGGAGTAGGCATCAAGTTCGGAATCAAAATTATGAGAGATGCTGACGAAATCTATCAGTTGCCATTTAATGCAGCCCTCAGATTTGATCTTCCTGATAATTTAGACGTTAAGGATGGACAGGTACTTTATTTGATTTCACAACATAAAGTTGGAAACACAGTTACATACCCGAGATATACAGTTTTTGTCAAAGAGGATACGAATACCCAAAAACGTTATGGCGTAGCTTATGTCGATCAGTATTCTGACTTCGTACTTGTTACAGCTGATGAAGCCAAAGATGATCCAAAGCCTTCTAATACATCAAAGAAGTCTTCTACAACCACAAATACCAGCAATGTCGTCACCTGCCAGATGGCTGGTTATCCTGCAAACTACGCATGGAACGAAGCTGCTAAGGCATGCCAGCCGGGATACATCAATGATAACGGTGTATTCGTAAGTACTGCCGGTACAACAACCGGTAACCGGGTTAAGGCAGTTAATACCTGGGATAATGGACTGAGAGGTTCGATTACAGCACTGATTGCTTCGACAATAGCTACGGTCTTTGCGGCATACGCATTAAGAAAGTGGAGTTAATACACTAAGACAGTGAGGGCGAAAGCTCTCATTGTTTTATATATATAAGAATTTATTCATATTTATTAGGATTCCTGCAACGCATGGAAATGCGTGTGCTATACTGAAAAACGTATAAAAAAGGATTATCGGAGGGACAATCATGAGCGAAAACAATAATACACAGGCACAGGCTCAGGAAATTACACTGACACTGAACCCGGAAGAAGAACTTGCAAAAATCCAGGAGGTTCATACGGAAGAGGCAAAAGCCAAATCTGTTGAAGAAATGTATGCGGATGCCAAGCTGACAGAGGCAGAGCGCAAAACAGTAGATGACTTCTCCAAGAAGATCGACATTACAGAATCCAGTACGGTACTGGAATACGGTAGTGCTGCCCAGAAGAAGGTCAGTGACTTCTCCGATTCCGCATTGAAGAATGTACGTACCAAGGATCTTGGTGAGATCGGCAACCTGCTGAGTGACCTGGTTGTAGAACTGAAGACAACCGATGACGGCAAGCAGGATAAGGGCTTCTTCGGGAACCTGTTTAAGAAAGGTACCGATTCGGTCATTAAGTACAAGGTACGTTATGACAAGGCAGAGGCAAATGTCGATAAGATTGCTTCGATCCTGGAAGATCATCAGATTACTCTGCTGAAGGATATTGCGCTGCTGGATCAGCTGTATGAGCGCAATGCCCAGAATACCAAAGAGCTTTCGATGTACATCATCGCCGGCAAGAAGAAACTGCAGGAAGTACGTGCGAATGAACTTCCGGCACTGGTCAAGAAGGCACAGGAAAGCGGACTTCCGGAAGATGCACAGGCTGCCAATGATCTGGCACAGGCATGCGACCGGTTTGAGAAGAAGCTGTATGATCTGGAGCTTACAAGACAGATCTCCATTCAGATGGCACCGCAGATCCGTCTGATTCAGAATAACGATACCCTGATGACACAGAAGATCCAGAGCACTCTGGTCAACACCATTCCGCTCTGGAAGAACCAGATCGTACTGGCACTTGGCATCAGCCACTCCAAGGAAGCACTTGAGGCAGAGCGTGAAGTCACCAACATGACCAATGACCTCCTCAAGAAGAATGCGGAGACCCTGCACCAGGCAACGGTTGAGACCGCAAGAGAGAGTGAGAGAGGTATCGTCGATATCGAAACACTCCAGCATACCAATGAGGAACTGATTGCGACACTGGATGAAGTAATTGCCATCCAGAAGGAAGGCCACGAAAAACGTCAGGCTGCCGAGGCAGAACTGGTACGGATCGAAGGCCAGCTCAACCAGAAGCTCCTGCAGATCAATCAGGAAGCGGATATCACCCGCAGACATTAAGCATTACGGATACCCGCCAGAAAGGCGGGTTTTCTAAAGAAACGGGCCGCAACTGCTGGTTGCGGAAACTGCACCTGTCGGTTGGTAGACATCAGAATACCGTTACGGCAGGATATACAGGGGGTAATAATCATGATCGGTGATAAGATAGCGGAACTCAGAAAACAGAATGGGATGTCACAGGAAGAACTGGCAGACCGGATGGGGATCAGCCGGCAGTCGGTATCCAAGTGGGAAAGCGGGCAGAGCCAGCCGGAAATCGAGAAGCTTTTGCAGCTGTCTGAGCTGTTCCATGTTTCTACAGACTATCTGCTGAAAGAAGATACCATGCCGACGGTGGCGAAAGCGACAGTGCAGGAAGAAGAACCGGTTAAAGAAACCGTTTATGAAGAACCGGAAGACCATGATCCGATGGATGACTGGAAAGAAACGATCAAAAAGACGTTTACTGCGAGACAACAGGAAGAAGGGGTCTATATCCTTCGCAAGGATGAGGCAGAAAACTATATGCAGGCAAGGGAAGACAAGGCAAAAGATGTCTCGCTTGGAGTTATGGAATGTGTCGCTTCTCCGGTGCCGGTCATTATTCTTGGTACACTGGCTGACATTATGGGACAAAACGGTTCTGATGCCATGCCGGTCTTAGGGGTTGCGGTCATGTTTGCCCTGATTGCACACGCGGTCAGCCGGTTTATAAAAGCGGGAAGCTATACCAAACCGTATGATTTTCTGGAAAAGACCCCATTTATTCCGGAATATGCGGCAGAAGACCGTATCATCGAGGAATGTGAACGGATGGCAGTTGAAAAAACTTCTTATGTAAGAACCGGAGTGATGGAATTCATCATGTCCATCATCCCGATTCTGGTGACTGCGGCAATCGTGAAAAACGATGAATGGGTAGGCGTGATCGGAGTACCGTTAATGTTTCTGCTGGTCGCAGACGGAGTAAGACGCTGTGTCATGGCAGGTCATTACAGCGGTACGATCAAACGGCTGCTTCAGAAGGAAGAGTTTCATATCGAGACAAAACGAAACGTTGATTTAAAGGAACTTTACTGGACACTGGTTACTGCTGCTTACTTTCTTTACAGCGCACTGACAAAAAGCTGGGGAATCAGCTGGATTATCTGGGTTATTGCCGGGATTGCGTTTCCGTTTGTAGAAAAAATAACAAATAATCATACGGATTCGTGAAGAACAACCCTTTGGACAATGCTAAAATAGTTAAAGTAAAGAAAGAAAAAGGGTAGTGAATATGTCTGAAAAGAAACGTCTTGTGACAAGAAGTGACTTTGATGGTCTTGTATGTGCAATGATCCTCAAAGAACTGGATCTGATCGATGAGATCAAGTTTGTGCATCCGAAGGATGTACAGGACGGCAAGGTGGATATCACATCCAACGATATAACAACCAACCT
Source organism: Solobacterium sp. (assembly GCA_017512725.1). Taxonomy (GTDB): domain Bacteria; phylum Bacillota_I; class Bacilli_A; order Erysipelotrichales; family Erysipelotrichaceae; genus Bulleidia. Next base: position 55,095 of record JAFWEW010000044.1, read on the forward strand.
TCCGTTTGATAAGCGGGTAGGTCTGGCATTTGACCATCATGAGTCCGAACTGAGCCGTCTGGTCGGGGTAGATTACAAAGACCGTTATATTATTGACCCGGATGCCAAGAGTGCTGCGAGAGTCGTTTATGACTATTACGGCGGAAAAGAAAAACTGCCGCGGATCAGTGAAGAACTGATGTGGGCAGTTGATAAGGGTGACTCGGCAGACTTTACAAAAGAAGAGATCCTGGATCCAAAGGGATGGGTACTGATGAACTTCCTGATGGATGCGAGAACCGGTCTTGGCCGCTTCCACAACTTCCGTATTTCCAACTATGATCTGATGATGGAACTCATTGATCACTGCATCAACATGAGCATCGATGAGATCCTCGAACTGCCGGATGTAAAAGAACGTGTTGATCTCTACTTTGAACAGCAGGAGAAGTTCGTTGAACAGCTGAAACGGCTGGCAAGAGTGGAAGGAAGAGTAGTTGTCCTGGATCTCAGAAACGAAGAGACGATCTATACCGGAAACCGTTTCATGATCTATGCACTGTATCCGGAAACACAGATCTCCATTCATGTCGCATGGGGCTTCAAAAAGCAGAACACTGCAGTCATGATCGGAAAATCTATCATTGATAAGCGCAGTGATGCCAATATCGGTGAACTCTGCCTCAAATACGGAGGCGGCGGACACAAGAATGCCGGTACCTGCCAGATCGATAATGATAAAGTTGATAAGGCACTGCCTGTAATCATTGCCGAGCTGAACAAAGACTGCACACCACTGGGCGAATAAATGCACGAACCTGTAACCAAAGGAATGATCCGGAGGTTACAGGTTTTTATCACCTCTGGTGAAGAAGACTCCGACTTCTATAACCATAAATGAAAACAGAGCGGATGTCTGAACGTGGGGATAACTCAAAGAAACACGGATTACCGGTTATTTCATCTTGCCTGAATATAAGTGCGGTTTTGTCGATTTTCTCATCAGTCTTCCCAATATTCATCTTCAAACCAGTATGACTTATGTTGTCGCTTATAGCATTCTTGACACATTGTATAGCTATAATGCCACGGCAGACGAGTTCCACAGTATTTGCAAACCCGCTTTCTGAATTTTCTCTTCTTAAGAAGATTCATGATCTTCTCGGATATCAGTTGTTTTGCGTTGATGATTTCTACACAGTAATCTGCCTGAAACCTTCTGCAATAGTTATACAGAAGATCCAGATAACTGTATTGAAATTCCAGATTTTCCATTTCGGTCTTACCGGAAGTAAATTGGTATTTCAGATATTCGTTAATATCTGATTCTCTGTTCTCGCTGCAATTCAGGAACAGTTCTTCCCATGTGCTGCGGAGTATACGGTTATCAGTATCAAATGGCATTTTGACAAACTGCATAATAAGTTCTTTATCGGATGAATACTTCTCGCACCACCTTGTCAGTTCTTTCATTATGCTGATATCAGCCTTTTCAAACATTTCTTCGTTTGGAAGACGTTCCCAAATACCCATTATTTTTGACAATTTCCCTGGTGCTGAAATGAGCTGTTCCGGAAAATCAATTATTACCTTCTTTATCGGCAGAACAGATTCATTCAGACCATTTTTGATGATTTGTGTTCCCCACGATACTACTTCTCCAATCGGATATATTCCAAATCTTCCGGCACGGCCTGCGATTTGTTTGACTTCCGAAGCAGTAAGTTTTCTGACTTCGTTTCCATCAAATTTGCTGGTCTCAAGAAATACGACTCGCTTGATTGGGAGATTCATTCCCATCCCAATTGCATCAGTAGCGACCAGAACTTTTGCATTGCCGTCCGCAAACCGTTTTGCTTCGGTATGGCGAACATCGTAAGGCAGACTTCCGTATATGATACTTGTACTGATTCCGGCATCTGACAGTTCGCTGGCTACAGCGTGGACATTTTTTCGGGAAAAACAAATCAGTGCATCCCCATTCTGAACATCATCGGGAAATTTAAACCGATTCCCTTTGTATTCCAGTTTCGACATCCGCTTATGATAAACCGTTTTATAAGTGTCTCCACAGTCGTTGATAATCTGTTTCAGTATTTCTTCCGCTTCTGGCGCAGCACAGACATGGATCTCCGTTGCTTTTATCCCGTACATCGCAGTACACCATGCGCCACCTCGATCCGGATCCTGAATCATCTGCGCTTCATCGATCACAGCGACATCAAATTGCTTCCATTCCGGAAGCATTTCCACGGTTGAAGATTGTATGGTAGATCCATCCAAAAGAATCTGCTCTTCGCCAGTAACCATGGAACATTTCACACCGGCATCGTTCAGTGTTTCGAATTGCTCGAACGCAAGGAGCCGCAGAGGTGCGAGATAGATTCCGTTATCAGCAGTTTTCAGTGCTTCAACTGCATCGTGGGTTTTTCCGGAATTCGTCGGTCCGATATGAAGAATAAACTTCCTATTGATTCTTCTCGCTTCCGGGAATGAGTCTCTGTAGAATTCCGGAATCCGGTCAAGAAGATCGCTCTGTTCTTTTTCTTTTCGTTCCAGAAGCCTCTTATATTTCGCTAAATCTTTCATATATGCCGGATTTCTATGAATAAGATTTCGGATGACTTCTCTTGGGAAGCGTTTTTTTAATTCAGCGAACAGTGCTTCGCTGGCTGCGGAACATTCTTTTAATACTCTCTCTCCAAATTCATCGCGCTTATGACTATAGTTCATTAATCCGTCAATTCTTTCATCCAGCTTATCTCGGAACCAGCGGTTCGTTTTAAATTTGTAATCCCCTTTCGACAGTGGTACCAGAAAATGCATATCAAAAAGATCATCTCTGATTTCTTCGAGCTCCTTTCGAAGCTCTGTCTTTGTAAATCGAGGCGGATACTTGGAATAGTCGGGGCAATTGCTGTAATACTCTGAGTACATCAAAGAACGAATGAAATCGCATGACGAAAGCATTGTTCGGATGTCGCTTTCGAATTGATCAATATTTTCTGAAATGATCTGTTTAAAGTGCAAATCAAAAGACTGGTTTTTGACTGCGCTTGCTTTCGAAGCCTGAAGCTTTTCCCGCTCGAACGGAGACAATCCGTTTCGCTTTACATATCTGGACAGTGACGTAATCTCTTTCCCATTTGCAAGATCTTCCAGCATCATATTTTTGATACTTAAAAAAGCATCGGTGAGATCAGAAGACAGCTGACCGCCGTTTCTTGCTTCATCTAATCCGCTGTAAGTTTTACTGGTGCGCAGAAGGGATTCTGTAGCCTGTCTTCCTTCTTCCGTTTCAAGATAGCCAAGATATTTCTCTCTTCCCGGAAAACAATTGCCGGTTTGTATTCCTGACATTTTCTTGCTGCGAAAAATCTTTGCTGCGGGATATTGTTTTCCCCAATGGTTTTCCAGAGCCTTGATCTTTGCTTTTTCTTCAAACGGTGCACATCTGAGATTCAGAAACAGATCAAACGCTGCGATCTCTTCCTCTGAAAGAGATTTGCAGTATTCCTGATAGGTATTATTTATCTTTTTTTGATTCACTTATTAACTCCTGCAAACTTCATATACTTCTTTGCATGGCTCAGCGCCATCTCGGCCATATCAGCGTTATATTCGTCGTCAGCGCATCGATTTCATTCTTATGCTGCGCAGTCATCTGTTCGATCTTGTTCTCCTCCTCAGGGAGGTCTCATCGAAGTGTGAATTCAGACAATCGTTGTATCCAACAGAAAATCTAAGACTCCTATATTGAGAATGCCGTTGTCGTCATACCAACGTTTACGTATATCGTGACGGACGATGATTTTTGGGAAAGAATCTCCGGTAAGTGAAAAGGGTCTGTTCTCTGTTCTGGCTTTTTCATCCGTTGCCAGAGAAAAAGCTGATTGAATATATGTTTTTCTTCCACCATGCTTTGCGATAAAATCGATTTCTCTTGCTGCCTGAACATTATTCCCGGATTTATTCTTCTCGGTACTGTACACGATGCCAACATCCACTTCACATCCGCGAATTCGAAGGTCATTGTAAATGATATTTTCCATGATGTGGGTCATTTCCTGTTGTCTGAAGCCGATTCTTACATTGCGAAGTCCAAGATCTTCACAGTAATACTTATTTGGGTAATTAAAGTATTCCTTCCCCTTCACATCATACCGGCGGCATTCTTCAAACAGATACGCATCAATCAAATAATCAATATAGTTTTTCACCGTATTATTTGAAACGACATCTTCTCCGGATAGTTTCTGTTTCGAATTAATTGAATTTGCCACGTTGGTCGGGTTTGTTAATGAACCAACGGAAGAACAAAAAAAATTAACGATTGCTGACAATACATCTTCTCGTTTGATTTTTTTTCGTTCTACAATATCTTTCAGATATACTTCAGAGAATAATGACTTCAGATATCTCATTTTCTCTGTTTCATCAGGCCTGGAAAGAACCAGAGGCATTCCTCCGTAAAACGCATAGTCATCGAATGCTTCCTGTTCATCGCCTCCGACGGCACCATAGTATTCAGAGAAGCTCAGCGGGTGAACGCGAATTTCATCACTTCTTCCGCGAAACTCTGTAAGAATATCAGTTGAAAGCATTTTTGAATTACTTCCGGTAACGAAAATATCGAGATTCCGGAGTGATTTGAGGTCGTTGAGCGCATCATAAAAAGTAATCTTCTTTCCTTCAGGGTTATATGGATTGGCTATTTCATCTGACATCTGTATTTCATCGACAAAGAGATAATACTGATCCGATTTCCCTTCAACTTTTTCTCGTACGCTCTCTGCGAGCACGAGAGGGTTTCTGTATTTAATATCTCTGGCAAGATCCAGTTCATAATTCAGGATATGATCTTCCTTTATCCCCTGATTGATTAAATATGTCCTGAAAATTGTATTAAGCAAATAGGACTTCCCGCACCTTCTTATGCCGGTAATAACCTTAACCTGTCCATCCCACATAAAAGAGATAATGCGGTTCAGATAAAGCTCCCGATTAATATGCATAAATACCTCCATTGAAAACTTCGCTAGTATATAAGCCAAGTTATCAATATAAGTATTCACTTATTCTGAATCGCGGTCAATGGTTCTGCCGAAATGTTTTGCACCTTATTGTGAGCAGATCCGTTCCGCTCTATAAAAGGAACACTTTTATAAGGTTGTTAATTATAAGCAATTCCCATTGTTTCCCCATAATTCTGTTTTATAGTTATAACCGTGCTTCAAATTAAAGATATCTGTAAAGAGTATCGGACGGGCTCTCTGGTACAGAAAGCACTGGACCATGTCAGTCTGAATCTCAGGAATAATGAATTCGTTGCAATACTCGGGCCAAGCGGTTCCGGTAAGACAACGCTTTTAAACATTATCGGAGGGCTGGATCGCTATGACAGCGGGGATCTCATCATCAACGGCATCTCTACCAAACGGTATAAAGACCGGGACTGGGATTCCTACCGCAACCATACCATCGGCTTTGTATTTCAGAGCTATAACCTGATCCCGCACCAGACGATCCTTTCCAATGTTGAACTGGCTTTGACGATCAGTGGGATTTCCGGCAGTGAGCGGAGGATCCGGGCAGCGGAAGCGCTGGAAAAAGTCGGGCTGGGGGATCAGATCCACAAGAAACCTTCCCAGCTTTCCGGCGGCCAGATGCAACGGGTAGCGATTGCCCGGGCACTGGTCAATGACCCGGATATTCTTCTGGCAGATGAACCGACCGGTGCACTGGATTCGGATACCAGTGTGACGATCATGGACCTCTTAAAGGAAGTTGCCAGTGACCGTCTCGTCGTAATGGTTACGCATAACCCGGAACTGGCAGAACAGTATGCGACCCGCATTGTAAATCTGAAAGACGGCAATATTATCGGAGACTCCGATCCGTTTGAACCGGAGAATGAAGAAGAGGAACCGATGCATAAGAACATGGGTAAATCGTCCATGTCCTTTCTCACCGCACTGTCACTCAGCTTCAATAACCTGCGCACCAAACTGACCCGTACGATTCTGGTTTCGTTTGCCGGTTCGATCGGCATTATTGGCATCGCTTTGATCATGTCGTTATCAAACGGCGTCAATAGATATATTAAGGATGTAGAAGAAGAAACCCTTCTGCAATATCCGTTGGAAATCCAGAATGCCAGTGTTTCACTGTCTTCCTTTATTGAAGTTCCGGAAACAGAGGAGGAAGAAGAGAAAGAAAAGGCAGAAGTAACAGAGCGCCGGATTGCCAGCACGATGTTTTCCAGAGTTTCCAACAATGATCTTGGCGCATTGAAGAAATACTTTGAAAGTGATGAAAGCCACATCATGGATTATGCCAAGGCGATCGAATACAGCTATAACGTAACACCGCTGATTTACCGCCTTGAAAATGGGGAAGCACGTCAGGTGAACCCGGACACTTCCTTCTCTGCACTTGGGTTCAGTTCTTCCTCTCTTGTTTTTTCGTCTGCGTTTAATACCGACGTATTCCGGGCGCTGCCCAGTGACGAATCTCTGTATAAGAATTCCTATGATCTGAAAGCCGGAAGGTGGGCAGAAAACTATAACGAATGCATGCTGGTAATCTCTTCCAGCGGACGCATCACCGATACCATTCTGTATACACTGGGACTTAAAAATGCGGATGAGCTTACCCGCATGATGGAAGCGTTCTCTGCCGGTGAAACCGTAAAGGAAGAGAAAGGTCCGCTGCAGGAATTCAGCTTTGAAGATTTTGTCGGCATTTCCTTCAAACTGGTAAACAGCTATGAGAAGTATGTCTATGACGGGGAGTATGATGTCTGGACAGATAAGAGTGATGATAAAAACTACATTAACAAACTGGCAAAAGGCGGTGAAGATCTTGTTATCACCGGTGTCATCCAGGCCAGGGAAGATGCGACGGTAGCGATGTTGATGCCGGGTATTTACTATCCGGACAGCCTGACGAAACATATCATCGAAGAATCTTACCGGAGTCAGATTACCGGCTCCCAGTTACTGCATTCCAACATCGATGTATTTACCGGCAAAGAATTTAATGCCCCGAGAGATGAGAATGACGGTCTGAATCTTGAGACGCTGTTTTCGGTCGACCCGAAGGAAATGAGCAAAGTGTTTTCCTTTGATTCCAGCAAGCTCTCGATGGATACTTCTTCCTTTGAGAATCTTGATATGAGTGATATGAACGTCGAGGACATGATTGATTCCAGTGCACTGGAAAAGGCCATGCCGGATATGAGCAGTATCAATTTTCAGGAAATACTGGCATCTGCGGATCTGATGAATAATGTGGATTATTCAAAGCTGCCAACAATACTGAATCAGCTGACAGCCGGTTATGCAGGGAGTGAATACGAAAAAACTGCAGACGAGTTTGTAGAAGCATTTAAGAAATTTCTGGACTATGAAGACCCTCTTGGCGTCATAAAATCCGGAAAAACTGTCATCAGAGAGCATGTTGAGAAAATGGTTTCCAGACGGGTGGAAGAAGAGCTGGAAGACCGAATTACAACAGAGCGCATGCAGGAATTTGTCAAAACAATCATGGCCGGCTTTCCTGCAAAGGTTGCGAAATACTATAAAGATCATCCTGGTGAGTCTGTTTCTGAAACAGTAATCAAGGACCTGCAGGAAGAATACATTGCAGAAAAGTATGATGCGATTGCTGAAGCAATCACTAATCTTGTAGCAGAAGAGATAAAAGATACCAGTATTTCAGAAGAAGAGATGAATGCGCTGAGTCTGGAACTGATAACGGAGTATTCCAAATATGCATTCATGACTGAATCACCATCAATTGACAGTGTGACAAACTCCTTTTCCGATTATCTCCGCAGTGATGCAGCACAGGCTATTATTTCAAACGGCATTGCCAGTGCTGTTAACGCAGAGCAGGTGGAAAAGAACATTTCGAAAGCAGTTGCTAAAGTGACAGGTGAAATCACAGACGGCATTACCAAAGGTATCACCAGTATGATGACTTCCTTTATGACAAAGTTCACAGAGGAGCTGACGAAAAAGATATCTGTAGCGATTCAGGACGGTATGGGCAACATGGCCGAAAACATGAACAGTGCGTTCAGTATTCATCCGGAGGCATTTGCCAAAGCGATTTCCATGAATATGGATGAACAGGAACTGTCAGAGCTGCTAACTTCACTGATGTCAAAACAGCCGTCTTCCTATGATTCCAATCTGAAGCTGCTAGGTTATGCGGATGTCAAAAAACCGTATTCCATTACAATTTATCCGCGGGACTTTGAAGCCAAGAGCGGTATCCTGAATATTCTGGATTCCTATAATGAACGGATGCGGGAAGAAGATGAAGACAAAGTCATTACCTATACCGATACCGTCGGGCTTCTGATGACATCGGTTACCGATATCATCAATGCAATCAGCTATGTATTAATTGCCTTTGTGGCAATCTCCCTGATTGTTTCTTCCATCATGATTGGCGTTATTACCTATATCAGTGTACTGGAACGCAGAAAGGAAATCGGTATTCTGCGAGCCATTGGTGCCTCCAAACAGAACATCTCTTCCGTCTTTAATGCAGAAACGTTTATTATCGGTCTTCTGGCAGGGGTGTTTGGCATCGGAATCACATTGTTGCTGCTGATACCGGGGAATATGCTGATCCATCACTTTACCGATGCGGATGTACATGCCCGTCTGCCGTTAGCGGGAGGCGCGGCTTTGATCCTGCTGAGTGTAGTACTTACAATGATCGGAGGGATCCTGCCGTCACAGAAAGCCGCAAGAAGTGACCCTGTTGCGGCACTTCGGACCGAGTGATCCGCATTTTGGCACTTAACGGAGAACCGGTTCTTCAATACAATAATCTTATGAGTAGGAAGTTATGGACAGCGGCCGTCTGCTGTCTGGTACTTTTTGGATGTGCACCGAAGGAAACGGCTGACCGGAAGGCGTTTGAGACGGTTACGGCAACCGTATTAAACACCGATCAGTTCGGTGATGTTTTGTTCGATCTCGAATCCATTAATCTGGAATACGGAGACAGCGTGGATGTTTCCTTTTCCGGTGGATATCACATCGAAGATATTCCGTTTTACCCGGACTTTTACGGCAAACGGGGTGATACGATTCTGTGTGATTTTTTTGAGACCGTCTGTATAGCCGGTATTCATCACGGCTTTAACGATACGGCAGGTATTAAAGACGGAGAGACCGTTACGATCTCGCTGAATGAGGCCGGGAAATACCGGGACAAGTATGAAGCCTATCATGTGGATCCGGATAAAACACCGTGGGAAGGGCAGACCAATGCGGAGTTCATGAATGCCCGCATGGTAACAACCGGAAAGATCGAACCGGGAATCCTGCACCGCAGTGCCAGCCCGTTTGAGGCATCGTTCGGCCGGGTGGAACTGATGGACTCCTATATCCAGGCAAACGACATTCAGTGCATTCTTGATTTCGGGGATACCGAAGAAGCACTGCATTCCTATGCTGACCTTCCGGTACATACCCGGCAGATGATCAACAATGATCAGGTGATCTGTTTTGAAGTTGGAAATGAATTTGCCGATCCCGTCGCAATGAAGTCGATTGGAGACGGTATTAAAAAGATGCTGGGGAAAGAAGGCCCGTATCTTGTGCAGTGCTCGCTGGGAAGAGACCGCACCGGGGTCATCTGTGCACTGTTTGGAATGTTATGTTCTGCCAGCTACGACGAGATCGTGGAAGATTACATGATCAGCTATAACCTGCTTCATAAAGTGGATATCAACCTGGAAGTGAACCCGGATTCCACCCAGTATGATCTGTTCAAGGCACGTCTTGATGAAATTCTGGAAGAGATCCTGGAAACCGATGCGGAAGACCTTCCGACTGCGGATCTGCAGACCAAAACCAGAGACTATTTCAAACGGTGCGGGATGACCGACGAAGAACTGGACCGTCTTACGGAGATTCTTGAAGGCACCGCTGCCTGATCATAGTTTTTATAAACCAAAGCCAGATCGGACACACGGATTATCATTTTTCGCATTGGAAGAGAGGAGATATGCATGGAAGGATGTATTGCGGATGTACGCTGCCCAAACTGCGGGGCACCGGCAAACTATGACATCATAAAACATCAGTATCTCTGTTCCCACTGCGGCAGCCATGCGGAGATCAAAGAAGCGATTGCACAGAAGAAAGGCTTTCGCAGTATTCTGCAGTCCCGCATCCGTCGGGATGCCGAAAAATACCATCTGATCAGTGCAGAGTGCCCGGGCTGCGGGGCGAAGATCGTCGTGGAAGAAGGAGAAGCGGTTTCCGACTGTGCGTTCTGCGGAGCGGCACTGGTAAGAAAGACGTATCTCGTATCCGAGGATCTGCCGGAAATGATCATTCCCTTCCGGATCACCCGGGAAGAAGCAGAGAACTGCCTGCAGGACTGGTGCCAACAGAATGCGGCCCGCAGGGAAGCGAACCATCTGAAGAATAAGATTGATAAACTGAAGGGTTTTTATCTGCCCTATGAGCTGATCCGGGGCCCGGTAAGCTCGGTGGTGAGCCGGAGTGACGGCGGCAGCCGGAACTATCACTGTGAAGGCTATGTGGATGATATCTTCGTGAATGGTTCCAGACAGTTGGATAACCTTCTGCTGGATGGCATGGAGCCGTTTGAAATCGAAGAACTGAAGGAATTTGATTTTGGCTATGTCGCCGGTCAGCGGGTAAAAGTAACGGATATTGATCCAAAAACACTGGCAGGAAGAGTGGATGAAGAGGTCAGCAGCAGTTACCGTCCGGTTGTTCAGAAGACCCTGGAAACCGCTGCAGTGGATGTGAATACCAGCACAGAGTCCGTCCTGCGGATGCCGGTTCTTCTGCCGGTCTACTATGTAAAAGATGGAGATGGAATGGCTGCGGTCAACGGACAGACCGGAAAGGTCAGTGTCCGGGCAGAGACCGAATCTCATTATTACTTTCTTCCATGGTGGCTGAAGGCAGTCCTTGCGACCCTGATTATCAGTGCAGTCGTGTTTGCCGGGTTCCTGCTGTTTGGCATGCAGATGGAAATGGCGCTTCTGATTACCGGGATGCTGGCATTCTTTACGCTGATCGTAACCTTATGTGCCTACAGCGATACCGTAAAGGTTCCTTTCCTGGGTTCTGCCGGCCATAAGATATTTACAACCGATGACCGACCGCTGCGCCGTATTGACGGAGTGCTTGTAAAAGACCAGCAGCCAATCAGGCGCAGTGTAACAACGCCGGTATTCTTTGAAACAATAGAGGGAAAAGAACAGCCGGTTGTGCTGAAGTTTACGTCCGTTCCCCGTGTTGCGGGAATGGTTCTCCTGGCAGCGGTTGTACTGTTTCTTCCGGTGATTATTGCGCTGTTTCTGAATGGGTTTGATTTCGAAAGACTGACGCTTTCCGGTTCTGCAGTATGGTTCTGCATTATGGTGCCGGTCATTCCGATCTATCTGCTGAAATTCGGATGGATCGAACTCTATGAACGGCCATGGATCTATCAGATCATGGAAGACGGAACGAAGAAGCGGTACCGTAAAAAGGCGGATCCAGACGAAGCGAAAGAGATTGCGAAGATCATACTTGGTGCCCTGTTTGTGCCGCCGGTCTGTTTTGGGGTATGGTTCGGTATTCTCTGTTTCGTTACCATGTGCTGGCTGACAGCGTTTGGATATTAAGGCAGACAGGAAAGAATGGATTTCATATAATTTAAAAGGTTACAGTGTCAGCAATTACGGAAAAGAAAGGGGACCGGATGGAATATCAGTCCTTTGTGGATACATTTGCAATACCATGTGCGGTACTGAAAGTTGAAAAGCTTTCGGAAGGAATCTGCGGCAGAATCTGGATCCATCGCACCAATCAGCCCTATAAAGAATCCATGGGGCCCTCGGTGTACGACGACATGCCGTATGAAGAGCTGGTACCGAAAGACGTGAAATTTGAGAACTATTGTTTTCAGTCTGCGCACTTCGGCAGGCGTATGCATGCATATGTAGAAACCGTTGCGTTTGACGGCTGGATCGATCAGCAGATGCTGCCGCTGCAGAAGGAAAGCGAAACAGTCGGATACTGTCTGTTTTTGTTTGAAAAGACAAAGCAGGCAGAAGATGACCGGATGGCGGAAGCTTCCATTGAATCTGCCGCATCGATTATTAAATGCTGTGTGGCACTGACCCATTCGGAACAGTTTGAGGAAAACCTGAAGGCGGTAACGAAAGACATCCGGGAAATTGCAGGGGCGGATTCCTGCCGGATCCTGACGATTGATGACGAGAAGAAAGAAGTAGCGGTCGTTGCGGAAAGCCTGATACGGGAAAATGTACGCAGGGATAACCTGCATGACGGTACGATTCCGTATGAGATCGTAAAAACCTGGGAGCCGATGATCGGAGTTTCCAATGATGTTATCGTAACGAACCCGTATGAAATGGATGCACTGGAAAAACGCAATCCGGCCTGGGTCGCCTCGATGCGGGAGTATTATGTCAAAACCCTGCTTCTGATTCCTCTGAAACAGGGAAGAAAGATCATTGGATATCTTTACGCCATCAACTTTGATGTCCGCAAAGTATTTGAGCTTAAAGAACTCGCAGAGTTGATGTCGCACTTTATCGGAACAGAGCTGGCTAACCATTACCTGATGAACAAACTGGATGACATGAGTCATATCGACGCTCTGACCGGTCTGAGAAGCCGGAGGGCAATGATGGAAACCGTTGAGTCACTGAAGGGAATGGGTCCTGCTGTGGCCTATGGCATCGTAAACATGGATGTCAACGGATTAAAGACGGTCAATGATGAAGAAGGCCATGAGGCAGGTGACCGGTATCTTGTACATGCGGCAGATCTGATGAAACAGGTATTTGATCCGGGAACCGTGTACCGTTCCGGCGGAGATGAGTTCATCGTTATTCTGCAGGGTGTCTCAAAAGAGATGCTTGAACAGAAGGCGGGCGAAATGCGTAAGATACAGGAAGAATCGGAACATATTTCCGTTGCGGTCGGAGAATTCTGGAATGACGGAACGGTTCCGCTCCGGGAAGCGTTTCAGAAAGCAGACGACGCAATGTATGAAGAGAAACGGAAATATCATCACGAAGCATAAGAGATCTGGTTTGAAGCCGGGTCTCTTTTCTGCTTTGGCAGCCTTAAGAACCAAATCAGGCAGCTGCTTTCGGTGTAAAATGACGGAAAAGGAATGTGTATGTTATGAAGTATGATTTCACGTCGATTATTGACCGCAACGGAAAGGACTCGATCGCGGTAAACCCAACCTCCTGGTACAACATCAATGTGCCGACAAAAGAAGGTTTCAGCAGGATCCCGATGTGGGTGGCGGATATGAGTTTTGCGACCTGTCCGACCATTACGGAAGAGATGGTCCGCCGCATTGAACATCCGTGCTTCGGATATTTTGAGCCGACACAGGAATACTATGACTCCATTATCCGCTGGCAGAAGAACCGGAACGGTGTCGAGGTAACACGGGAAGCGATCGGCTATGAAAACAGTGTGCTTGGCGGCGTGGTTTCCGCACTGAATGTACTGTGCTCCAAGGGAGACAATGTGCTTCTGCATTCTCCGACCTATATCGGTTTTACCAACTCCGTAGGAGCCAACGGCTACAACATGGTGCTTTCCCCGATGAAACAGGATAAACAGGGCATCTGGCGCATGGATCTCGCAGATATGGAAGAAAAGATCCGGCAGTACCATATTCATGCGGCTGTTTTCTGCAGCCCGCATAATCCCTGCGGACGGGTCTGGGAACGGGAAGAGATCAAAGCGATGATGGATCTCTTTGAGAAGTATGAAGTCTGGGTAGTTTCAGATGAAATCTGGTCCGATATCCTGCTGAACGGGAACCATCATTTGCCGACCCATACCGTCAGTGAATATGCCCGTACCCATACGGTGACTCAGTATGCCCCGTCGAAGACCTTCTCTCTGGCAGGGCTGATCGGAAGCTATCATATCTGTTTCAACAAATGGCTGAATGACCGGATCGAAAAAGAATCCGGCAATACCCATTACAACTCCATGAATGTGCTTTGGATGCATGCACTGATCGGTGCTTATAAAGAAGAAGGCGAACAGTGGACCGATGAACTGTGCGAAGTGCTCAGTGACAATATCAACTATGCCTGTGATTTCATAGCGAACCATTTTGAAGGTGTAACTGTCGCAAAGCCGCAGGGAACGTACATGCTGTTTCTGGACTGCAGGGGCTGGTGTGAAGCAAACGGAGTTGATATTGAGACCCTTCAGAAAAAGGGCGTGGAATACGGGGTGCTGTGGCAGGACGGGCGGCCGTTCCATGGTGATCATGCGATCCGCATGAATCTTGCCGTACCAAAGAGCCTGGTGGTGGAGGCGTTTGACCGTCTGGACCGCTATGTATTCAATGCGAAAGAGGAAGCCTGATGTTTGCACAGATCTATGCCATACAGAGTGTGGAAGAAGCACTCGCATGTATTGAAGCCGGTGCAGACCGGATCGGTGTACTGACGGAAGAACCGGGCGGGAACTATCCCTGCGGAGTAACGACGGAATACGCAAAGAAGATCTTTGAGGCAATCGGAGACAAAGCCATGAAGGTTCTGATCTCTGTTAAGGAAACCGAAGATGAGATTCTGGAAGAAACGGCATACCTGAAACCGGATATCCTGCATCTTTGTGCGGAGTACCGCGGGAACCCGGAATTCCGGAACCGGATGAACGAACGGGTCCCGGAGGTTCTGTTAATGGAAGCGATCGGAGTCCGGGATGAGGGTGCGATCGAGGATGCGATAGCACGTGCTTCCTATGCGGATATTCTGATCCTGGATTCGGTATCGGATACGGTACCGGGAATCGGTGCTGCAGGTGTGACCCATGACTGGTCAATCGATAAGCGCATAAAGGAATCCGTTTCGGTACCAGTTGTACTGGCTGGCGGGCTTGGACCGGAGAATGTGGAAGAAGCGATGAATATCGTTCATCCGGACGGAGTGGATTCTCTGACCCGCACCAGCGTAAGTGAAAACGGTATTCTGGTACGCAAGGATATCGGGAAAGTAAGAGAATTCTGCAGAAAGGCGCATGCCTATAAAGGATGATATGAGAATCTGCTGTATCGGGGACCTCTGTGCGGATCTGATTCTGCCGTACGGGAAAGTGAAATCCCACCTGAAAAAACTGAAAGAAGGAAATGTGGATTTCTCGGAAGTCCTCTTTCAGTATGGCGGTACCTGCGGTAATACCTGTGCAGTACTTGGAAAGCTCGGGGCCCATCCATACTTTGTGACAGACCTCTGTACCGATCCGATCGGACAGTATCTGAAACATTGCATGGAAGAAGAAGGCGCAGACCTGTCGCTTTCAAAAGAGACACCGGGCAAGTCCAATATGATCTGTATTGCGGTAATCGATGAAGACAATGAACGGATTATGTTTCCATGGCTGCCGCCGGGAAGTGACTACCCGAAATTCAACAGTGAAAACCTGTCAGGAATACCGGAAGAGGAACCGATGCTGGTGTTTACCGGGGGAATGGTCATGAA
Source organism: Solobacterium sp. (assembly GCA_017512725.1). Taxonomy (GTDB): domain Bacteria; phylum Bacillota_I; class Bacilli_A; order Erysipelotrichales; family Erysipelotrichaceae; genus Bulleidia. The sequence continues at coordinate 70,615 of JAFWEW010000044.1, forward strand.
CAACGATCCGGACAGTATGAACGCAGTCTGTGAAAAGATTGAACGGATCCATGAAAACGGAAGTACGGTGGTATTTGATCTGAACGTACGGGCAGAGACCTACGGAATGAATCGTGACCGCAGAGCGGCTTATGAACGGATGATTGCCGCAAGCGATATTGTGATCGGCAGCGGACCGGAGGAATTCAACGCAATTACCGGAGAAGCAGATATGGAACGGTCTGTACGGAAACTGGCAGGACAGGGTCATAAGATCATCGCACGGGACGGCAGAAAGCCGGTAATCGTAGCTTCAGGAGAAGACTGGGAGACTGTTCCTACAGAAGCAGTATTTGTCCTGCAGACAATCGGTGCGGGTGATACCTTTAACGGTGCGTTCCTGCATGCGCTTAATGAGGGACTTACACTTTCGGCATCTGTAAGGTTTGCCAATGAAGTCGCAGCGTATATGATCTCTACTCCCGGACATCTTTCCGTACCGAGCGATTACGCAGAGCGGATGGAACTGCTGAAACAGAATAATTTAAAGAAGACTGTGCTTTGAGAAGAAGGTAAAACAAAAGAGCTGAAACGAAATGAGAAACGCACTTCTCATCAGGGGTTACAGCTCTTTTTTTGATAAGATGTGAAAAACTAAGTGTTTCCAGACACTAAAATCAGAAGAAATTAATGTTTCGAAACATTTTCTGTAAATCCCTCAAACTGATTTAAGTATCTTTTCGCATGACAAAGAAGATCCATCTCCGACTTATATATACAGAGTCTTCTTCATCAGGAATGATAAATTATGCGTTACAGCACTTATATATAAACGGTTATACAGCAGAGTTCCCGCCTGTTTCCGGTTTTCCGCCAGGATGATAAACAATTGAAAGCATCGTGATGTCATCGAACTGGTAGGCACCTTCGGACCATTGATCAAGAGAAGCCTTCACACTGGTAATTAATCCCTTCGGAGACGCGTCTTCTGCAGCGGTCGTTTGGACGAGTTCCAGCAGACGGCTGATGCCGATCTGTTCTTTCTCCTGATTGATGGCGTCGGTTGCCCCGTCACTGTAAAGGAACAGCCCGTCACCCGGTGCCATGACGATTTCATAGTTTTTATATTTGCTTCCAGGCATAACGCCCAGCGGCATGCCGTGCGGTTCCTTGAAGATTTCAAACGGTTCGCTTCCGCTCCGTAACATCGGGTATTCATGTCCTGCGTTGGCTGCCGTCAGGATGCCGGTCTTAAGATCGAGTATTCCGACCCATACGGTAACGAACATCTCTTTCGGATTGATATCGCAAAGCAGGTCATTGACGGAGGCCAGCACCGTGGCAGGATCCAGATCCCGTTGGGCATGCGTACGCAGAAGCGTCTTTGCGGTCATCATGAAGAGTGCGGCAGGAATTCCCTTGTCGGATACATCACCAATCACAAGAAACAGGTTTGTATCATCGAGCATGAAGAAGTCATACAGGTCTCCGCCGACTTCCTTTGCGGGAGCCATGATCGCATAGATGTCAAAGTCTTTATGATCGGGGAAATCCTTCGGGAGCACACCTTCCTGAATTCCTTTTGCGATGTTCAGCTGGGCAGCCATACGGCCTTTCTCTTCCGAAATCTCCCCAAGCTGATCCTGTGTCTCTACGACATTCTGTTCCAGCTCATAGAGGGAATTGCTCAGGTCTTCCAGTTCATCTTTGGAGTGGACCGGAGGAGCGTATGGCTGGGCTCCCTTTGAGGCTGAGTTTTCTGCGGTGAATTTTTCCGCACATTTCTTGATCAGGATAATCGGAGAAGTGATATGCCGGCGCAGGATGAGCACGCCGATCAGGGCACTGATGGTGGTAAGGATGATAAACAGCAGGAACATCTGTCCCATAAAGACCGTGATTTCTTCGACCATGTGGTTCACATCATCCACACAGACGATCCAGAAACTCCAGTCGTCATAAAATGTGATCGGAGCTACGGATACGAAATAATAGTCGCTTTTCATCCGTACGATATCGTCTCCTACGGGATCATCACTCCGTATTCTGGAAGCGGATTTTTCGTCGTAGGACTGGATGTCACGAACATCAAAGGGAAGCTTCTTTCCCTGATCGGTGATATTGCTCATACCGCTGGTCAGGTAATAACAGCCCTTGTCGTTACAGCCGGCAATGAAGACATCGGATACATCAAACGTTCCTTCAAGTGTGCGCAGGTGGAACCAGGCTTCCCCCTGGAAACCGTCGGTACTCATGGACTGTAAATAATAGATCAGCGGATACTCATCGTCAGTCTCCAGAAATTCTTTCTGTTTCTTTACCGTCTCTTCATTGAGGATTGCGATCATCGGTGTCCGAAGATCGTATTTCTTAAACACTTCCTTGTTGGCGGTAGCGACCTGTTCGGTTTTCCTCTGGAACGCATCAACCAGTTTCCGGATATAGAAGAAGGAACTCACAAGCAAAACGATCAGTATGGTTGTGAAGACAAGCAGACTGATCACGAGATAAAGTTTTCCGTTTACACTGAAGCGTAATTTCTTCTTATTTTTTTCTTTCATGTCCAAAATAACGGAAGCCGGTTGGATTAAGGATAATTATAACTGAGGACAGGAACCTGTATTCTGAAAAAATACGAATTCGCACTTGATAATAATAGTAACGGATACCCATGGAACCCGTCTTTCCGGCCCCTGGAGAAAGGGGTGCAGAAATTGGCGAATGCGGCATTATATGTTAAAATCAGTAAACCCAATGTTTAGAAGAACGATGAAAAAAACAGCGCTGATGATCGTGTCTGTTATCGCGGCGGTTTCTTTAGCGGCCGCAAAAACACCGATCCGGGCAGAGGAAGATGGCGGTGAAGGCTATACGGTAACGTATGCGGCAGTGAACCCGTATTACGGCGGATGGTCCAACTGTACCTGGTCTGCATGGCAGTTATGTTACAGCCATACCGGGATTGCACTGCCCCGTCTTGGTAATGCCGGCGCATGGTATGGCAACGCAGCTGCCTATGGCTATGCGGTAGGAACTTCTCCGGCCCCGATGTCAGTCATTGTATGGTCGAACCATGTCGGCTTTGTGACCGAAGTCAGCGAAGACGGAACCATGGTTTATGTCAAGGAAGGCGGATACTGCGGCGGCTATCATGAAGGCTGGTGGCCTTCCCAGGCCGGACGTCATGGCCAGGCATTCTACGGATATATCTATGTCGGATCCGGCGGAATGGTCATTGACCCGACACCGATCGTCACAACAACAACGACCACTGTGAATCAGCGCACCGGTGAAGTATCTTCCACTCAGACAACCATTACCGGAAATGTTGTCGTGATTGAGTTCCCGGAGGTTCAGGAAGATGTTGTGCGTGTGGATAACGCTGCCGGGGAAGAACCGGTGAAGCAGGAAGAGCAGGAAGCGAAGGAAGAACTTCTGAAAGAAGACAAGGAACAGCGCGCTGCGGCAATTGCTTCAAAATCGAAACTGCTTTGTGACTGAGTGCTTGCATGAGTGCTCAGTTTTTTATTTACAACAACATAGTTTTATTCATTTTTATTATTATTTATGCGATTATTTAAATAAGCTGTGAAGTCAAAACTATAAATCATTTTTTAATTTCGTGGGAGGTGGCAGTATGAGTGAAAAAAGACCCGCAGGAAGACCGACCGGCAGACCGCAGGGAAAAGTGGACGGTTCGGCAGAAGTACATAAACGGGGTGAAGGGCTGAATACCGGAAAAGTCGGCAATGTGAACTATAACGAACGCAAAGGCAGTTCAGCACCCGCATCCGGTCATGGTACCAATCGTGATATTCCGAATAACCCGCTCGGAGGAATCGGCGGCCTCGGCAATATGGGCAGCACCGGTTCTTCACACGGCTATTCGCAGGGCCCGCTGGGGAATACCGGTTCTTCACACGGCAGTTCCCAGAATCCGCTTGGCGGGATCGGAGGACTTGGATCCGGAACGAATCTCGGAGGCGGATCAAACCTGAATCCGAACTACAGGCCGAAACGAAGCGGTGGCAGACTGATTCGTATTATCTTTTTTATAATCATTGTGCTGTTTGTGATGCGGATGCTCGGCATGTGCGGAACCTCGTCGTATTATCAGGACAATCAGACGCTGTACACTTCGGAAACACCAAAACCGACAGCCAACACGTCATCCAATACCACATCGGCCACGGGATCCTGGCACCCGGTCAGCACAACGTATGAGAATGCGGATACCGAAGCACTGGATACTGCAGTCGCTTCCGGAGCACGCGATAAATTCACGACGCTGAAGGGCAACGGAAACGATACCGTTACCATGCTGGTATACATGTGCGGTACCGATCTTGAGAGCAGTTACGGCATGGCAACCTCCGATCTCAATGAGATGCTGTATGCGACTTCATCCGACAAGATCAAAATCGTTGTTGAAACCGGCGGAACCAAACGCTGGAGAAACAATACGATCGCTTCCTCGACCAACCAGCGCTGGCTGATCCAGAACGGTACGATTGCGGCACTCAACAAGAATGTCGGTAAAAAGGCGATGACCGATCCGGCTACCCTGACGGATTTTATCCGCTGGGGAACTTCCAAATACCCGGCAGACCGGTATTTCCTGATTCTCTGGGACCATGGCGGAGGATCGCTTGCCGGTTATGCACACGATGAACTGTATCCAAATGGTACGATGACCGTGGATGAGATTTCCAAGGCACTGAAAGACGGCGGCGTAAAATTTGACTGGATCGGATTTGATGCCTGCCTGATGGCAAACATGGAAACGGCAATTGCGGTAGAACCGTATGCCGATTACCTGATTGCCAGTGAAGAAACCGAGCCGGGCACCGGCTGGTACTACACCAACTGGCTGTCGAAGCTTGCCAACAATACTTCCATGCCGACCACATCGCTTGGAAAGGAAATCATCGACGACTTCATTCAGGCTTCGTATCAGTCTTCTTCCCGTGACAAGACAACCCTGTCCATGATCGACCTGGCAGAGTTCAGCGGAACCATTCCTTCCATTTTCCGGGAATTTGCGAAAGAGATCAACGCAACGATCAAGAGTGATGATTTCACACAGATCGCCAATGCAAGAAGCGTAACCAGAGAGTTTGCAAGCTCGACCTACATTGATCAGATCGACCTGATCCATTTCTGCAAGAATATCGGAACCGCTTCTTCCAATGCGCTGGCTGAAAAGGTGCAGTCCTGCGTGAAGTACAACCGGTGCAACAACATGACCAATTCGTATGGTCTCTCGATCTACTTCCCGTACAAGCGTCCTTCACAGGTCAGCGGTGCGGTGCAGGTATATGAGAACATCGGCATGGACAGCGAATATACAACCGCAGTCCGTTCCTTCGCGACACTGTCCGCTTCCGGTCAGGTAACCAACAACAACAATACGAACACCCTGTTTGATATTCTCGGCGGGGATACCTCGTATTCCAGCAGCGGCAGCGGCTATGATCCGATCGATATCCTGAGTCTTCTGATGGGAGGCGGTTCCTCCTCCGGCAGTTATGACTACCATGGAAGCTCCTACGGCAATTCCTATGGCAGCGGCTATTACGGTCAGGGCTATTCCATCTATGATCTGCTCGGCGGCAGAAACGGTGCGGATACTTCCAACCTGGAACTGTTCTCACAGCTGATCGGACGTTCCCACGTGGATTCCTCGAGCCTGATCCTGACGGAAAACAGCTATAAGGAACGTGTACTGTCACTCTCTCAGAGTGAATGGGATCTCATTCATGAAATCAACCTGAACGTCTGGGTTGACGACGGAGAAGGCTATATCGATCTTGGTCTGGATCCGGTCTACACCTTTGATGATGACGGGGCACTGATTGTGGAATACAGCGGCACCTGGATGGGAATCAACGGCAGGGTAGTCTCCTGTTATCCGCTGTATACGGAATATGTCTCCGACAGCGATTACCGCTACGGCTACTATGTGCCGATCCTGCTGAACGACGAGCGGGCAGATATCCTCTTTGAGATCAACGCGGAAAACCCGAATGGAGAAATCCTGGGAATCCGTCCGGTCTATGATGACGGCATTACCGCAAAGGGTTTTGTAGAACTTGAAGACGGCGATAAGATTGATTTCCTGTGTGATTACTATGACTATAACGGGAATTATCAGAATACCTACCGGCTCAGCGACGAGCTTACCTATCTCGAAGAAACCGGTCTGGAAGTTCAGACACTGGAGCTTGAAAATGTCAAAGCGATCTACGGATACCGTCTCACCGATGTCTACAATGCTAATATGTGGACACCGATGCTGAAGTACGAAAGCTGAAAAATGAGTCAAGCCGGGGATTTCCCCGGCTTTTGACTAAACTGGAATATTGCGTAATAACGGTAATTTGTCAAATTTCACCCGTTTTTCACAAATAAAATGCGTTCATCCTTTATGATAAATATACCCTAACAATGTCGATCGTCGCTTGCACAAGCAGAAAGGGAAAAGACTATGACTCCTGCCTGGGAAATATCAAAAATACTGCGGGAGGAACGTGAGTTCACGGTTAACGGGAAGAAATGCTTTTATCGTCCATCGGTTCATTCCGTGTATGTTGCCTATGGCGACCGCAAATATGAATACAGCAATCCTCCGCAGGCAATCCATGCGAAGGTATTTGGCGGAAAGAGCATCTTTGAACTGTGGGAACATATTTCTCCTCAGCTCTAAGGAATTGTTATTATAAGCAGCACCGATTTCTTTTCGGTGCGGCGTATCAGAAAACGGGTGTTTTCAGTCTTAAGGCTGAATGCCCTTTTTTGGTTTAAATACTCTTTTTGACGAAGTGATAGACCTGCCCATAGAATGCAGGTACTTCCTCATACAGGCCGTGGCCAAGATCCGGATACATATTCAGCTCGGATCCTGTGATCTGTTCATGCATGTCATAAGAGGCGTTCGGGCCGACGATCTCATCCTGTTCGCCGCCGATGATCAGGGTCGGACACGAGATGGAAGAAATGGAATCCAGCAGATCACACTTCAGGATCGCTTCTGCGTTGGCCAGAAAGCGGTCGTAGCTTTTCGGCTTGCCGAGCGCTCCGAGAAACGGATAGATCTTCCGGTATTTTGCAAGATAGGCAGGCGAGTAACTGTGCTCTGCGGTATCGATCATCAGCTGTTTATGGTTCCCGGCACGGGCATAGCCGATCCAGTCATTCACACGTTCGTCGATGATCTCATTGTGACAGGGAGCGGTTACCGCAAGGACCAGCGATTCGATCCGCTGCGGATTCGAAATAGTCATAGCCTGTGCGATCATGCCGCCCTGGGATACTCCAAGAACGGCTGTTTTTTCAATTCCGAGCTTGTCCAGCGCTTCCAGCTGGTCCTGTGCCATCTGTTCAATGGTAAAGCCGATGGGAAGCTCGTTTCTGCGGCTGAACATGTATACCGTGAAATCGTTGAAAAACATGCTGTAGGGCTTGGCAAGAAGAAGTGCCTTGCCATATACGGTCGCAAGGCCGTCCGAAAGCCCCGGCAGAACGATCAGGTTCCGTTTCCCGTGACCAAATGCGGCATAGTACATATCGGATTCGGGCAGTGTGACACATCCGTTTCTCGCGTTCCAGCTCATATGGTTCACCTGTAAGTTTCATCGAGGCGTTTTAAAGAGGCAAAGAAGAGTTCCGCAAGCCGGTCACGGTCTGCCTTCAGAAGCACCCGTTTGGGGTTCTCTGGATCGCTGATATACGTTGGTCCGCGGTCATCGCATACCGTCATACCTCTGGTATAGACCCCGTCCAGTTCAATATCGACCCGCATGTCCCGGTATTCAAAGATTTCCGGTGCCAGCAGATAAATGATGGTCGTCATATCAAAGATCGCCGTCCGGTCCCAGCCGTTAGTAATGGCATAGCGGGAATAGAACTTCAGGATATTGTAAACGAGCCGGGATACCTTTCCGCCGTCCTTCAGGGACTCCTGTTCCGTTAACAGGATCCCGCCGGAATAGCAGGCTTCGATCGTAGCCAGCACGATAGGCACGCCGCTGTCAAAGACAATCTTTGCGGCTTCCGGATCGGCATAGATATTGAATTCACTTTTGGCCAATGTGTTTCCGGAGGAATAGCTTCCGCCCATCATAACGATTTCTTCGATCTGCTCTTTTACTTCCGGATAGGTTTTCAGCAGGATGGCAATATTCGTTAACGGTCCCATCGTTACCAGCGTGACCGGTTCTTTGGAAGCACCGAGAATATCCCGCTGAAAGGCAACCGCATGCCGGGGATCGGAAGAAGAAACCGCAGACGGATAGTTCAAAGCACCGTCCAGCCCGGTTTCCCCATGGAATTTGGCAGCGGTATCCAGCGGTTTGACCAGCGGTGATTCATAGCCTCTGGCAACCGGGATGGAAACCCCGAGATAATCCATGATCTTCAGAATATTATGCGTACAGTTTTCAGCAGAGGAATTGCCGGCAACGGTGGTAAAACCGGCAATCTTCAGCTGATCCGGATTGCCGAGCGCCAGCAGAAAAGCGATGACATCATCGTGCCCCGGATCGCCGTCCATTAAAATTGTTCTCATAGTAAACCTCCGGTTTTGTATTCCTGACAGTTTGATTATATTTCATCAACCGGTACCTGCATATAAAATAGAACTGATGACGAACCGGAGTGAAGAGATCATACTGCTGTGTGACGGGCAGGAGGCGTTTCCGGAGATCCTTTCCTGCATCCGAAACGCAAAGCGTTCGATCGACATCAACATGTTTATCTGGCGCAATGACAACATCGGGAAAACAATTGCCCGGGAACTGCTTGCGGCGGCGGACCGGGGCGTATCCGTACAGATTACCAAAGACCGTTATGGGATTGCGTGTGAATACTGCGAAGAAGATCAGACGTCCTTCTTTTACGCACATCCGACCCTGCAGGAACGGCTTACCATAAGAACCCTGGAATGCCTGTATAACAGCGATCTGTTCGGCAAAGAACAGTACGGCCAGGCAGAACCGCTGGCTGAACAGATGAAACAACACCCGAAGATTACGGTCTCCTGTGAGGAAGTACGGAAAGACCATTCCAAGCACTATATCTTTGACGATGAGATCCTGATCTTCGGCGGAATCAATATAGAAGACAAGGAAAACGGAAAAGACCGCAGCGGAAGATCTTACCGGGACTACATGGTAAAGCTCTGCGGGAAGACATATGTCGATGCGTTCCGCGAGAAGAAGGCAGGAACTAATACTTCCGCAATGTTTGCGGTAAATGTGAAGCGGCCGGTCCGTCTCTTTGAACTGAAGGAGCGGTACCTGGAACTGATTCGGAGTGCAGAGAAAACCCTCACAATTGTCATGCCGTATTTTTCAGATGTGGAACCCTTCCATCAGGAAATTAAAAACGCCCTGCAGAGAGGCGTATCGGTGCGCATTCTGGTCCCAAAGAAATCCAACTTCAACGATGACGGCAATAAACGGGCGATGACGGGGTTCTGGCGTTATGCAAAAAAGGAACAGAGAGACCTTTCGATCTTTCTCTCACCGGATCTGACCCATGCCAAGCTGATGATCAGCGAATCGATGATCAGTGTCGGTTCCTGCAATATTACCGGCAATGCGTTTAATGAACTCGATGAGGCAAATCTCTTCCGGCCCAACGATGATTCCCCGTTTGCCTGCCGCATAAGGGAAAGCGCAGAGAAGCTGATCTGCGATGCAAAACCGGTCACGGAGGAAACACAGCTGAACTACAGCCGGATCCGTGCGGTCATGGAACACCTAGTAATGTGAAGTTTGACAGGAAACTGAAGATGATTGAACTGAAGCCATTTCCGATCCGTTATGAAGCTCTGAATGATCTGTATGAACATACCGATCAGAGCTGCTGTCTGAACCGGGTTGCGGTTCCCCTGGAGGAAGCGACAACACGGGGGTTTTTCCTTGCGGTACGGACAAAGAATAACGGCGGACTGCCGTTTGACTGCAGGGGCATATATCTGGACGGGAAACTGATCGGAAAGATCGAACTGACCCGCTATGAAGATTACAGTGCCGAGCTGGACCTGATCCTCGAAACGGAATATACGGGAAACGGCTATGGAAAAGAAGCGCTGGAACAGTTCCAGAATGAACTGCGGAAGACCGGCTGGGCACAATGCATTACAGCCTATGTGGCAGCCGATCACAAACGGATGATCCGGGTGCTGGAGAAGACTGGATTTGAGCCGGCACGGGCCTTTGCGGCAGATGTAATGACACCGCAGAACGGAACCTATGTCCTGCGGACCGTAAACGGAATCGAATACAGCTGGAAGAACGGAGGGAATGAACTATGAAGCGGACAGCCAGAGTACTTGCATGCATGATGAGCATCCTGCTGATGAGCGGATGCACAGGATATGACAAAGATGCGGTGGTGGACCATCAGGCTTATCACATCACAGCGAACGGAAAAAAGGCATTCGCATCGGAATATCAATGGGATGTCAGTGAGAATCCGGTGGAGATCGTGATACCGGAAACCGCAGACGGTGCAGTGGTGAAAAAACTCGGCGGGTTTTTCGGTACCGGTGTTCCGTCTCCGTTCTGCATCTCCGGAGAAACCGGGTATTCCTATTCTGCCTATAACCCGTTCACGGAAAAATACGGAGCCCCGATGCGCACACAGGAGGTGCCGTTTACGGTCCATCTGCCTAAGACCCTGGAAGAGATCGATCATGTGTCATACAGCGGCTGGTACGGAAGCCGGAACGAAAACGGCGAACTGGTGTTCCTGCGGCCGGTCGTCCGGTTTGAATGCGATCCGGAGAATCCGTATTTCGAAACGAAAGATGGTCTGGTCTATCAGAAGAAAGACGGCAGCCTTGTCGATCTCAGCGGGCTGACTGCACCGGAAACACCAAAGATGACACTGGCACAGAAGCTCCGGGGTCGGTATGTAAAAACGAATCCGGATGATCAGGTAGTCTGGGAATTCTTCGATTCCATGGATCAGATCTTCGTCCATATCAATTCCTATATGGAAGGGGAAGAATACATGTATACCGCACTGGAGTATACGCCGGTTGATCCTTCCGTTCTTATCAGTACGGAAGAAGATTCCATCGATGTTTCCGCAAAACAGTTTTCTTCCTTTGCGATGGCCGGGCAGTATACCGAAACGGAGAGCCCGTATTACCGGCTGACGGCAGGAGAGGATAAGATCACGATCCTGGCACTGGATGAAAACCGGGAACCGATTATGGATTCCGGATTTGAAATGGAAAAGGATCTCGCAGCGCCTTCGCAGTTCCCGTTTGACCAGAAACCGTTTGATTCCCTGAAAACCGGGACGGAAGAGGCGTATCCGAATCTCCGCGCTTCCTCCAATGGCTTAACGGACAAGGTACTGGAATGTGAAGACTACCGGATCGAATTCTTCCTCGACGGTACGGTAACCATGATCATGAAGCAGTCCGATGCGCCGCTGATTTACCATGGCATTGCCGAGGTAATCCCGGCAAAGGAGATGTACGGGGATACCGATCTGCTTTTCTGCATGTATGCCGTTGGCGGAACCACAGAACCAATCCTCTCCCGGGTGACCCTGCATAAGGAAGACGACGGCAGTTTCCGGTTCAGCCTGTCGGGAGATTACCCGGGTGAGCTGCTGGTTCCATCCGGACAGGAGACCATCGTCGTCCAGTGAAAGCGATCCGCCGTTACGTAAAACTGCTGAAACGGGTCCGAAAAGAAGTCTATATCGGACTTCTGATCTTTCTTTTGCTCATCATTGCGCTCATTACGGTCATATCCAGTCCGAATGTAAAACTGTCGAAGTTCCGGCACTATGAAAAGAAGTTTCCGTATGAAGCCATGCCCCTTTGCGGTACAGGTTCCGGAAAGACGTATGAGGATTACCGGATGATTACCGATGAAACTTCCGATCAGTACCGACTGATTCAGGAAAAGCTGAAGGTCGATCATAAGACGGGGTTCCTCTATGACAATGACGGGTTTCTTGCGGCGGCACTTGGGTATCAGTTTGGACCGATTGGCACACGGTATTACATAACCCTGGATACCGGCACCGTACTGCCCTTGGTCAAAGCGGATGAAAAGGCACCGAATGATGCCTCGGATGGATGTCAGGTGGATATCAACGGAACCGTGATCGAGTTTGTCGTCGACTCCGATATCGCGTTGAAGTATTTTGGTACGATCACCAACGGACTGGTGCTGGACGGGAATTTGAACAACAGTGAATATCTGCAGGGAGAAATCGTGAAGATCGAGCGGGTATTGGAAGAATGACAGCCGGTTCCCGGGCAGATGAATGGAAGCGGGAAACCGATGGCTGATATAGTTCAAAAAGAAAGAGAGGCAGTGGAATTTATGAATGACGTATTAACAGCGATCAAAGAACGCAGAAGTATCCGGAAATTCAAGCCTGAGATGCCGAAGAAAGAAGATCTTGAACAGATTGTTGAAGCCGGTCTGTATGCGGCAAGCGGGATGGGCAGACAGTCCGCAATCATTGTCGCGGTGACCGACAAAGAATGGCGGGATAAGCTTTCGAAGGCAAACTGCAGCTTCGGGCCGTGGGAAGAATCCTTTGATCCGTTCTACGGAGCACCGGTCGTCTTTATTGTGCTGGCAGATCCGGAAGCGCCGACATACCTGTATGACGGCAGTCTTGTCCTTGGCAATATGATGCTTGCGGCACATTCTCTGGGTCTGGGCAGTATCTGGATCCATCGTGCAAAAGAAGAGTTTGATACGGCAGAATGGAAGGATTTCTTAAATACGCTCGGTGTGGAAGGCAATTATGTCGGGATCGGCCACTGTGCCGTCGGCTATATTGACGGTGAGGTGCCGGAAGCTGCTCCCCGGAAAGCGAACCGTGTTTTCTGGGCGGAATGAATCGTTACAGAACAAAGAGGCAGAGCGCCTCTTTTGTTTTGAAACGGTGTGAACAAATATGAACAAAAATGAATCGTTGTGGTTGTTAATTGAAAAGGCTCAATTATACTGGAATTAAGCAGAGGTAACGAAAATGGCACGTATCAATATTGAAGGGGCACAGAACGTAAACGTATCCAAGCGGCTGCCGTCGGAGAAGACACCCGACGAACAGCTTGCGATCATGGAGGCTTATACCAGGGCACATCAGGAAAGTCTGAACCGGAACAAGGCAGAGCGCGAACTGAACTGTCTGAAGGTTCTGTTTCCGACGCTGTTCCGACGGATCGAACCGCAGGATCTGATTGCCGGAAGACTGGATTTCCTGCCGATCGGATTTGGATCAGTGACATCGATCGGCGGTGTCGGACATTACTGTGTATTTCATGAGTTGCGTGCTTTTTCGGAACGGCTTGAAGACCCGGAGAAGAAAGCGCGGGCCATGGCGCTGTATGACTACTGGCAGGACCATGACGTCAAAGCACTGTACTGCAACGACGTTCTGAATGATACGACGACCGGCCGCTTTATTGACTGCAAATATCCGTTCATGGCGACCGCCCGGCTTTCCGGCATGATGCTGAACTATGAAAAGCTCGTACGGCTTGGAATCAACGGGATCTGTGATGAACTGAACCGTGTGGAAGACAATGATTTCATTCGTGCATGTATCGGAGCGATGGACCTGTTCAAAGACGTCATTCAGAAACAGATCCAGCTGGTACAGAACGCCATGGCAGACGCCGATCCAAAACGGATGAAGGAACTGGTACAGATGAAGGAAGATCTGGAGTTCCTGCTTGATCATAAGCCGGAAACGTTCCGGCAGGCACTGCAGTTGCTGTGGCTGTTTGCGCTCTGTGCCGGCTGTATCAATTACGGAAGGCTGGATATCGTATTGGGACCGTACTTAAAAAGAGATCTGGAGAACGGAACCCTGACCTGGGAAGAAGCCCGGGAAATCGTACGTTCGCTGTGGACCCTGATTGAAAACCGCAGAACAACCGTAAACGGACGCATCATTGTCGGCGGACAGGGGAGAAAAGACCCGGAAGCCTGTGACCTGTTTGCGCGTCTTTGCCTTGAGGTCTGCCGCAGCACGAAATACGTCGAGCCGCAGTTTACCCTGCGGTTTGATTCCACAACGCCGAAGGAACTGCTCGACATGGCCTATGACTGCCTTGCGTCCGGTCATACCTATCCGACCCTGTATAACGATGATGTCAATGTCCCTGCAGTCGCCTGGGGCATGCGGGTAGACCGGAAAACCGCGGAACAGTATGTACCGTTTGGCTGTACCGAATATGTCATACAGGGCAAAAGCACCGGTACGCCGAATACACTGCTCAATCTGCTGAAGATATTGCAGATGGCATTGAATGAAGGCGTCGATCCGATGGACGGAATTAATAAAGCTGGCCCGGTCCATGTGAAAAAGCTTGAAGAATTCCATACCTTTGAGGAATTCTTTGATCAGTATAAACAACTGCTGGATTACTATTTTGACCTCAGTGTGCAGGCACAGAAATACAGTTATGAAGTGATGAACCGGGAGGTAAGTTTCCTGTTCACTTCGATCCTGATGGATGACTGCATTGCCAGAGGCAGGGCACTGCTTGACGGCGGCGTAGAGATCCTCGGGGGAACCAATGAGACATATGGGAATATCAATACCTCCGATGCGCTCTATGCGATCAGAAAGCTCGTATTCGAAGACCGGAAATACACGCTGCGGCAGCTGAATGACGCTGCCCTGGCAGACTTTGAAGGCCAGGAAAACGCACGGATCCGGAAAGACCTGCTGGCTCAGGGAAAATACGGCAACGATATCGAAGAAGTCGATACACTGGCAAACGAGCTCTATGAATATGTCGCAAAGGGGATCCGCGACCGCGGCATCGCAGCGGGTCTTGGCTACTACCTCATCGTCATATCCAACAACCAGACCAACAGCGACTGGGGCCTGCAGACCGATGCGAGTCTCGACGGAAGAAAGAAGGGCATGTACATGAACCCGGCGAATAATCCGGTCGGGGGTGCCGCAAAGAACGGACCGACCGCCTGTATGAACTCCCTGGCAAAGTTTGATGCGAAGTATCATGCGGGAAGTGTTCAGAATATGAAATTCACGCCAAGGATGATGAAGGAAGACGAAGCGAAGGTCCGGGCGATGTGGAAGACGTATTTCAAAAAGGGCGGCTGTCAGCTGATGGTCACCTGTGTGGATCCGGGCGAACTGGAAGATGCGATGGTCCATCCGGAAAACCATACAGATCTCATTGTCCGGGTAGCCGGCTACAGTGCAGTATTCATTAACCTGGACCGCCATGTGCAGGAAGAGCTGCTGAGCAGGGAACTCTATGATTAGTGTTTCAAATATTGAACGCTTCGCAACGAGAGACGGACCAGGGATCCGCACGACGGTATTCCTGAAAGGGTGCCCGCTGCACTGCCCCTGGTGCGCCAATCCGGAAACCTGGCAGAAAGAACCGGTGCTGATGCATATGGAAAACAAATGTGTTCACTGCCGGATTTGTGAATCGGTATGTACACGACATGCGATTTCCTTTGAAGAAAAGATGTTCCGGATCCGGCGTGAGAGCTGTGACCATTGCGGGCAGTGTGCGGAAGCCTGTCTGAACAGCGCACTTTCGATCAATGGAACGTACATGGAAAACGAAGCAGTCCTGAGGGAAGTGCTGAAAGATCTTGATTACTACCGCGAAAGCGGCGGGGGAGTAACGTTCTCCGGCGGGGAACCGCTGTTTCAGAAAGAAGCGGCTGTTTCTCTGATCAAACAGGCAAAGGAATCGGGCCTCCATGTGGCCATTGAAACAACCGGTGTCTGTGAACCATCGCTGCTGCAGCAGGCGGAACCGTATATCGATCTCTTTCTGTTTGATATCAAGCATGTCAATGAGGAAAAACTGAGCGCCGTGACCGGTGCGCCGTTTGAAATCGTTCAGAAGAATTTTGAATACCTGTGTGAGAAACGGGGCGGTGACGTGATCGCAAGAGTCCCGGTCATCCCCGGCTTCAACCGGGAGGATCTCGATGAGATCCTGACATTTATCAAGGCGCATCCTGTGCGGGCTGTAAATCTACTGCCGTTCCATAACCTTGGGAAGACCAAGTGGCACCAGCTTCAGAAGGACTATGCGTATGAAGAAGCATCATCCTTGTCCGCAAAAGAGCTCGAACCGTACCGGGATGAACTTGTAACGATTGGAGGATAGAGAATGCTGGAAAAAGAACGTCATGTCCTGATCATGGAGAAGATCCGGGAAAACGGATTCGTCCATGTGAAGGATCTGATGAATGAACTGAATACTTCCCGCTCCAGTGTCATGCGCGATCTCTGTGCACTGGAGGAAGAAGGGCTGCTCGTACGGGAACACGGCGGAGCTGCGCTGCCGGAGATCCGGGAGCGTCTGGTCAAGAAATCCGAACCGGCGGTCTTTGAAAAAGAAGAAGTCCACGTACAGGAAAAGAAACAGATCGCACGCTGCGCTGCCCGAAAGATCCGGAACGGTTCCTGCATCTTTCTGGATTCCGGAACGACGACTGCGTTCCTGATGGAAGAACTTGCGGAACGGGAAGTGACGATCGTCACCCCTTCGGTCTATCTGCTGAAGCGTTTCCCGAAGAATGCCCGATGCACGGTATACCTGCTGGGGGGCCAGTATGATGCGAAATATGACATGAATGGCGGAGAATATGCTGTGGAAATGCTGGAGTACTATCATTTTGACGCCGCCTTCATGAGCGCCAACGGAATCGATCTGAAGACCGGAGAAGTCATGGTGGCAGACTTCGCACTGGCCTGTCAGAAAAAAGCGGCCATGAAGCGGAGTGAAGTGTGTTACCTGCTTGCGGACGCATCCAAATTCAGTCAGAAAGCAGCCTGTACGTATGCGGGCATTACGGATTTTAAGACCATCTTTACCAGTAAAACCGAACATCGGAAACTGCCGAAGAATATCATGATTGTGGAGGAAAAAGAACAATGATTACAACTGATCCGAAAAAGAAAGCACTGCTGGACAGCCTGAAGGGCGGACTGATCGTATCCTGTCAGACCCAGAAAGATGAACCGATCTATACCGAAGACATGGTCGTCAAAATGGCGGAGTGTGCGAAATGGGCAGGGGCAGTCGGACTTCGTCTGAATTCCCCGGAACAGATCCGAAAGGTCAAGAAGGCGATTCCGGATCTTCCGGTGATCGGCCTGTACAAGGTATGGCACGATGATACGGATGTGTTCATTACGCCGACGATGAAAGAAGTGGACGCCATCGTTGAAGCCGGATGCGATATTATCGCCCTGGACTGCACGGCACAGATCACCCATGAGGGAACACAGGCGTGGGACCTCATCAAAGAGGTCAGGGTCAAGTATCCGGATCATCTGATCTTTGCGGATGTTTCGAATATTGAAGAAGCCAAGCGTGCCTCCGACAATGGTGCAGAGATCGTAGCGCCGACCCTGTATGGCTATACGAAGGAAACCGCCAATATTGAAGGGGCAGACTACCGCATGGTCGCAGAAATGTGCCGGCAGATGGAAGGCAAGGCCGTTGTGATCATGGAAGGGCACCTGTATACACCGGAAGATGCGATGAAGTGCATCTTTGTCGGCTGCCATGCCGTTGTGGTAGGCAGTGCGATCACCCGTCCGCATTATGTCGCAAAACGGTTCGTCGATGCGCTGAGCGGCTACCGGGATGACTGGCGCAAGGCAGAAAAAGCCAAGCATACCAATGAGCTTAAGTAAACAGAAATGAATGAAACAGTAACGGTATGCGGCAGTCCCTGTTATATCCTTCGCCTGCTTGGACATGGCAAGGGCGGATATTCCTACCTTGCGGAATATGAAGGAAAGCAGGTCGTTCTGAAACAGATCCATCATGAACCGTGCGATTACTATACCTTCGGAAATAAGATCGAGGCGGAATGCCGCGATTATAAACGGCTGAAGGATGCCGGCATCCGGATCCCGGAGATGATCGCAGTGGATCCGGAGGCGGAACGGATCGTGAAGGAATATATGGAAGGGCCGACGGTCTTTGAACTGGTTCGGGACGGGATCCCGGTGGAAGCTTATCTCACACAGGTACGTGAGATGGCTGCACAGGCGAAAGCAGCCGGTCTGAACATCGATTATTTCCCGACCAATTTTGTTGTGCACCAGGATCAGATCTGGTATGTGGACTATGAATGCAACGAGTACTCGGAAGAATGGAATTTTGAAAACTGGGGGATCCAGTACTGGCACCGTTCTGAGGCATTTGAGGCATATCTGAACCAGCATGCATGAACGGTTATCCGATACGAACTGCGGTACTCTGAAAACGGGTACCGTGTTTCTTTTTAAAAATTGGAATACAGAAACGCACTGCTTCCGAAATTGTTTTTTGGTATGATGCAGTCATGGAGAATCAAAGCGGAAATACAAAGACAAGAACCAGTATTATCGTACAGATTTACGTGATGATAATGATTGGAATGGCGGTGATCGGTGTTATCACCTATTTTTCGCAGTCCCGTCTTGCGGAGAAATCCAAAAAGAATGAAGCGGCCCGTTTTGCGACCGAAGTGGCAGAAGAAGCGGCGCTTTCCGTGAAAGAATATCCGGCTTACAGCTGGCTGCTGAAATACTGGTATGAACATCATGATGACATGGATGTCGAGTATGATATCAGTTTCACAGACAGTGTAACAACAAAGGAAAAGGAAAAACTGCTGGCGGAACACCAGCCGGATCTGCAGTTGCGCTATGCGACGGAAGAAGAGATCCGGGCATTGCCGGAAGAAGATCAGAAGCTGTATGCAGAGATTGCTTATTCCTGGCTGATCACACGGTTCGATGAGATCAAACAGAACTATAACGTAAATTATCTGTACTGTACTGCGACCGATACCGATGAAGGAACGGATCCCTATCGGGAACAGACATTCCTGGTATCTGCGGCGGACAAAGGGTCAATCCGCGGGACCAACGATCACGAAGTGTACCCATTGGGCCATACCGTATCCGTGGAAGAAAAGCCTGACCTGCAGGAAGCGATGCGGGATGCGGTGGAACTGTCCAGGCTGGAGGTTTCCGGGGATTATGAAGCCGGGAATTATGACTACAGCGGCGATTACGCAGACTATTACCGCATGCTGTATGAATTTGACGGCCACGCTGTTCTGGTCGGTGTTTCCTATAAGATCACATCGATGAATGCGGATATCAAGGATACCGCAAGAACCGGTACTGCATATGCGGTGTTTTATCAGTTCATTCTGGTACAGCTCATCATGGGCTTTCTGTTCTTTTACGGAATCAGCCCGCTGGAAAAGATCCTGAAAAACATCAATCTGTATACCGAAACCAAAAACAGCGCTGAGGTCAACCGGAACCTGAACGAGATCCTTTCCGGAAAAGGTGCGGCTGCAGTCCGGCAGAATGAAATCGGGCAGCTTTCCGAGGACTTTATCAAGCTGACCAATGAGATCGATCATTATGTCGACAATATTGAGCGGATTACAAAAGAAAATGAACGCATTTCTGCAGAACTGGAACTGGCCTCCAGGATCCAGACCAGTATGTTGCCGAGTATCTTCCCGGCATTTCCGGACCGGGAAGAAGTAGATATCTATGCCGTCATGGATCCGGCCCGCGAAGTCGGAGGGGATTTCTATGATTTCTTCTTTATTGATCCGGATCATCTGGGTGTTGTAATCGCGGATGTGTCCGGCAAGGGAATACCCGGTGCACTGTTCATGATGATCTCCAAAGTGATTCTTCAAAACTGCGCCATGATCGGCGGGAGCCCTGCGGAAATCATGAAGCGGACAAATCGGCTGATCTGTGCCAACAACAAGGAAGAGATGTTTGTCACGATATGGTTCAGCATACTGGAGATTTCCAGCGGACTGCTGAAAATCGTCAATTCCGGTCATGAATATCCTGCATACCGGAAGAACGGCGGGCAGTTTGAACTGCTGAAAGGAAAACACAGCATTGCGACCGGTATTATGGAGGATATCCAGTATCCGGAAATTGAGATTCAGATGGAACCCGGTGATAAGATCTTCGTATACACGGACGGCGTTCCGGAGGCGACAAATAAAGAGCAGCAGCTTTACGGCACGGACCGGATGATAGATGCGCTGAATGAGAAGGGTGATGGTACGCCGCATGAGATCCTCATGGAAGTACACCGCAGTGTAAATGAATTTGTAAACGATGCGGAACAGTTTGATGATCTTACGATGCTGTGTGTGGAATACCGCGGACCAGGGAAAGAAAACAGGGTGACAGAAGGATGAAACAGATAGCGAATATTGAACGTGAATTCCTGGACCTCGATCCGGACAATAAAATTGCGCATATCCGCATGGTGTTTGAAAAGCCCGGTGATATCTTTTACGAGAATGCTGCCGCAAAGATCCCGATCATCGACGAATCGTTCTATGAAGGAATCTTTCATGCGTTTGACCTGGCACCGAAACATTACAAAGTTGATCTGGAGGTCCTGTTTTCGGATCTGGAAGAATATGATGAAGCAGAACTGGAACAGATTTTCCGTAAGAATGTAAAACTGGCATCCGTGGTGAAACTGCGTGAACGGAAGGATCAGAACCGTCTTGCATTAATGCTGTGCGGAATCGGACTGGTATTCATTCTGATTTCCATCGGGCTGGAACAGGTTCCGTTTGCGAATGAGACGCTGAAGAGTATTCTTGCCTACATACTGGATATCATGGCAACCGTTCCGTTCTGGGGCGCCATGGAAATCTATCTTATCAGCAACAACGAACAGAGAAAATTCGTAGCGGAAAAGCTGCTGCAGTTCCATCAGATATCCTTTCATAAAGTGCCGGAGACTTCCTGAAGAACCGTCCGCTGACCGTGCATCATCCTGCGACATCCGACATTTCTCATTTTGGGAAATGTCTTTTTCTACGAAGCGTAGAGAACAGAACCGGAAGTGCAGTATTACAATTTCTCTGCGGAGGAAAACAGATGAACCAGTATGTAACAGGTGCAGTGATTAAGCGTCTGCGCGAAACAAATAAAATGACACAGCTTCAGCTTGCGGAAACAATCGGGGTAAGTGACAAAACGGTTTCCAAATGGGAAACCGGGAAAGGATACCCGGATATCACACTGCTGGAACCGATCGCAGCTGCGTTTCATGTTTCCGTCACGGAGCTGATTTCCGGAAATCCGGTACGCAATGCGAATGTTTCCGCAAATATGATGCGTTCGAAGTTTTATGTATGTCCGGTCTGCGGGAATGTGATTCACGGAATCGGAGAAGCGGTAATCAGCTGTCATGGAATTCAGCTGGAGCCGCTGGAAGAAGAACCTACCGACGAAGACCATAAGATATTCATCGAACGTTCGGAAGATGAATACGTTGTCCGGATGGAACATGAGATGACCAAGAAGCACTATATTTCCTTTGCGGCTGCCGTCTCTATGGATGAGCTGCAGATAGTAAAGCTTTATCCGGAAGGGGAGGCACAGGTACGGTTTAAAATCCGGGGTGTCCGGAAGATCCTGTTCTTCTGCAATCATGACGGACTGTTTTCAATCGATGTACTCAAAGGAATCGATGACAAAGAAAGCGGCTATGACGACTATGAAGAGCGGATGGAACTGGAGAAAGCTGCCAAAGCACTGTTTGGATGACGGGTCTGTGAATCCTGGGTTCACAGGCTTTTTCATATCGGAACAGATATAATGAGTTCAAAAGGAAGCGTTCGGGCTTCCGGAGAAGAGAATGATATTCAAGAATACGTACTACATCATTGGGAATGCCTATGCCGGAAAATCGACGATGATAAAGCGGCTTGCGGAAAAGTATCAGGGAATCCTGTGCAGGGAAAACTATCATAAGGATTATTTTCCGGAAGTCGACCGGGATGCATTTCCGTATATGACTTATGCCCGCGAACTGCAGGACTGGCACGAGTTCATCCGAAGATCTCCGGAAGAATATCTGGAATGGATCGATGGGGTTACGGCGGAGTGTGAAATACTGGAACTCAGGATCCTGGAAGAACTTGTAAAGCAGGGGAAGCCGATCTTTGTCGATACGAATATCTCGATTGATACACTGAAGGAGATCGCAGAACCGCATCATGTACTGGTAATGCTGGCGGATCCGAAGGTTTCCGTGAACCGTTTCTTTGAACGTCCAGACAGAGAGAAACAGTTTCTGTATCGGCTGATCATGGAAGAACCAGACCCTGAAAAGGCAATGGAGAACTATCGGAAGGGACTGGAGCTGATAAATTCTCAGGAGCGGTATGACCGCTATCTTCACTCCGGTTTTCCAGTGATCCTGCGGGATGACAGCAGAAGTATCGAAGAGACGCTGGAACTGGTTGAAAACGCCTTTGAACTGAAATCGTAATGCCGGACAACAAATGAGACCATGTGGATTTCGCGGTAATCCTTCGAGCAAAGTCCGGCTTGCATGTATACTGATTGTATACGTTCGAAATAAACAGATTGGAGATGCCATGGAAATACTGGATCAGTTTTTTGAAAAAGGATTTCTTAGTTTTCTGACTGTGACAATTATTACGATTGTCGGGTGTCAGCTGCTGTGCGTGTTTTGTGATAAAGAACTGAAACATTATTATGAACGGCATTCGGGCAGACTCGTTCCGAATGACCTGCTGAGTAAAACACTGAAGTTTTTAATCTGGGCGCTCGGACTGATGGCAGTCGCCCGTCAGGTCAAGGCTCTGAGGGACCTTAACGCAATGGTTGTCGGCGCCAGCGGTATCGCAGCTACGGTTGCCGGTATTGCCGCGAGGCTTACCTTCAGCAACTATATTTCTGGTTTCTTTCTCAATATTCATCAGCCGTTCCGGGTTGGAGATGACATCTTTCTGAAGGAAAAAGGCATTGCAGGAACGGTAAAGGATATCACCTTCCGCCATACGATTATTGAGACCAGAGTCGGAACAACCGTGACGATTCCAAACAGCGTTATGGACGGAGTAGTCATTGAAGATCTTTCAAAACACGGGTATTCCAGACCACTGGAATTCCGGGTCGGACTGAATACGGATATTGAGAAACTGCAGGAAATTGTAAATGAGGTTCTGGAGAAAAACAGCGACCTGGTGAATGCCGAGAAGATGGTTACCATTGAAAGCTTTGACGGCAGTGGCTATACCGTTTCCTTTCCGATCACTGCGAGAACCATGCATGAGTATATTGTGGGCAAGAACCGGATCATTCCGGAACTGAATATGGAACTGAAAAAGAACGGTATCGTGGTACTGCGGTAACAGGACGGTATCTTCTGAACATAAATTTGAACTATAAGAAACAGGAAAGGGGAAGTGTATATGATTAAGAAACTGTCAGGTCTGCTGTTCTCGATTCTGATTGCGCTGTCGTTTACGGTGTCCGTTTGTGCGGAAGAACCAAAGGATGCCGATCCGGACAAAGAGGGATTTCAGTATATCCACGATCCGATGGAATATCCTTCTGCGGCACAGGATATCGTTGTAAATCCGAATGCGGTATATGGATATTCACCAAATCCGGAATCCAAACGGCTTGGAAAGTTCGCTGATGAAATCGACTGGTCGGATCCGGATGCGGTTGCCAAGGCAAGAGAAGAGCGGCAGGAATATCACGATTCTCTGAAAGAACTGTATACCATGATCGATCAGATGGAACAGGAAAACTGCACAACGGAAGAAATTGCGAGAGCTGTTTCAAAGCGGCGGAATGAAATCCGTTTTGAAGCCTACAAGGATGATCCGGAAGGCCTTGAGTTAATGAAGCAGAGCAATCTTGAAACCTATGGCAATGAAAACGGGCCGACAATTGAATCCCTGTATGAAAAATACGGTTCGTGGGAAATGATCATCCAGAAAGCACTTTCGCCGAATGCAGGCATGGACGCATGTCTTGGCTTTTACGATCAGAATTACGACCAGTATGTAATGCTGGACCAGCTTGCAGAAAAAGAAGAAAAAGCAGTTCTGGATACCGGTGTGGAACCGGCTCCGGAATACTATACGGTCGTGAGCGGAGACAGTCTCTGGAAACTTGGAAGAATGTACTACGATGACGGTAACAAATGGCAGGCAATCTATGAACTCAACCGTGATCAGATCAGGGAACCGTCTGTGATTTATCCCGGAATGGTACTGCACATGCCTGCTTACGGGAATTAATCCTTTGAGAAGACTTAAGCAGTGCAGAAACAACCATTTATAAACAATCGTCAGACAGATCTTTCCGGTAATACGTCTGCTGATACCTGAAAGAAACAGACGGAGGTACTTTGATGAAACGAAAGCTGAATGAAGAAAACATCAACATATCCTGTGAAGAAGCAGATTTGTTTCTTCGAAAGCGAAAGACAGATTCCAAAGACCGCATCCGTACGATGCTGTCCATGGAAGAGACACTGCTGAAATACAAAGACAGCTTTGGAGCAGACAGTGAATACATTGTTGATTTTGGGAGCGGCTTCCACAGGAACCGTATACGTCTTACTGTGCCTGGCAGGGAGCTTGATCCGTTTTCGCCAAGTGGTTTTACTTCTGATGAAGAACGCTTTATGCAGGGAATGCTTACCCGTTTGGGACAGGTTCCGAAGTGGAAGTACAAGCGCGGCGCAAATATTATAGATTTCACACTTGAAAAGCATCATCTTCCGGAATGGGAAAAGCTGGTGTTTGCGATTGTTTTTGCGGCTGTGCTCGGTTTTCTGATTCGGTTGCTGCCGCAGCAGACCGCAACGCTTATGCTTGAAGAAATCATCAGTCCACTGCTGAATACCTTTCTGGGTTTTCTGAATGCGGTGGCAGGTCCGATGATCTTTCTTTCCGTTGTCTGGGGAATTTATAACATCGGTGATGCGTCTACCTTCAGCGAGATCGGCAAACATATCTGCATGAAGTACGGTATTTATCTTTCCGTCATGACGATCCTGGTCGTATTCATGAGTCTTCCGTTTTATAATCTGCTGATTGGTTCATCGGAAACAGCGAATGAATTCTCAGTACTGTATAGGATGGTTCTGGATATTGTTCCGTCCAATCTGTTTACGCCGTTTTCACGCGGCAATACACTGCAGATCCTGTTCGTGGCAGTAATTGTCGGAGTGACATTGTTGCTGATTGGCAAAGATACCCAGTCTGTTGCGGATCTTTCCGAGCAACTCGGCTTTGTCGTAAATGGCATTATGAGCGGAATCAGTATGCTGGTGCCGTTCTTTGTCTTTGGTAGTCTTCTGAATATTATCGCCTCCAGCGATTTGAACATGCTGGCAGCGGGTGGGAAGTTTTTTGCAGGAGCACTGCTTGGATGTGTGGTACTAATGCTGATGCATACTGCAATCACATGCATCAGAATGAAGATTTCACCCATGGATCTATGGAAGAGGACACTTTCCTCTTTTGTAATTGCGATTACAACCGCGTCATCTTCTGCAGTGTTTGCAGACAATATCAAAACCTGTACAGAAAAGCTCGGCGTCAGTAAACGGCTTGCGGATTTTGGAGTGCCGTTTGGCCAGATTCTGTATAAACCGGGAGTATCTGTATTGTTCTGGTTTGCTGCGATCAGCGTTGCGGAAAGTGAAGGAACAGAAGTGTCGCTGGCCTGGTTTATTACGGCAACAGCTATCTGTATTATTCTTTCTGCCGCGGCACCTCCGGTTCCCGGCGGAATGACAGCGAGCTTTACGATTCTGTTTACACAGCTGTCTCTGCCGGTGTCAAATATCGCAATCATTCTCTCACTGACATCGGTACTGGATTTTATCGTAACAGCGACGAATATCTTTACCGGACAATGTGTACTGGCACTTTCGTCCAGGGGATTGGAACATAAGCAGTCGGAATAAATCCGACTGTTTTTCAATAGTAAAAAGGAGCGTTTCCACTCCTTCTGTGTTCTCTTAAGTACTGTTCCGGATCAGCCTTTGCTGTTCATATAGTCGAGTCTGACCAGATTTGCGGCATATAAAATGCCATTGAAGCCATTAAAGCCTTTAATATCTCTGTCCCTCAATATGTTAAAGATGAAGTAGCTCGTATGATTGCCTGTGCTAAAGTCTAAAGACGGGCTTAGCCGGAGCTGGCGATGATTGAACCTGTTAAAAGGTTATGGGATAATAGATCTAGATAAGATGAGTGGTGGCATGGGCCCCGCCGTGATGTATGAGCTGCTTGCAGTTCACTGCGGACGATCCGGATCGTTACCGGCTTCTTATCGACAAAAAAGCTGTCCTGTTAGGGATGGCTTTTATTCATTTATTGCCGATAAAGAATATTATTTATATAAGATATGTTTTTCTCTTAAATATACTTAAGTATACTAAGTATTACTAAGAATGACCAAGTTACTGTCCTTAAGAAGAAAGCAAAGGGATATATCGACCAATGTCGGAGTAATCGCGTACATAAACAAAGAGGGCGATGTTCGTCCTCTTTACGTTGTCTAGGAATTGTTTCCTGACTCAAGGAACGCTTTGATTGAAAAGAGAAGCGAAAAGATTAAGTGCGAATTAGTGGCCGATAATACTTCGTAAAATCTTTATTTTACGAAGTATTATTTTTAGTTTACACTGTAGATATGTCCACATACAGTAAACAACTCGACGCTGAAAATGAGCGTCGGATCAAATCTTTATTGAAAGACCTCCCCTCTTTCGCAAAACTGTATTTTGATGATGCACGCAGATCCAAACTCAGCAGAACCAGGCTGGGATATGCCCGGGACATCAGATCTTTTTTCCTATGGCTGCAGGGAACTTCCGGGTTTAAAAACATTGATCTGAAAACTTCCACCCCGGAAATTCTGGAAAAACTGACATTTGAAGATTTTGAGGAGTATAAATCCTCAATTGAATTTTCATCGCGGGTTGATTCAAGCGGAAAGCAATTACTGACTGAAAATACCACTATGGCCAGACGTCTTTCTGCCCTGCGTTCATTTATGAAGTTTTACTATACGATCGGAGCAATCAAAACGAATCCGGCCATGTTTATTTCCATGCCGAAAATATCGGACCACAACATCATCGCACTGGATCCGATTGATATTGATCGCCTGCTGGATACCATTACCAACGATCAGGGACTAACCAAAAATCAAATCATCCGACGCCAGAAAACCGAGAAACGGGACATCGCAATCATGACCACCCTTCTGGGAACCGGTATCCGGGTCTCGGAACTCGTTGGTCTGGATCTGAAGGATGTGGATTTTGTTAATGGACGTTTGATCGTTACGCTCAAAGGCGGCAACGACGGATACTCCTATTTCGGGCAGGAAGTTGAAGATACACTTCGCGACTACATTGAAAATGGCAGACCCATGCTGGAACCTGCCATCAATGAAGAAGCCCTGTTTTTATCTGTCCGTCATACTCGCATGACAGTACGTGCCATGGAACTTTTGGTTAAGGATTACTGCAGCCGTGCAGGAATTGCTGACGCGGATCGAATCACGCCGCATAAGCTGCGTGCAACATACGGAACACATCTTTATGAGCAATCCGGTGACATAAAGCTTGTCGCTTCCACCCTGCATCATAAATCTGTCGAAACAACTTCAAAGCATTATGTGAAGGACTCTGAGGAGCACCACAGAAAAGTCATTCTTTTCTCCGACACCATTTTTGACAAACAGGAACACTGATAAAACATGACTATAGGAGTCTGCAAATGAGAGAGGCAACAATTGGAGTTCTTAATCCCAACATCATCGAAAAATGCTCCGAATTAGGAATTGACATCTATTCATTACATAACAGCCAGCGGAATGTTTTAGCATTTTCAACCTGTAATCATCGAAATAGAGAGTTCGAAATATTCTTTTTACGGAGTCATACTTACCGTATTTGCACTAGATATATGGGATACGTCGAAGTTATGAAGCATACCGATTTCCCCTTTACAATCGGAAATGATCCTGATGGCCGGCGAAAACGGTTTGGCATTACAGTAGATAATACGATTGATCTTAATCATGTTATTAATGAGATGCTGATTTCAGGATTTTCTGAAACTCCCCATGTTGAATTAATTTGATTCCATTGTAAGATATTGATCCTTATACTTCG
Organism: Solobacterium sp.; assembly: GCA_017512725.1. Lineage (GTDB taxonomy): Bacteria > Bacillota_I > Bacilli_A > Erysipelotrichales > Erysipelotrichaceae > Bulleidia. The sequence goes on from JAFWEW010000044.1 coordinate 98,621, forward strand.
CCAACTCTTCACTACTTTACTTATTCAATATGATCCCAGATGGATTTGAACCATCAGCCTCACTCTTATAAGGGGTGCGCTCTGACCAGTTGAGCTATAGGATCATATCCACGGGAGGCAGGATTCGAACCTGCATTCATGGCTTCAAAGACCACTGTCCTGCCATTGGACGACTCCCGGTTATGCATTATGTCCGCGTTACAACCACGATATCTGAAATGCTGACATGGAAGGCATCCGCAAGAATCACCAAGTTGTCTACGGTTGGCATTGTCTCCCCTCGCATCCATTTATAGATCGCCTGCGGCGTATTGAATCCAAACAACTTCTGCAGGTCTGTTACTGTCATATTATTCTTCCTACGCAGCTCTGTAATCATCTCTCCTGTCTGCACCATATCTACTTTCGGCAATCCTCTCATATTTGCTCCTTTAAAATGAAAACCGCTTGTTTATGTATCATTAGCTGATGCAGAACAAGCGGTCATTATTTGAGGTATAGATATAATGTTCTGAATTACCTTTGTATTCTGTAGCAGCCATTATGAAAATCAGTTATTCCTATCTGTTGTTCAAATCTGATCTTTTGAATCATTTTGACTGCTGTCATAGTAAACAATCCTTTCCTTTCAATATTGAAATTAAATCAGAACTTCTGTTTTGTATAGTAAACGAGAAGTATAATTTTCTACTACTCAATCGTCTGTACAACTCCGGAAAAAAGAATGGACCTGTCTGATGATACAACCGAGAAGCAGAATGGCCGATCCAACATAAAAACTGTTTCTTCTTCTGGAAAACCTGCACCGGTCACGAAGTATGCTGTATAAGCCGCGCCAGTCACACCTTCTTCATCAACCTCTACCATCGCAGAATGCGTTGCACTGTCAATCCATACTTCACTACTATCATCTGTAATCTGCGCAAAATCTGCAGTATTCCGATTAAATGCATCAGTAATACCAAGTCGTTCCATGTCGTCTTGGATACTGATGCTATTTTTTACTTTGAACCGTGGAACCGAAATGTTTACATTAAGATATTCGGATCTCTGATCCCCTGTATGTCTGATAATTGACAACGCTTCTGGATCTCGCATTATATCTGCTGCATTGACTCCATTTTTCGGCAGAAAGAAATAAACGGAACCGCTATGATTCAGATACAACTGTGCTGCCCTGAAGTTTTCTCGAGTACATATGTCTGTGTTCAGATTCATATGCATCATCTGTACCTGAGTATCTCCATTCGCACCATGGAATACTTCCTGCATTGTTTTCTTTTTATCAAATGCATCCGTCCATGCCGCTTTAAAGAATATTGTAGAAACAAGTCCTAGAACCGTTTCTGGATCAAGCTCCATGTCTTTGACATACTCTGACAGATGACCTCCGGTATTTCGATTCGTCCAGTCCTGCAGTTCATGATTCATCTCATCGGCCCCCATTTCTCCAATATAGGATGAAGCGCAATAGTCTTCCGAAGCTTTCTTTAGTACTTTGTCGTTATATTTGATGTCATCGCGCATCCACAAAGAGTTTGCAAGGAGGCTCTTCACAAATGGAGTGTTCACATAATTTGCATCCCAAAGCGCTTTTACACGGTTACGGAGTGTATCCATACCTTCCACCTTCAGCGCATTCAGGATCTGCTCTTTTGTATTTCCTGCCGATATTTCTGCTAATAGTGCCATCGCAATATAGATATTCAGCGGGGAATATACAAAATTCTCATTACTGCATACGGTTGAAAATGCATCTGCAGCCGCCTGATAATACTCATTCATTCCTTCTTGCTGTTGAATGGATGTCTGGATCGCTGCACGCCGGGAATCCTCCCAGCCATAATACTTTTCGCTTCGCTCTATGTCCCCCTCCAGCACAAAGGCTTCCGGATAATTCGCTTCTATTTTATTTATCATTGGTTTTCCCTTCCTTAATACCTTCTTCCGTCGTTTAGCAATAATGGTTTTGCTGGTTTCTGTGGCTTCAATTCATTCCAGCGTTATCTTTGCTGTCGGAATCCATATTTCCGATAATTTCAAATATCTCTGTGGGAATTTCGAATGGTTCCGAAAATGCGTTAATTACAATGCCTTTAACCTGTTTCTCATTATTTCTCGCAAGATTAATCGCCCTGAGGAAAGGCATTTCAACCTTCGAAAAATGATCTCCATATTCTCCCATCTCTTCTGTAGATGAGAATACTGGAAAGAAGAAATCATCCCCACTTTGGAGAATATCGGGAATCATTCTTGTTTCTTCCTGACTGACATATTCTTCCCCGACAAGGGAATCGAAATCATCGTTTTCCATAGCCTTCTTAATCAGGGCTTCAAAATGCTTTGCATCCTGCTCTCCCATAACAGCATTACAGGGAACCCATATATAGCTGTGACGCAGAATCTTGATGAGCTTTATGTGATTCAGACTTGTATGATTCCGGTTGCAGATACTGATTGCTCGCTTCAAGAATTCTCCCCCCTCCAGAAGTTCCTCGGTAATCGGATCATCTGGAACAGTGTACTCAACACCACCATCCATCTCAAACATTTTCTGGATCAAAGGCTTTGACATGAAGAATGGTGTTCCCCATGGATTAAGCAAGACTCCTTCCGTTTCTGAATCCAGTATCATCTTTAATCCTGCATCAATGAAATACGAAAGAATCTGGCTGGATGCACCTTTTTCGTATTCCTCTTTGGATGTAAATACTGCACACCATGTTTTTCCATCGTTGGCAGCAATTGTGTGGAACCCAAATTGAGTTGGATCCTCTTCATTCTGGAATACCGGAAACAGAAAATGGCCATCTGCATGCATACGCGTCCGTATCGCATTAAGAACAATAATCATGTTTTCTGGCGAACTATCTTTACGGAACTTTTCAATTGATTCTTCAATCAATTCGTTTCCATCTAAAAACTCATCTCGTATTTCATTCTCTGTTTTCATTTCTGCCATTATTGATCTCCTATCTGCTGTACACCATCCAGCAAGAACAAATCCTGTTTCCCAATTGCGGAACGTATTGTTTTGCAAAAACTGTTAGTTATTTCATTATCCTGAAAAATCAATGAACCCGTTTTTTCAATCTTCTTTCCATTTTCGTCTGTTGCGATAAGAATCCAGGTCCCTACATCCATCGCAAGCAAACCATCAGGATTATTTATTATTGCTTCTGACAGTCTTAAGATTTCTTCAGCGTCGCTTTCAGGAATTCGAAAATACTCTTTATTAATTAGTGGCCATTTTCCATTTCCCTCTCCAAATCTGAATCTGCTAAGCCAGACCTGCCCTTTCGCATTAATCGTAAGATGCTGTTCTACTTCAGTATCCGGTTCAGGCATAGGGCCATAACAAATGTCATTGGAAACAAGTTTCATTTTTTTGAACGTCATAAGTGGCAACCTTTCTCTCTGTCTACTTATTATTATCAGCAAAGCCACAGCAAAAAATATGCCTATCACATAAATCCGCCTAAATTGACATTTCCTTTTGAAAAGCCCACCACATATGAGTGATGGGCTCTTCTTCTTAAAGCTCAAAGGTAGATAGAAGGTAATTTCAGTCTAACATATTGCTTTCACTATCAACCACTTCCCCTTCTTAAATCTCAGGGCAACGAATTCCCAAAAAGAATTCCAATTTTAATACATCGATGCTTCGACAATATTGAATGATGCTCCCTGCATTGCATCGTATTTGTCATCCGGCACGTATTGAAAGATTTCAAAACTCTGTGTCTGACCAGCGGCAAGATCATTTGCGTAAATATAATCATCCAAGATCCTTGCGCCAGATCCATCCACCGCTTCAAAGTGGAACGAAAAGGATTTTGTTTCTGCTTCTTTGTTTGTCACAGTGACAGGAAGTGAGCTTTGAACTAAACCATATTCATTTTTAGACATGGTGAGTACTCCCATTTCTACATCAACAGAATTCTCAAGGATTTGATCTGTATTTTCGCCAGTGATATTGTTCATCTGAGAGTCCGCAGATTCCATTGCCTCATTGAAAGACTGGGAGGCATCATCAAGGGCTTTAGACCACATCGACTGCAGCGCGAGCGTAATAATTACTGCAAGAACTCCGAGTACTGCTCCAGCAATCGAAAGACCTTTGCTCTTATGAGTAATAGCCCCGATAATCCCAAAAACTGCAGCAATAATACCAATAAAGAAAGCAATATTGTTCACAAACGGAATGAATGAAAAGATAATCGCAATGATTCCAATTACAAATCCAGCAATCCCAAGACCAGACTTTCCTTCCTTCTTGTCTTTCTTTCCTTTACCAGGTGCCTTGGCTGTCTTTTGAATTGCCTCTTCTTCTGGCAGATCAATAAAGACAGATCCATCTTCATCTTTGTAAAGGTTTACGATATCACCGACTTTCGGGTTCTCATAAGCTACATCTTCGACCGGAAATGACCTCTGCTTTCCAGAATTCATTTCAACAGTTATGGTCTGCGCATCAACATTAACAACTTTTGCCATCCGTTGTTCCTCCTTGTTGATTTAGTTTTATCAAGGAAGAGTTACAAAAATTATGCCTAGTTCTAAAAAATCTCCGTCTGATTGTTACAGTTCACACGGGGTAAAAACGAGAATCACTGATTTATGGAGATCTGTAGTTCGCAGATCTCTTTTATGATCTTCTGAGCGGACGCAGGAAGCTGGCGATACTTGAATATCAGATCCTGCTCTTCCTGAGAGAACATTTTGGAAGATATCTTCTTTTTCTTTAGGGAACTTATTTCTGATTCTGCACCTGTTAGTTCTATGACAGAACAATCTAGCGCATCACATATTTTCTGAAGCTGTTCATCTGAGACACGACGAACACCGCCATTCTCATATCTGACGATCGTACTCTGGTCCACACCTATCATCTTCGCTAATTGAGTGGTTGTGATGTTCTTTTCTTTTCGCTTGATTTTAATGTTCTGCCCTACAGACATATACGCATCCTTCTGAGTACATTTTATCTGATTTTCACCATTTCGCTGTTGAATACCATTCTAAAACGCATCATACTGAAGTCAAGGAATATGTACATATGTATGTACATATATTATTAATGTATGTCAGATTGTATGACCTGCCACAGATTCCATGAACTCAGATCATTACGCGCTGCCGTAAGGCGTTTTGAAGATGGCAGCGAGACAGCTGCTCTCATAGCTGCACATGAAGCGGATCAGAGAAGGTTAGAGAACTTGAAGGCTGATAATACTTGTATTTCCGCTGAACTTCTGGAAGTAAAACACGAGAACCGTATTTTGAAAGAAGAGGTGTTACGGATACAGAGTGATTATGATCTGTTGGTGAGTAAATACTATGCTCTGCGGAATGAATCAGATTATGAAACAGTGATCAACTCACCAGAGTTTCAGGAGCGTATCGATCATCTAGTGCTTTCGCTCTTCAATGAACTTGAAGACAAACAGGCTTACATCGTTAAGCTGGAATCACAGATCCATAAGGACTATACAAACTCCTCGAAACCTTCATCTCAATGCCCGAACCATAAGAAGATTGTCAATAACCGCGAAAAGACCGGCGCATCTGTCGGTGGGCAGCCTGGACATAAAGGGCATCCGCGTAAACAAAGAGATGCGACGAAAACAATGGCTCTTCCGTTTCCGGAAGAAGTGATATCTCATCCGGATGATTATGAATTCGTTGAATTCAAATCCAGAAAACAGACGGATGTAAGAATGGAAGTTACTGTTACAGAACTGAAATCTCCGGTATTCCGCAATAAGCAAACCGGCAGACTAATATGGACTCCGTTTCCGGAAGGTTATGAGAATGAGATGAACTACGGTGCCGGCTTAAGGGCATTCTGTTGTATGGCAAACAATTATCTGAATGTACCACTCCGGAAAGTATCCGCATTTCTCAAAGACCTTACCCATGGCGATATTGAGATCGCACCGTCAACAATCCAGAATCTGAGTAAGCGATTCGCAGACAAGACAGAAAAGAACGAAGAAGAGATCTTCCGTAATCTTATGAATTCACCGTATATGCATAATGACTTCACAACGATACGGGTAAATGGCAGCCAGTACTTCGCTAATGTTTCTTCCAATGGAAGAGATGTTCTGTATTTGTTCCGGAAAAACAAAGGAGGTAAAGGATTGGAAGGAACACCAGTAGAAAACTATTTGTTCGTACTGATCCATGATCATGACATCACCTACTTCAAATATGGCAGTGCCCATCAGAAGTGCATCGTACATGAGCAGAGATATGTCAAAGGCAGCGAAGAAAATGAAACTGATCTGAAATGGAACAAACTCATGTCCGGACATTTGAGATGGATCATCCATAACTTCAAGGAAGGCAATCTGAATACAGAAGAATCGATTCAAAAGGCAAAAGCCAGATATTACGAGATACTGGACCTGGCAATGGAAGAATACGAACATGTCCCGAAGAAACAGCTTGAGTATTACAAAGACGGATATAATACCGCAAAGCGGCTGAAAGAATACGGTGAGAATCTCTTGTATTTCCTGGATCATCCGGAGATTCCCTATGACAATAATGAGTGTGAGCGGCGTGCCCGCCGCATCAAAGGAAAACAACGGGTGATAGGTACATTCAGGAGTATCCAGAGTGCGGAAGACTATCTGAAGTTCATGACCTATATGGAAACAGCACGTGATTCTACAGATAACAAGTTTGAGAAACTAGTTGAAGTGTTTTCATGACCCATAAAGAAAGTGATGCGATTACTCCGGCACATCTATGCCATACTGTGAGTGATCCCATCGCTTTATTATTTACCCGTGTAAACTGTAACGTCTGATTTCATTCGGTTATGACGGAGTCGGTTATAACCGAGTCATTAATTCAGCATTGAACATGGACAGGCATGATAAAGTAGAGATACTGGTCCGATCCGGACCACCTCATACACATGCCAATGGAACTCGGTGACCTGCTGGAATACGCTAGGAATACGTATCACATCGAAGAAGAACATAAATGGGCTGACTGGCCCGGTTTTTCCGTGCTTTCGCATCCGGATACCGGCAAATGGATTGCCTTATGCATGCGCCAATGGGACAGTGAGACCGGAGAACTGATCGAACGGATCGATCTCAAATGCGAACAGAGCTGCCTGCGGGAATTCCGTATGCCCTGGCTTACCCTTCCGGTACGCATGAAGGGATACCACTGGGCTGGGATTGCCTTTACCCAGGATACCGACGCCCTCATTGTACGCAGACTCCTTGACCGGGCTGTCCTGTATGGAAAACCGCGCGGTTATACCGTTGTCCTGGATCCAGATAACAGGGCATCGGAATCAATGCACCGTGATACCGCCCTTCCCTTTTCCGGCAGTTCCTACCGCCCCGAGAAAGTCCATGTGCCGGATCAGATCCTGCAGATGCGAAAGATGAACACCACCATCGGAGATCTGAGATCCATCCGGAATAAAACCTTCTATAAACAGGCTCTCTTCATGAAGGACTATGAAGATGATTATCCCTGGCAGGGAGACTTCGTTCATTATTTCCCCACCTACCGGGATCTGAATCTATCCCAGCTGCGGGGGTATTTTTCCTGGCGGACAAAACTGCGCAAAGGAATCTATGAACCGATTCCTTTATCCGCAGCTTATATTTACATCTACGAACTGCTGAATGGCATCGGTACCGATTCTGACGAAGACCGGCTGGCAAAGATCCGGACCTTTGTGACACAGTCAACTGAAGCCGGCCTCTTCAGCAGTCACGACTTAAAGAACACAGAAGACTGGATCACAGAACTTGGCATCCTGCTGGGCTTGAGCCCGGACGTCATTGGAACGTATACCAGACATTCCTTCCTGAAACGGGACGCCATGCTGGAGAAGCTGATGAACCCACAGGACTATTCGGATGAAGACGTACTTGCGGCATTGAAATATGTTTCCGGAAAAACGCTGCAGAAAACACCGGTTTTGAATCAGGAACGCGGCGCGTCTCTGTTTGCCAATGCGTGGCGCAACGGCACAGCGACAGTCTTTGATAACGGAATGAACCTGTTTACACGCTGTTTTGGAAGTCAGAGCACCGGGCGCTGGTATCCGCTGATCAATGCGGTATATTATGAAGAACACGCCCCGCAAGACCGGGACTATACAGTAAATTCTGTACATTCCCTGCACTGCCGCAATGGAATCTGGACGCAGGAATACTACAACCAGCGGTTTACTCAGGAAAAGCTTCTTCATGCCTTCCTGCGCGAGGCGGACTGCCGGTTCCGCCGGTATTTGAAAACCGGCCGGTATTTACAGGAAAAAGAAACAGAGGCCTGGGCACTGCCAATGATCAATGCGGCCATTCAGGCTGATCAGAAAGCAGTGCTGGAAGCCTCACGCCCGAAGATTACGATCGATCTGTCCGGTCTTGATCAGATTCGAAGCGATGCCTTGACCACACAGAACAGCCTGCTTACGGAAACCGAAACCCTCTCAGAGCTTCCGGTGGAAGAGCTGCCTGCAGCAGAACCCGAAGCAGTAAAGGATCCAGAACGGAATACTGCTTGTTCCCTCGATCCGGTGTATGTGGAAATCCTGCGGAAGCTGCTGAAGGATGAACCGGTTCAGGATCTGATCAGAGAACAGCACCTGATGCCGGCACTGATCGCAGATACCGTGAATGAACAGTTCTATGAGGAAATCGGTGATACGATTCTTCTGTGTGAAGATGACCGGCTTGCGGTAGTGGATGATTACCGTGAAGAGATTGAACAGCTGATTGGAGGTACCAAGTGATGAGTGAACCAAGAAAAGTACCGAAGCGTATTGCCCAGACGGTGCTCAACTCCCTCAAGGGAGGGGTTGTGCCGCGCATTGGGCTTCCCTATATCATGGTTGGCCGCAAGCGTGAGGTTGAAGCGTTGCTGAAGGACGTCGATATCATTTCCGAAGGCGGTGCTTCCTTCCGGTTTGTGGTTGGAAAATACGGTTCCGGCAAAAGCTTTTTACTGCAGGCGATCCGTAATTATGTCATGGACCGTGGTTTTATCGTGGCCGATGCGGACCTTTCCCCGGAGCGCCGGCTTCAGGGAACCCGTGGCCAGGGGCTGGCCACCTACCGGGAACTGATTTCAAATCTTTCCACCAAAACCAAACCAGAAGGCGGGGCCCTGACCCTTATCCTGGACCGCTGGATTAGCGCAGCCCAGAGTGAAGCAGCCCTCGAAACCGGTCTCCATCCAGGCGACCCTGCCCTTGCCCAGGCAACAGAGCGGAAGATCATGGAAGTGATTTCCTCCATCCGTGAGCTGGTCCATGGCTTTGAGTTCGCAAAGCTGCTGACTGCTTACTACCAGGCTTATATCAGCGGGGATGATGAAACCAAGGCAAAGGTTGTCAAATGGTTTCGTGGGGAATACCCGCTGAAAAGCGAAGCCAGGGAAGCCCTTGGCGTCAATATCATCATTTCGGATGATGACTGGTATGACTACCTGAAGCTGTTTGCGGTATTCTTCCGTCTTGCAGGTTATGCGGGCATGATGATCATGGTCGATGAACTCGTCAATCTGTATAAGATTCCGAATTCCATTACCCGTCAGTACAACTATGAAAAGATCCTGACCATGTATAACGATACCCTGCAGGGCAAGGCAGGCTATCTTGGCATTATTATGGGTGCTACACCGCAGGCGCTTGAAGACAAACGCCGCGGTATCTACAGCTATGAAGCACTGCGTTCAAGGCTTGCGGAAGGGCGCTTCTCAAAACCAGGTGCCCGGGATCTGCTGGCGCCGGTCATCCGGCTTGAGCCTCTGACCGCAGAAGAAATGCTTGTCTTATGTGAAAAGCTGGCGCGTATGCACGCGGAGCTGTATGGCTACCCGCTGACGATCAGCGCCGAGGACCTTGCCGGTTTTATCAAAACGGAATACAGCCGCATTGGCGCCGATACGAATATCACGCCGCGTGAAGTGATCCGTGACTTTATTGAACTGCTCGATCTCTTATACCAGAATCCCGGTATGAAGATTGACCAGCTTCTGGAATCCGAAGCGTTTTCCTATGCCCAGTCGGAAGCGGTCAGTGATGAAACCACACCGGAATTTGCGGAGTTTACAATATGAATGTCTTTGAACGCTATGCGCCGTTTATTCAGGATTACATTTACCGCTCTGGCTGGAAATGTCTGCGCGGTGTTCAGAATGCGGCTGGAGAAGCGATCTTCGGTACCGATCAGAATGTGCTTCTGACCGCCTCCACCGCTTCCGGTAAAACCGAAGCTGCGTTCTTTCCGATTCTGACCCTGCTGGAAGAAGAACCTGCTGAAAGTATTGCCGTATTGTATATCGCACCCCTTAAGGCACTGATCAATGATCAGTTCGGGCGCCTGACGGAGCTCTGTGAAGAGGAAGGCATTGCGGTAAACCGCTGGCATGGGGATGCCAGTCAGTCTGCCAAGCGGAAGCTGCTGCGGAAACCAAGGGGCATCCTGCAGATTACACCGGAGTCCCTGGAATCCCTGCTGATCAACAAGCACATGGAGATTCCCTCCATGTTTCATGATCTGCGCTTTATCGTCATTGATGAGATTCACTCGCTTCTTCGTGCCGACCGCGGCCTTCAGACCTTCTGCCTGATTGAGCGGTTATGCCGGACTGCCGGCTGTAACCCCAGACGCGTCGGTCTTTCCGCAACGATTGGAAACCCGGAAGAAGCCGGGAAGTTTCTCGCGGCTGGAAGCGGACGCGGCACCATCATCCCAAAGTTTGAAGGTGGAAGTGAAGTCTGGCGCCTCAGTATGGAACACTTCTATACAACCGATCCGCAGGCGGATGAAGATAAAGATGTTTCCACCATCGAAGAAACCCCAGTGATGGAAGCGGCAACCGATACCGCACCTGCCTCTGCAGATCCGGGTATCGGCTATATCTTTGAACATACCCGTGGAAAGAAATGCCTTGTCTTTACCAATTCGAGAGAAGAATGCGAAAGCGTCTGTCAGAGTTTACGACAGTATTGTGAAGTGATGCATGAACCGGACCGCTTTCTGATTCACCATGGCAATCTTTCCGCCTCCTATCGGGAGAGCGCGGAGATGGACATGAAGGATGATGACTCCACCATGTCGGTCTGCGCCACCGCAACCCTGGAACTGGGTATTGATATCGGACGCCTGGAACGGGCGTTCCAGATCGATGCGCCTTTTACGGTATCCGGCTTCCTGCAGCGGATGGGACGCACCGGCCGCAGAGGCGACCCTTCCGAAATGTGGTTTGTCATGCGCGAAGACCATCCCGAAGCCAGAGATATGATCGGCCGCTTTGTGCCATGGTATCTCGTACAGGGTATCGCGCTGGTACAGCTGTATATCGAAGAGCGCTTTGTCGAACCACCCCGTACCGGGCGGTATCCATACAGCCTGCTGTATCATCAGACGATGAGCACGCTCGCCTCTCAGGGAGAGATGACCCCTGCCGAACTTGCCTCAAGAGTTCTCACACTCAACTGCTTCAAAACCATTTCCCAGGAGGACTACCGCATTCTTCTGCGGCACCTGATTGAGAACGATCATATCAACCGCACGGAAAACGGCGGCCTGATCACCGGAGTCACCGGTGAGCGTATTGTGAATAACTACAAGTTCTATGCGGTCTTCCAGGAGAATGTGGAATATACCGTGCGGACTGCTTTCGAACAGCTCGGAACAATCGTCAAACCACCGCCAGTCGGAGACAAGATTGCGATTGCCGGACGGGTATGGCTGGTGGATGAAGTGGATCACAAGCACCGGACCGTATACTGCACGCTGGTCAAAGGAAAAATCCCCGCCTACTTCGGGGATGTGGCGGGTGATATTCACACCCGCATTCTGGAACGGATGTATGGCGTACTGAACGAAGAAAAACAGTATCCGTATCTGATGCCGCATGCGGTATTCCGCCTGCAAGATGGCCGGGATGTATTCCGCAAGTCCAATATGGCAGAGAAGCCGTTGATCCATCTTGGCGGAAAGATGTGGGCCTTGTTTCCATGGCTTGGCAGCTATGCCTTCCTGGCGCTGGAGCGCTTCCTGAAGCTGCGCTGCGGCAAGCGCCTTGGCCTCAAGGGGCTAAACCCCTTCCGTCCCTACTACATGGAATTTACGATGAACGCCGAAGAAGCGGAATTCTATGAAATTGTACGGGAAGAAGCACAGAAGGAATTTGACCCACTGGAACTCGTTTACCCCAATGAAGTGCCGGTCTTTGAAAAATATGACGAGTATGTGCCGGATGAGCTGATCCGCAAGGGATTTGCGTATGGCGTACTGGATATTGAAGGCATGGAGAAACGGATTCTTTCCTGGAACGGGTGCATCAGGAAACAGTCACTGAGGAATAACGCATGAAAAACTTAGTATTGGATGATCAGCTTGCGCAGGTTGGCGGAGGTTCTGAAAACTTCTCCAGCGAGCGTTTCCATTTAACGGCTGATATAATCTGCCAGTTTCTTCAGTGTTTCATCGTTATAATGCAGACCGTCCGATATAAAGCCGATCACATTGTTCAGGATCACCGGAACGGTTGTCCATTCCGCATTCTGAAGCACTTCACTGTTTGTTACGGTTTCCTTTAACAGCGCATTATAGTCTTCTTCATAGCGATTAAACTCTTCTGCAGGATAACGCAGAACAATGCCTTTCCTTGCGCCGGCCACAATACCGATTACAGTGACTGACGGAGTAACATCCTTCCCTTCATATTCACAATGCATCGACGCAAACTGTTCTGCCCACTTTATCGTTGCCGCCGCGGCAGCTTCATTCCTGTTTTCCCGGAAGTCATAGTCATTGACGGTCGTAAAGAAATAAAAAATCCTCTACACAAATGAGTGTCGAGGGCATCTGAAAAGCTCAGAATTTTAGAGGCAATTTCAGTTTAGCAAATCTTCAAAACATTATCATTACAAGTCTCCGCCGAGAAAGCCCCATGACTAAAGTCAGGGGCTTTCTCGGTAATCGTTGTAATTACTTCAGTTTCCAGAGTGCACAGTATCCGGAAGCACCGCCAGAGTACTGCCCGTTGGCACACTTGTCGCCATCATAGTAGTACATACAGTTGCCGCAGGAACGGTTTGCGCCGCCGTTGTACTGTGTCGTCTGATGGATCTGACTCTGTCTCTGCATCTGCTGTGCAAAGTTCTGAGAACTCCTCTGCATCTGCGCGTTCATCGCTTCCAGACGCTGACGGCTGGCTTCCCGCTCCCGCATCTGAGCCTGTTCATCCGCGAGCTGTCCGGGAGTCTTCATTAGGCCTTTACCGATATTATGCAGATATTCTGAAATCGGAACCTGATACAGATCGGCGCCTGCTTTGATCTGCTCACCCGTCAAATCCAGATACATCAGGTTTTTCTGACGATTTTCCGGCATACGGATCAGCAGATGGAACCAGTCGTTACCCTCTTCTCTGTCGAAGTTTTTATATACTTCCGCCATGGTCTCCGCTCTATACTTCAAAGCCTCCTCCGCCATCCGGTAATATTTCTCCTTCCGTTCAATCTTTGACAGAGGAATCTCAAAATCTTCTGTTGTTTCCGGATAGGGTGTTCCGCAGAAAGGACATACGGAAGAGCCCTGATGATAGGGAGCTTCACAAGCTGCACATTTTTCAATTCTTCGTACTGGCGCTTTCGCCTTAACTTCATCCGGTGAGAGATCCAGATATTCTTCCATCTTTTCAAGATTCCGGATCGCTTCCGCATATTTCTGCTGGCACTGCAGGCAGTGTGCACAGTTTTCATCATTGACCAGACAGGATGCTTCACAGTACTGTCCCGGTTTTTTGACAGTGGCACGGCGGTTTACTTCTGCATTGAACTGCATTTTAACCATGCCCGGATTTACTGCCTGACTGATACAGTCACGGCTAAAATCTGCCTCTGTGTATACTCCCGCAATACGTCCACCGGTGTTTGCCATGCCAAACATATTTGAAACATCTGCCCCTCCAAACAACAGATTGGCTGCTTTGGACTGAAGTTCTTCCATGGATTTCCCTTCAGTTTCCTTGCGAATGGCATCAACTGCTTTTGAAAGCTCATCCATAAATCCCATATTCTGTTCCTCCTGTACTGAAAAACACATAACTGCTGTTACTATCTATCGTACATGTGCATCACAATATTCCGATTGCAAACAAAGATATTTCCATAATTGGCAAAAACAAAAAAAGTGATGCTGTAATGGAAGCTTTTTTCGGTGTCTTCCCCAATTTGGTTCATCAGTTCTTCATCGCCATCTTCATACTCCGCTACACCCGTGTCCGTATTTGGAAGCATAATTACTTCCATTTCTTTCGTATCGAGATACTGATCAAATACTTCATTTGCGCTTTCAATTGCATCGAATATAAGACGCAAATGGTCTATTACCCTGTTTTGACAGCATATGTTTCAGATAATGCGTAAGCTCCCGTCCTCACAAGAATTAATCTTCTGAGTGAAACCACAGTTAAGACAGACGAAACCGTCCTTAATGTCTTCGTACTCGCCGATCGGTGTACCGCAGTTTTGACAGAAAAAAGGAATACGATACTGATTCGAAGGCCTAAACCTAACACCTCCGGATACCTTATCCAGATCGTTTTCTTCTATTATGCGTTCTATTTTTTTCATGGATTGATACCTCTTATTCTTTGTAATACCAAAGCCTGTGCAGTTGTAGCTTCAGAAACAAGCAATTCCTGCCTGCAACTGATTGGGTTGTGTTCATTCTGGAGGGAAAGCCGGTTGTTCAGAATATTGAATGTTGTCTCCTGTTCCATGACTGCACACTTGCAGTTCAGCGATCATTATTCCAGACACCGGCACTGATTCGAGAATAAGAAAAGCCGGTATTCGTTCCTCCGTAACAACATCTTCTGTCATTTCTTCTTATTAGTTTTTATTGTCTTTACCGTTGCAGGTTTATCCATTATTGCCCCACACTTCGGGCATATTTCTCTCTCGCTTGCCTGCTGTGTTTTGCAGTTGCTGCATATGCAGGTAGGCAAAATGAAATATCCTTTTATGGATGCTTCATCCCTTGCTGTATCGTGAATCCAATATGCATGGATTTCTTTCTTGATTTTCGGCTCATTATAATCTTCAAACATGTTAATTTCGTTACTCCGTTATCTGTTGTTTTTATCCCTTTTTTAGTGCTTGCTATTATTAGTGTAGTTTAATTCAAAGCTTTGAGTTCGCCTTCTATCCATCTCCTCTCCTCTTTTGATACAGTGTTTCCCCTAGGCATCGCAAATAAATGTCGATAATCATACGGAATCATCGACATTAAACAGATCAGTTGGATGACTGAGGTTTGCTTATTTTAGCAATCCGCTCGTTTTGAGAATCTCCTTCATATGAGCGGTACATGCCTGAAGCACTTCCTCGGCAGGACCTTTACGTTCTTTTTCCGCATTCAGTACGCTGGCAGTCTGAAGTACGCTGATCAGCGGGCCTTTGGTAGGAAAGAATTCAGCGATCGCAATTCCCGCTCCCTGAGGGGTGTCCGCAGTTGACAGAACGACTTTGTTTTCCTTGTTGAACAGCCCACCCGCCTTTCGCGTATAGACGATGATCAGAAAACGAGGGGTCGCTGGAAGCAGGATATATTCTTCCATCGAAGCAGGGGTTGGCTTACCGATTTTGAAATTACCGTATTGTTCCTTATCCCAGTGTTCCTGCATGATTTGCTCCAGCTCTTGAAGAGTAATGGATTTGTTAATGGGAATTACCTGGCTGCCAATCATAAAAAACCTCCTTGAATGATTATTTCTGGTCTAGGCACAATTTATAGCTCGAGTATAACACAATGGTCAGCGGAATCACGGTTTGCTCCTCTGGCACCATTTTTACAATGGAGGTATTCAATGAGGATGCAGTAGGTGCTTTCAACATTCTGAGGAAGCGCCTTGCAGAAAACGAAAAAGAGATCGAATTCCAGTAAGAGGAATCTCCGATCCCATTACAATAAACGGGTCCATCTTATTAAAACGAATTTCGCCAATCATATTCCAACGGTCATTTATCGCTTTCTACAAACCACTTGTCTTTTTCTAGAAACAAATATCGTTTGCTCTTTCCAATCTGGATCTCATAACGTTTGCCAACTCCCCCTGCTCTGCTTGCCATGTGTCGAGGTCCAGAAAGAACCTTCATTATCTCAAAACGTTCCTTCCTATCAGTAGACTCCCATATGATTGCAGTCGGAATGATATTCCCTTCCTTAGTCCAGCGAACATCGACATCTACATAATGCTTAATCATGTTTTCCTCTCGACTCACAAAATTCACTCAGAACTCGCTCCAAATATCTGCCATATCTTCTAGTTCATTAAAAGACATGGCCATTATTTCTTTTCGGCTTATTCCTTTTGGGAGATGAACTAAATAGTACTTGCGAAGACTCTCAATGTGCTCCTTATATGTCAGCTCTTTTCCAGATTTATCCGTAATTTTTATTTGTGCAAAGCCGCCTTCCCCACCACAAAACGGGCACAGAGCTGGTTTGCTCTCTGCATCTAATCTTTTCCAGTATTCGTTACACTGCAAAATCATTAATGGATTTCTTCCCCCTATATTCTTGCACAACGGCATTGGCACCGATCTCGTTCAAACACGAAATATAATGTTATAAGCTTTAATAAATATACTTTTTCACTTCGTCTCCGCCGTTGTAACTATAATAAACACTTCTTCGTGACAAAATGTTATGTTCATCAGCAACAATTTCAAAATCCGAAGCAGGATAAAAGTAGCAGCAATTAGAATCATCCAACACCAAATACATACCATCTTTATCTCTGCCAATTGCTTTATATTCTTCTCCGTAAGTAACGCCACTCAGTAGATCATCAAATTCATGAGTAATACACCGAACGGTTGCTTCATAAAAATTCAGAAGATTATCTTCGTCGGAAATAATCTCAAAATCTTCAAGAGGATTAAAGTCTGTAACCCTCCCGTTATTCCCTCTTACGTGAAGGCTATTTCTTTCTCCCTCCCAATACTCCACAAAGAATGCTTCGTATGTTTGCCCATTTGTAAATTGTTCATCACTGGGTCCTATATAACGTACGATCGCTGGTTTAAAGCCGTTTTCCATTACTAATTACCCTCTATTTTGTAAGCTCCGAAAGTTTAAAAAATGCTGCAATCATCCAGTTTCTATTGTCTAATTGCAAGAGATCCCCCGTTACCCAATGTGTGACATATCTCCATTTGGAGAAGATACCAGATGCCAATACTTGTACATCATCAATATTGTCAATTATTTGTAGCAAACCTTCTATAGAGGAAAATGCACTATTTGAATATTTGTCAGAAAACTCCTTAGCGCAATCCATATCAAATCCAAGATCAAAGCATTCGTCTGCAAAATGCACCTCTAGATCGTGCTCTTTTGTTTTCGGATCAAGATACATATTCCGATACTTAACCGCAAATCCATGTATTGCTGAAAGATTTGCTATTTTCTTCTTTTCGACAGCTGGTGTGTCCCTTGTGTTTACAGCAATTTTCAGACTATCTGCCATTTCCTTCCCAATCTGGATGATTTCTTCATCCAGAATTGCAAACTGTACATAAATGTCATAACTCGGATTGTCATTAAACCAGTCATTGATTGCCTGAAGTGCTTTTCGCCATGCTTTGTCTTTCGGATAACCAAATATTCCAGCTGAGATCAAAGGAAACCCTATGGAATGACAATCATTATCTCTAGCAAGATTAAGACTTGCACGGTAACAGTCGTACAACTGATTCGGCTCATGGTTGTTTCCCCCGCGCCATATTGGCCCCACCGCATGGACTATATATTTACAGAGCTTAAAACCCGGTGTAATAACAGCACTGCCAGTTTCACAGCCCCCAATCTGATCACATGCGTCCTGAAGTTGCTGAGATCCTGCAGCCTGAAAGATCGCACCGCATACGCCCCCGCCTTCCTGTAATACAGAGTTTGCTGCATTGACGATAATATCTGTATTTAGTCTTGTAATTCCTATTTTCGAAATAATAATTGTCTGCATTCCCATACCCCTTAATCCTCATTAATTGTTCTCTAAAATATATCGAACCATTTCTCTTGCCATTGAAAGTGGGTGTTCTGGAAACATTTCATCGAATTGTTTATCTTCAGAAAGGTTCATCAGTATTCCTTTTGTATATGACGCATCATACGGGTCTTTCATCCACCCTGTAAACTGATCGTCAACAACACCCTTTCTCTGCAACATTTCATACACCACCACATCTCTTAAACCGGTAGTTGAACCTTCCTCAAAAAAACCTTGGAGATAAATTGTTCTAGTCTTAAGCATTTGCAAGGTAAGAGTGTATGTTGCACCTTTTTGCTCGTTAACAGTTTTAACAATGCTATAAATATACTTCTTTTTATAACGTGATCTTCCCGTCTTTACTTCAATCAATCCCTGATCATTACCCAACGCGCTATGAATACCTTCTATTACCGCCGAATCATCATAGGGCATTCCATGCCCATCTGGAATAAAGTATTGGATAGTAAATGCCGTTGCTTGACTCGATTGTGCCATCCTAGCAATAGACCCGGGCGGGTCTGTGGGTAGTGTTTTTACTTTTTGGTAGTATTTAGGAACTTTAATCATGATCTTTCTCCATAACTATGTCTTTTTCTAACTATCAAACCTTGTTCTCCCAATATGGTCTTTAAAGGTTCGATACGTTTCGATTGCCTTTTCCTGATTTATAAATCAGCCACCGTCTCGCAATTCGGACAGTTCAATTCGACATCTATTTTCGATGGTATTATGAAGTCTTTCTTTTACCTGACCCACCAGTATTTTTCATAATCAATGGAAAGTTTCTTTAGCTGTTCTCTCCATTCAGGATCTTTAAGATCAACTTGTTCCCTAATAATCCTTGCGTCCTCGCTGAAGTCAACGGTCTCAATCAGCTTTCCATTTTCAAATGTCAGTTCCAGTAGTGTCTCATACGTAAACGGCCGTTGTATTGGAGCATGAACGTAATACTCCCTCAAGAAGTTCTTCCCAATAATTAACTTGCCTGTATAAGAAAGCGGTAGCTTTACATCCTTGTACTTTTTCATATTGAAGTCACGAATACTGGTGTCGTAGATTGGCTTCCTTCTTTTGAAAATTATTCCTACTTCTTCATATCCTTTAATACTCACCGAAACACCATTCAGATCCGGATAGCTGTCGCTGTCGGTAGTGATTAACAGGTTTTTCAGAAAAAGCTGGCTATCTGTGATTTCATACTCACAGATAAATCCTCTGTAACACGCAGTACCTCTGCTGCTAGGATCAAATCCATACGCTCTTGGATCGAACAGACCTGATCCCTGATGAGCATCTTCGAAATACCATTCATCGTTGTAGAAATACTTGTCGGGTGATTGTGCAGTCATTGCAGCTCTCCTTCATTTTTTCAATCCCATTTCAGCGCGGGTTTTGCTGGTATAGCATTACTAATCCAGATAGATCGGAAGTATCCTAGTCCAATGATATTGCTCCAGCAATTCTTTTGTGACCTCGCTAAATATAAGGTTCTTCCAAAACTCACTATCCTTTTTCCACTGTCCCACTGAAACGAGATAATACTCAGGCGCAGTATCTGTATATCTAACAATACAGATATACGACCCAGCTGAGTCATAAGAATCATCCGCTTCACATTTATCTTTTAATTGCGGCGGCTCATTATTCCTGCTTAAAGCAGTATATATTCTTAGAGCGCTGTGATCCGGTGCCTTGGCGACAAAGTATGCCATGGTTTTCTCAGTCTGGAACACCTCAAATCCCTGTGAACAGAACAATATCTTTACAAAATGAACCGCGCATTCATGAAGTGCTTTCTTATCTACTTCATCCCACGCTATATTCTCCATTAATACTTTCCCCGCTATTAATAATCCACCAGATAAATACCTATGTGTACTCGATAAAATCCATCTTTATTTCTTACTGAAATAACCTTTGCAATCAAAAGCTTCCTTGCATCCATCAGTCTTGAAAACACCATGTTGTCCCGTTCCGGCACATACCCAAGCTTCTTCTTATCCTGATTCAGGATAAGAATCGCCTTGGAATCAAACTTGTTGTCTTCTCTCTGCAGGATCAACTTTTCATCCTTTTCCAGACGATCATATAGTGTTTCATCCTCGATATAGGATGTTCCAGCAATTACCGTATCAAACAGATGGATTTCATTTACCAGCGGCTTAATCAGTTCTCCCAGACTTTTATCTTCAACAACCGTAAGCAGATCATCCTTCTTTATCTCAAGTTGATTCATTATGCAAACATCTCCTTAATCGGAAAGCTTTTCAGAACGTCGTCCAGTTCAAGTGAATACTGTGTATACTCTTCGATTTCTTTCTGCAAAGCTCTCTGCTGTTCTTCCTGTTTCTTCTTATCTTCAAGAATGAAGCGGTAAGTATATGGCTTCTTGGAAAGAATTTGTTCTACTTCCTGCTCAATCCGTTTGATCTTGTTTTCTACATCTATGATCACAAGTTCTTCCGTATTGGCATGGCACTTCTCCAAATATGCATTTACCATTACTTCCAGTTCTTCCAGTTCATCAAGCTGATTATGCTGATACGCAATCACGATCTGATTCCAGTAATCCTGCAAAGTGCTGTCGTCTTCCAGTTCCGGATGCATATCCGGATGAATCTTCCGCGCAAGCCCATAGTAGATTTCTTTAATGCGCCAAATCGCATCGGAAGAAAGTGTTTTTGCCTTTGCGGCAGCTTTCACACTTTCCGCCATCTGCTTCAGGTCTTCCTCATAAGATTTCATTTCTGCCTGTATAAACCGATTAAGCTCTATCGAATTAATATCTTTGCCCTGATTCAGACACCTCTGGCAGAATGCGATCATCTTCTTCTTTCGAATACATTCGATTTTCTTCTGAAATGATTCCGTCATCAGTTCTCCAAACATCTGAAGATAACTGACATAAAACTGTTTCCCTTCTTTTCTAAGATTCTCGCGTTTCAGAAGCAGTTCTTCATACAGAATGTAAGAAGCGTTTTTAACTTTTATGATTTCTGCCATGATTAATCCTCACGTTGTAGATTTCGTCGCATCGTACATACAGTGGTTTCCCGTTCAGATGTGCGTTTTGAAACAGGTCGTTCATTGCCCGGTACCAGTGATCATTGAACGTTACTTCGTATTCTCCGTTTTCAACCACTGAACGCATGACATACCGGTTCTGATTCCAGTAGAAGCTTGCGGCTGCAGGCTTCTTTAGTACATAGAACAGATCAAAGATATCCAGATCGGAATAGTCCGGTTCAATCAGTTCATACAAATCATTCACCAGCCACTCCATGACATTAATATCGCCAAAAAACTCCGTATAATGCATACGTATTGGAAGAAGCTCCTTTGCTGTCTGATACAGATGGACTGCTTCCTTCACATTCCCTTCTTCCTTCCGTATTTTCGCAAGTCTTGTACAGATATCCGGAAGCTCAATGAATCCGTGCTCGTCGTTCTTATGTTCTTCATACAGTTCTTCGATCATCTGGCGGTATTTCAAATAATCCTGCTCAACGTAGTATCCATTTTTATACATATCTGCCAGTTTCCGTTTTGCCTCACTGTTTCCAAGATCAGCAGCCTCAGAAAAATAACGGAACGCTTTTTCGTAATCAACCGTACCTGTACGCCCGTAATACCAGATGTATCCGAGACAGACAGCGATATCATGTTCGCCCAGGTCATAAGTCATTTCATAGTATTTCTGCGCTAGATCAAACTGTTTTCTGCTGTAATAGAATGAACCAAGATCCGAACTGTACCACGGATCATTTGTTTCTTTCAGAAGGAACTCTGTAACTTCAATCAGTGCACCTTCGTTTTCATGATTGTTATCCCAGCTGATTTCTTTCTTGTATTTCTCATACAGTTTTCTTGCCTCGGTGATTGTCATGAAGCCGCCTCCTTTCTAGGTCGAATTTAAACTCACGCTGAATTTCAGCGTGGGTTGGTTTCTATAAGCTCCTGGAACATCTCCATGAACTTTTCAGCAGTGAAAATCATATCTTTGGAAGCTGCAGCTCCTGCCATTGCGGCTCCGCTAATAAGGAATACTTTCTTTGTGCTCATTTCTACTCCGATCGGAAATGGTGAATTGAGAATTTCCTCTTCCGTAAATCTCTCTTCATCCACTGTGAAGCCGTTCTCCTTCAGATAATCCAGAACCTCTTCCCGTTCCTCTCCGGATGCTTTTACAAAGTGCTGATCCCGATGCTGTTTCAGATACTCGCTGTAAGGGGAATCTTCCGGATCTGAAAGCTCTGCAATTGCGACATCCTCCAGCAGAAAACGAACAATGCAGGTAATCTCCTGCTCAAAATCCCGATAAATATATCCTGCGGAGTGTGTGCCTCTGGCAACCGTGCTGGAGCTGTTCGCAACATATCCATATTTCGAGCCTTTTTCGGAATAAACCGCAATCGCTTCATCATCATATTCATTCGGCATTTTTTTGAGTGTCAGTTTTGAACCCGGGTATAAAAACCGAGATGCATCATAATCATCGAGATGTGTAATCGTAATATATGTCTTTTCCATAGTTTCTTACCTCACACCCATATACTAGAAACACGAATCTGCAAAAAAACTGCCTATGTTTAGAATTTCTCCGAAATGCTCTGTCAGGAACAATAAAAAGCTTTCCGCAAAATGGAAGGCTTTTCACACAAGCTATAGATGATAAGTTGTTCTTTAAAATATGGAAGAACTGTAATAGTCGTATACATACTACTTCATGGTTCCTTTGGATACCGCTGATCCCCATATAGCCGAAGTGGCATAAAATCATCATGTGTATCCAAATAGTCTTTTAAGCATGTGCCATCTTCAAATCGATACTCAATCATTTCCTGAATATTATTAAATGTGTATTCTTTGCCGTTGTGGTAGACCATGAGATCTTCGAATTCATAATCATACAACCCGCGTTCGCCTAAGTATTCATTCCGCGGATCAATATACTGCGTAAATTCTTTTTCTTTTGCCATTTCGACATATTCTTCAATTATTTTCATGCCTGCCTAATCTCCTATCACTTCAAAATCACTGCGTGTATAAAACTTTGGCATCTCGTTTTTTCCTAAGGTTTCTAACAAAAATGAATCATGGAGTGGATATTCATCGTCATACCACACAATGAACGCAATCTCTCCAGTCGCTTTAATGAGGACACGATCGTGCATTTTGAAATCTTTTTTATTTTCCATTTCTCTGATTCCTTCCACTATTACGGTGAACGATTTAAACCCCCATAAAACATGCCAACTAAAAACTGTTCAAAGCTTATGATTTCCTTGCTTATTTAATATTTCCTATCTATCTTCTTGAAAATAGAACAGCGGAGCTTTAGGATTCAACGGCACATAATACCATTCGGAAAGATCCAATTCATCTGATATCTTTCTATAAATGGATAATGTTGCGGTTGAAGCCTCCATATCCTTTTTGAAATTTCCAACATATTGATATGGCTTATCTTTTCCCGGTTTGACGAAAACATATCTTACGCAGTATTCACTTCTTCCATTAGCCACGGAATGTCTTTCCCGGATCGCCATTCCATCCGCAGATAGTGTGTTAATGCACCCATAAACTGAGTCCTGCGCAACTTCTTCACCATCTTTGATGATTGCCAGTTTCGGAAACCAGGCAAAGCCTTCAGATCTGCTGGAATACGGGCATATCGTTGCACGCTGATAACCCCTGTAGTTCTTTCCAAAGCATGCATTAATGGCATGCACACTGTATGGGAATCTGTAATTGTCTGATACTTTGATATGTTTTAGACGAGGTTTCTGCATTATTTAATACCTCCTATTTGTATCCCTGCTTGTCATGAAGTGTGAATAGAGTTTTGAACGCGTAAAACTAAGCTTTGTTGCTATCTTAATAATAAGTTCTTTGATGTAAGAGATTACAGTGGCAAACCCTTACGGCAGGCGCAATCTACACTCTCCTTAAGCTGCTTCAATTTCCCATTTTTCTCTCCAGATACCAAGAATTCGGTCTATTGAGGAATCGTGGCGAACTTCAAAGAAAGCATAAACTGCAAGCAATACGATCAGGATCAGAGCAATCCAGGAACTGCGCGTAATCTCATACTTGATCACATCGTTGCCTGCAGTCGGACCGGTATTGGAGAACACGATCACATCATGAATGAAATGAATCATAATGGTAGGCCAAAGATTACCAGTGCTGAGAAAGACAGTTCCCAGGAAACATCCTGACGCGATGGCAGCGACTACCTGCATTAGAACAGCCGAAACATTTCTTCCAGCAATAATATTTGTTCCGTGCATAAGACCGAATACCACGGAAGATACAACGAGAACCATCAATATCCGATTCCGATTAGGCTGATTACGCATCATCGGAGCAATTATTGCACCGCGAAACGCGAGTTCCTCCGTGGCCGCGGCACTCAATGCCAGAGAAAGCTTGGCAAAATCCGGGAAGGCGAGTTTCGTACCGTTCAGTATTACTTCAGCCGCTACGGATGCGACCCAGTAAATAAATACAGGAATTAGAAAGCGTTGCAGCGATTTCCAGTCTCCTCCCTTTAAAAGACCTTCTGTTTCCGGCTTATACCAGAGGATGAAGATCAGGTTGCAAATCACTAAAGCTGCGATGGCCCCCATCGGCCCAGGAACTGGATAATTTGGGAAAAGCATCCGAATTGGGGCATCTATGATTTCTTCGATGATCCAGCTCGCCATCAGGAGTAAGCATCCGCTCTGCAGACCACCGATATAAGGATGCTCGTCGATCATCTTATGAGCGCGAGGCTTGTTCTGTGACATTTCAAGAAACACTCTCCTCATAAAATGTAATGCCATCTGCACCAGCACTTCTAAGTTTGTTTTCTATAGTTTTCCTGAAGGCTTTCAAAAGCCCCCGATTACATTTGGTGTTCTGATAACCAAAATCGGTTGTGCCTAATACATACTGTGTTCCAAAGAGGAAGAAGCTGACTTTAACACCCTTTGCTGATTCTCCAGGGCTTTGATCCCAATTCTTCTTTGTTTCCTGAAAGGTTTCTTTCAACTCTTGTATAAGACGTTCTACTGTTCTGTCCCCAATCATCTGCATGGCCTTCTCGTATGTGATTCTTTGAAGGCCTTCCATCTCCGACGTACTGCCAATACCGTACGGAGATCCGCTGGGTTCTCCCGGGTCATATCCCATCAGCTTGTCGCTGATAATGTAGTTTTCGTCTTTTTTCCAGGTCTGAGAATCAAAATCATAGATCAGATTACTCAGATAATATCCCTTTGCGATAATCCCTTTTTCTTCAATGCAATAATAGTTCAGTCTGTTCTTTTCCATCCGCAATCCTCTTTCTTTTCTATCCGTTTTCCTCTTTCCGCTTGTATACTAACAGTAGGACTATTACAAAAAACCTGCCTAGATTTAGATAATTTCATGGCTGGAAAAGGAGGTTACTATGGCCGATAAGAAGGAAATCCCTTTCGCGTTACTGGAAACACTGCAGGAATATACCGATGAAGATCATATTCTTTCTACAAAAGAAATCATAATGCTGCTGGAAGAAAACTACGGTTTGGAACTTGAACGCAGAACACTGTACGCAAATGTAGATATGCTAAAAAATTTCGGGTACAAAATCAGTACCTGGCAGGAAAATGGATACGGATATTACATGGAGAAACACCAGTTCGATAAATCCGAAGTCCTTTTGTTGTGCAATGCGATCCATTCCAGTCACTTTATTTCCGCAAAAGAGAGCAGGCAGATGGTTGATAAACTGCTTGATACTTTAAGCCTGCAACAACGAGAAGAATATAAAGATCAGGTCTACCTTCCTAACCCCCGGAAAACAAACAATAATGTACTGCTGGATACGCTCTCCATGGTTTCCTCAGCAATCAGAAACAGACATCCAATCAGTTTTACTTATCTGAAATATGACGAGAATAAAAAACTGGTTCCTCGCCGTGAAGAGCCTTATGTAGTAGAACCTCGATACATTGTGTATCAGGATTCCCGTCCCTATCTGATTACTACCAGCGATCATCATGACGGTTTTGCAAATTATCGAATTGACAGAATAAGCGACCTGAAAATCGACGACAGGAAGTTCCCCGTTCTTCGGAAAACCCAGGATGCTTATGAATATGCAAAGAATATGTATTACATGTTTAATGATGCTCAGACTACCGCTGTAATTCGCTGTGAGCAACGTATCCTTGATCATGTAATCGATACGTTTGGTACGGAATGTATGATCATTCCAGTCGATAAAAACCATTTTGATGTACATATTAGGGGATGCGAAACCGGAATCATACTATTTGCTCAGCAGTACCTGGATGCCGCATCCATATTAGAACCTAAGTCACTTCAGAAAGAAATGATTAAACGCTTTAAGACTGCTCTAAGGTCTTACCAGAGATAAATATTCAGGCATATTTTTTGCAATCTGAATTGTTTATTCTTTCTTTGTAAAGAGAGGAAATCGAATGAAGAAAATAGTGTTTTTCGATGTTGAGACAAATAATCTCAGGAATGACAGAATCTGTCAGCTTGCAATGATTTATGAAGAAGATGGACAGGAAATCTTCGAAAAGTGTTGGTACATTGATCCGGAAAGTCCTTTTGCAGAACAAACCATAAGAATTCACGGAATCACTCAGGATATGGTTAAAGATTCTCCCTCATTCCCCGCTATCTGGAAAGAAATTCAACCGTACTTTGAAACCTCTCTCATAGTCGGTCATAATGTTAACTTTGATCTTACCGTATTGGACAAGGTGTTTCAGTATTATGACATCCAGATGGATGCTGTCACTTATGGAGACACGATTTCTAAAGCAGGGCAAATGGCTTATGGTTCTTATTCTTACAGTCTTGACTCCCTCTGTGAAGCATTCAATGTAGTGCTCGACCATCATCATGACGCAATGTCTGATACACGCGCCTGTCGAGAACTTTATCATATCTTCGATAAGTGCAATCCATGGTCCACTGCTGACGAACACACTTATTGGTTCGGTAAAGCTACCCTGAAGGCAGATCCGAATGAGCTGGACAGTGCCCTTCTCGATCTTGATGGAATACTGTTCGGTATCATCTCGGACGGTACCGTTACATCGGAAGAATTGAGCGCTATAGAAAACTGGAGTGACAGCCATTCCTATCAGAGGAAGTATCCTGGCTTCTCTGAGGCATATGAAGTAGTTAATCAAATCCTTGAATCCGGACTGATTCCGGATGGTGCACCGGAAAAGATCCATCGTCTTTCCTGTGGATATGGCGGAAAGCTGTACTCCAGAACTACCATTGCCTTGCAGACATTGAAAGGAATTGTGAACGGAATCATCGCTGATGACGTGATCAATGAAGGAGAACTACTCAGTCTTCGTGCTTGGATGTCACAGAATATGGAACTACACGGAAACTATCCTTTTGACACGTTGTTTGAAACAATCGAAAAAGTGATGGAAGACAATACCATCACCTCAGAGGAACAGGAAGAATTGCTTTCAATATTTCGCCGCTTCACGGATCCGATTGGACTTGCTCAGGATATGGACGTCTCGATTGCTGGGAAAACATGTTGTCTCAGTGGAAACTTCGTGTATGGCAGTAAATCCACAGTAGAAAAAAAGATTATCGAAATGGGCGGAACCATTGTTCCCTCTGTGACAAAGAAAACAGATGTGCTGATAGTCGGCGGGCAGGGATCATCCGCATGGGCATATGGCAACTATGGCAACAAAGTTAAGAAAGCCCTACAGATGCAACAGAGCGGCCATCCAATTGAAATACTCGGTGAAACACAGGTGCTATAAGAGGCAATCTATGCCAGTTGCATTATCCGAATCAAAATACTGCAATTCTGTCCAACGTTCCAATGTTTGGTTGAAACAGAATAAGCCGGAATTATTGAATTGACAAGAAAGCGCGGAAAAATAGCGACATTATATTTTTAGAAATTGCGAACCAGATACCTATGCCATGGTGAAAATCATCAACAAGCTTTACGAAGTTGCTCAATGATAGGAGAAATCGGAATATGTTATTGTTTTCCTCAATACTTGATATTAATCCTGCAATGGATCGGGAATCATTCGTAAAACTCATTATCAAATGGAACAAGCAAAGCAAATATGAAAATAACATCATTCCGGATCTGGAATGGAACGGGAAGTATAACGTCAGGTACGGAAACGATAATCTATGGCTGTCGATTCAGGAATATGCGCCGGACCGTATTCTTTCTGTTCGCTATGAAAAACACGAAACTGACGGAACTGTCTGGGACACCGATTACGTCATGAATTTCAATAGGATGCAGATGAGTATCCGGCTTGATCGTAGCTACGAAGCAGATGCACTGGCAATTGGCGAAAAGTTCTCTACGCCTCACTTCATTACTCTGCTTGAGGAGAAAGGCTACCTGAAGGCAGATAGAGATCTTCCTGTATCGAGAGAGCCATTCTACATCACAGAGAATAACCTCTCTATTCTCAGTGGTATTATCACGAACGGGAATAGCTATAAGCTTCCAGTAGTCTTTGTTTCCAAGCTGTTCTCAGGGGATGATCCTGTCGATGTCAAATGGCTTTCAAGCCGTTTGAAGGGCGTTGCTCATGTACTTGTACAGGAAAGCAATGATATTACCAAACAAATCCGAGAATCATGTAACAGCTGGAATGAATTCAATGGAGCAATAGGTATCTATTTTCCAAACGGAGCATTACGTCATAAACGCTTCCTCTCTCATACTGTAGAAGGATACGATGACTTTCTGATGGAAAAGGTAGTAAAGCTGGTGATCCAGTACTGTAACGCTCAGCTTACAGAACCTCTCTTTACCTGGCAGGGTGTCAATAATGCGATTCTGATGGATAACTTTTCCAAGCAGCGAAATGATTATCTTGCGGCTGATCTGGCTAAGAAAAAAGCAGAACAGGAAATGGAACAGATGCTGTCTTCCCTTGATGAAGAAGAAAAACGAATACGCGCAAAGGCAGTCGAAGACGCACAGGCGGATGCTGATAAGATACTCGCCAGTTTTGATAATGAGCTGCAACATCTTCAGCAACAGATTGAAGAACTCGCCAAAGCGAATGAACTATTACAGTACGAAAACCAGGGACTTAAATCCAAATTAGACACTGTAAGTGATATTCCGGTTCTATACATGGGCGATGAGTTTGAATTTTATCCAGGAGAAATTAAAGACTTGGTATTACTTGTACTATCTGAATCTTCACATGGTATACAGGAAAAAACACGCCGGTCTGATGTAATTAAAGATATTATCAAAAACAATGACTACAAAAATACCTCTTCACAGAAAGCTGAGGAAATCAAAAAGCTTCTCAAGGGATATGACGGAATGACCTCACCATTACGACAGGCCCTTGAGGATATGGGTTTTGTGATTACAGAGGACGGAAAGCACTATAAGCTGACTTATTTCGGGGATGACAGATATCAAATCATTCTTTCCAAAACCCCCAGTGACTTCCGTACTGGAAAGAACAGTTCTCAGAAGCTAAGTAAGATGGTTTTCTGACAGTTTGCAAGACTGTCATCAGCATATTTGGAGACGAGAAATGGAATCTATTAACGAAAAGATTAAATATGTTCAAGCTACAATCATCAGTTTTACATACTTTCAATCAATAGATGAGTTGCGAGCGGCTCTTTCCCAACGAAGAACCGATAATCTAAGTACTATTCTGAAAAGCGTCTTTGTCAACTGGACTGTCCCTCGCTGGAGTCACCAGGATGATATCGTTCTTTTCCTTTATTCAAAAAACGCACTCAATAAAATTCGCACTATTTCTAAACAGATAGGTTCTAGCCCCTCTCGTTCACGACCGATGCGTTCCAGGTTCTCTATCTCTCCTTCAAAGATTGCACAAGATTTAGAAGCCTACGAAAAATATGGTGGGAAAATCATGGCAATTGGAAGAATATTAGATGATCCTGAACCTGGGACATTCAGCGGGGGAAGACACGCAACTGCTACTATCACAGATATTCATATCCTTGATAATCCTCTTCCAGTGTCGAAAGTCACCTCATTCTTGCGTATTTCGCAAGGTGGAGAAACTCCTATATGGGGCGAATGGTACGAAAGAATTAAGCAGATGATTATTAGTACTAACTCCGGCCTTCCCTCCTACTTCATTAACAGTGTTTCAATGACAGAAGACCAATCCAAGATCAATTCTTCAAACTGGTTAGAAGAGAATCTGAAAAACAATTTCAATTATCGTAAAGAAGAAGAATTCAGAACCTTTTATATTGATTATCTATTACGGCTAATAAGTGACGACAATTCTTTTTATACCGAGTGTGCCTGTTATAAGGAAGGCTTGAAGTATCCATCCTATGCGGATTACATCATTCAAATAAACAATATTCTTCTACCTGTTGAAGCCAAGATTAACATTAAGATCGAGCAGGATATTGATGGACAAGTTGAAAAATACTGCGACTTAACAAAAGTTATACCTGATACACGCACAGGAGAAGTTGTTGATCATGAAAAACTGAATCAAAGTCATGTCATGATAATCGATGAACGTTGTATTCAAATGTATGATTACCACGAGAAAATACGGTCAACAATCACATCTCTGGATGAATTAAAAACAGAAAAAGATGTTATTGCATTGCGTGAACGAATTATTAATATGCTTGCGTATGAATAGAAGGATTCAATGATGTTCTCACCAACACCAAAGAATGAGAAAGAAGAAGAACTTAACCGTATCTGTACGCTCTCTGGTATGGAATGGAATCGTGAAAATAGCGGGGCGTATTACGTTTAAATCTGCTTTTGCAGAAGTGTGATGAATTAACCTACTCATCATACCCTGATGCATCTTCTTTTGTCTTATCACATTTATAAAAATCTCTGTATTTAAGGGACGCTCTTGTCCGCAATGCACGTTCCAGAAATAGATCGGCTTTCTCAAGTTTGTTATAAGGAGGATTTGATATAAGCACAAAAAGATTCAGATAATCCTGCAAATACTCTCGTAAAAATCCGGAATGCGAATCAAGGAATATCTTCAGTAACGAATGTACGTCATTAATGCGATCCAAAGGATTATCAGTATCATCGAGACCTTTTGTATCAGCTGAATAATGAATTACCTGCTTCAATCGTAAAGCATTTACTAATTCGTTATGAGATGCATCTCCATCATGAATCAATGTGGAACGTTTCCTGATGTGATCCTTAAATATCTCAAGTGTCTTCTCAGAGGTAGGCTTCGCTTCACCTTCAACCTTACAATAGACTCGTCTCTTATCTGCCGCTGTTGCGATGCATATCTGATTGGAAGAAATCCCGCGTAAAAGTTTTCCGTTTTCTTTTCTGGCCAGATCTCGTTTGCGCTTTGCATAGAACGTTTCGTCAAGATATACCTTCCCGGAAAGCATTATGTCATCCTGATAGTCTTCCAACACCAGAAATATCTTCTGAAGCCAGTATCGCGAAGTGGTAAATGCATTCTTGTTGTTTTTGGATCCGGCATTCAGGCTAACATAGTCAAACAGGTTCAGCAGATAGTGCAGCCATTCTCCGATAGAAATCTTATGATCTTCGAATATGGTTTTTGTGGTAATACAAAATGACTGATGGCAATCCTTACATTTATATCTTTGTAGACCAGTCGCCTTATAATGACCATTACGAACAAACTGAACGGATCCGCAATATGGACAACTCTCAGGTGTGTACTTA
>JAFWEW010000045.1 GCA_017512725.1 Solobacterium sp.
ACCACCATCATCATCACCATCATCACGGACATGACGCCGATGAAGTATTTGATTCCATCGGCATCGAAACCATCAACCGGTATTCCGAGGAACAGATCCGCACGGCGCTTTCCGGTCTGGGTGAGAATATCATTCGTGCCAAGGGCATTGTTCCGGATCAGGACGGAAACTGGCTGTTCTTCGATTATGTGCCGGGAGATATCGACATCCGTCCAGGCACACCGGCATATACCGGTCTGATTACAGTAATTGGTGAAAAGGTTGATATTGATCAGATGAAGGAACTGTTCGAGGTGCGATAATGCCATCACCGGTATATCTGTTTACAGGTTTCCTGGACAGCGGTAAATCCACGCTGATCAAGGAGACTCTGAGTGATGAAAGCTTCATGAAAGATGTTGAGCGCACTCTGATCATCTGTTTTGAACAGGGTGAAGTCGAGTATGAAGAAGACTGGCTGAATGCGCATCATGCCTTTGCGGAATACTTTGATTCCGCAGAAGAACTGACTCCGGAACGAATGCGGGAACTTGACACGATCTATCATCCGTCGCAGGTTTTTATCGAGTGGAACGGTTCCGAAGCACTGGACCCGAAGTTTCTCGCGTCCTTCCCGGATTTCTGGCCTCTGGTGGAGATCCTCTCCACGGTCGATGCGACTACCTTTGAGTCCTACATCAACAATATGCGGGGCATCATGTTTGAACAGCTCCGGTACAGCGATGTTGTCATCTTCAACCGCTGTACGGAAGAAACCAACGGCCGGATGCTCAGAGGCAATACCAAGGCAATCAACCGGAGAGCTCAGATCTTCTATGAAGGAGCGTTTGGGGAGAAGATCAATCTGAAAAGCGGAACCCTGCCGTTCGATATCAATGCCGATGTCATTGACATCAAGGATGATGA
Source organism: Solobacterium sp. (assembly GCA_017512725.1). Taxonomy (GTDB): domain Bacteria; phylum Bacillota_I; class Bacilli_A; order Erysipelotrichales; family Erysipelotrichaceae; genus Bulleidia. Next base: position 907 of record JAFWEW010000045.1, read on the forward strand.
CTATGGACTCTGGTACATGGACTGCATGGAAAACCCGGAAAAATACTTCAACAAAAAGATCATTCTCCGGGGATACTATGCCGAAAAGATTCCCGGTTATGAGAAATCCTTTATTCTCGGCAGGCAGGCCATGGTATGCTGTGCAGCCGATACCAACCTGTGTGGCATCACGGTAACCGGCGTCAATATCGCGGATATGAATATCGGTGACTGGGTGGAGGTAGAAGGAGAACTGAAACCGATTGATATGAATAACGGCGGAAAGACCGTTGTGCTCTATGCCAGCCGCATTCAGTTCTATCAAGCACCCGAAGATCCATACGTATACTTCAGTTAAGGGAATTCGCTTTGGATTCCCTTTCTTCTGCTATCATGGAATTATGATCGAACTCTTTGGAACACTCGGTCCCTCCTGCAGGGATCCGCAGACCCTGATCAGAATGTTTCAGGAAGGCATGAACGGCATGCGCCTGAATCTTTCGCATGCCAGCCTGAAGGAAAGCAGTGAACTGATCCGCTGTTATCACGATGCGGCTGCAGAAGCCGGCGTAAAAGGAGAACTGCTGGTTGATCTGCAGGGGCCGGAACTTCGCCTTGGCCTATTAGATGAACCGATGGAGCTGAAGGAACATGCCCTGCTTGAAACCGATGATCTGCCGCTTCCGGAATGCGTTTTGGATGCGCTTGAAGAACAGGATGTTGTGCTGCTGGATGACGGAAAGATTGAACTGACCTGTGAAAACCATCAGTTTTTCGTTCGTCGCGGCGGTCTTCTGACTTCCCGGAAAAGCATTAAGATTATCGGAAAGGATCTTCCGATGCCCGCTCTGACGCAGACAGACCGGGAGAACCTGGCGGCCGCAAAGGAATTCGGCGTCAGTGCAGTGATGCAGCCGTTTGTACGGAATGCGGATGATCTTCTGGCTCTGAAGGAAGAACTGAAGCGCTGCGGCTGTTCTTCGATCCGTATCTTTTCCAAAATCGAAAACCGTACCGGTCTGGAACACCTGGAAGAAATCATCGCAAACTCCGATATGATCGTGATCGCAAGAGGAGATCTCGGCAATGATGTGCCGCTGAGCGAACTTCCGGGCGTACAGAAAGATATTGCGGCTGCCTGCAGAAAACAGAACGTCCCCTTTCTCGTCGTCACACAGATGCTTACCAGCATGATCCACAGCCCGATTCCTACCCGGGCCGAAGTATCGGATATCTTCAATGCCGTAACAGACGGTGCTTCTGCCGTCATGGTAACCAATGAGACTGCGGTCGGGGACTATCCTGCAGAAGTCATCAAAGTGCTTTACGATACTGCAGGTGCAGCAGAACGCTGGCTGAAGACACATACATCGGAACGCTGAAATCGGATTTCAGCACGGAAACAATAATAAAAACTCTGCCGGATTCAATACGTAATATTGATCTCAGGCAGAGTTTTCTGATTGTTGGAATTACATGCTTTCCGGTGCACTGACTCCGATGAGATTCAGTGCATTTTTCAGTGTGATGCTGGTTGCTTTGACCAGGGCAAGACGCTGAGACGTCAGCTTCGGGTCTTCCGCATTGATGACACGGCAGCTGTTGTAGTAACTGTGATAAACCTTGACCAGTGACAGAATATAATCCGCAATCTTATTCGGTTTCCGCATCAGTGCTGCTTCCGCGACATGGTTCGGGAAGTCACTCAGCATCTTCAGGATCAGAAGCTCTTTTTCATCATTCAGCAGTTCGAAGCTTTCCGCCTTTTCAAAGCCTTCCGCCTTTTCCAGAATCGAATGCATGCGGCTGTATGCATACTGGCAGTAATAAACCGGATTCTCATTCGTTTTGGTACGGGCAAGCTTCATGTCAAAGTCCATATGGGTCGCAACATCTTTTGAAACAAAGAACCATCTGGCCGCATCCACGCCGACATCCTCACAAAGTTCCCGGATCGTAATCGCATTACCGGTACGCTTGGACATTTTGACTTCTTTTCCGTCTTCCACCATCCGGACCATCTGGATCAGATCGACCGTCAGGGTGTCTTCCGGATAACCAAGTGCCCGGAGCGCAGCTTTCATACGTGTTACATAACTGTGGTGATCTGCACCCCAGAGATCAATCAGCTTCGGATAACCGCGTTCAACCTTATATACATGGTTGGCAATATCCGGTGTCATGTACGAAAGAGTTCCATCACTCTTCTGTAAGACACGGTCCTTGTCATCCCCGTATTCCGTGCTTCTGAACCAGAGAGCACCGTCTTTTTCATAGGTCAGTCCAAGATCCTCCATGCGCTTCAGAACCGCGTTGATCCGTTCTCTGTCATTTTCATAGAACATGGTTTCATGGATCCAGGAATCAATTCTTACCCGATACAGTTTCAGATCCGCATCGATCTTCTTCAGCTCTCTGCTCTTTCCTTCCTGCATGAAGTAGGCAAGCCGTTCCTTCGGATCTGCTTCGAGCCATTTGTCACCGTCTTTTTCAGCAATTTCATACGCAATCTTTTTCACATCTTCCGCATGATAACCGTCTTCCGGAAGCGGATATTCCTTTCCGAAGTATTCGAAGTAGCGGGAAATCAGAGACTCTCCAAGCATGACGATCTGATTGCCGGCGTCATTGACGTAATACTCGCGCAGCACGTCATACCCGCTGGCTTCCATCAGCCGGCAGATCCCGTCGCCCCATGCGGCATTCCGGGCATGCCCGCAGTGCAGTTCGCCGGTCGGATTGGCGGATACCCACTCAACTAATGCTTTCTTTCCCTTACCGGAATCATTTGTGCCGTAAGCATCTCCTGCTTCAATGATCGTTCCGATCATCTCGGTCAGAGAGCTTTCGGAAATACGGAAATTGATGAATCCGGGATTTGCGACTTCAACCGACTTTGCCTGAGAAAAATGTGTTCTCAGATGTTCTGCGATCGGTTCCGCGATTTCAGTGGGGCGTTTGCGGAGCTGTTTTGCAAGACGCATTGCAATGCTGGTACTGTAATCACCCATTTTCGGATCACGCGGGGTTTCCACCACTAACATGCCTTCCGCATCGATGCCATAAACCGTCTGTACCGCTTCTTTTACCGCATCATAGATCAGATGTTCAAAATCGCTCATATCGCTAATCCCTCTCTTTTACAAAAAAAGCCCCTGCGGGCTTTTTCTCCAGCAGCGCGCCGAGCAGGAATCGAACCCGCAACCTCCTGGTTCGTAGCCAGACACTCTATCCAGTTGAGCTATCGGCGCATTCTGACGGGAATTCGTTACCGAAAACCGCCACTTATATATAATACAAATTCCCCTGTTTTACAACCTACCTCAGCAGATCGACAAGGCTCGTATGCATGAGATCAATAACCATTCGGGTCATTCCCTCCACCCCCTGCATCTGTTCTTCATGGAAAACAAATTCCCGGATATCAAACGCAATGCATTCCGAATAGTAACGGGAAAGCAGATCATTTGAATATCTGGGCAGCAGGCTATCCTTCCGCCGTTTGTCCAGATATGCTTTCAGAAATTCCGCAAGACTGCTCCGGACCATTTCCTCAAAGCTGTTCTGCCCGGTAACCTGATAGGCTGCTTTATAGAAATCCCGGTTTTCTTCAATTGTCTCCAGCACCCTCCGGATAAACGATTCGATATCTTCATCTTCCGGCAGGGTTCCGATATCCTGTCGGACGATACTCCCAAGACAGTCATATTTATCATCAAAGTAGTTATAGAACGTCGCCCGGATCACGCCGGCTCTGTCACAGATCTGCTTGATTGTAATTTTCTCAAATAATGAGCGGACCATCAGTTCTCTCAGGCTCTCACAGAGATAGGACCGCATCAGCTCCTTATGACTTTCCATTGCCCTCTCAGCCTCTTGTACCAAGATACTCCGCAAAGCGTATGACGGTAAACAGAATCATGAGAATTCCCCCGCTCATCCCAACGGTACGGGAAAAACCGGATCCAAAATAATATCCGACATACAGCGCCGCCAGTACGCTGATGAATGTCATTAACGCGACGATCACGATGACTTTCATAAGATCAATTCCTAACAGGAAACAACCGGCTCCTACCAGAACAATTCCATAGGAGTACCGCAGTGCCAGCAGGAAACACTGTTTCATATCAAATGAGCGGTCCAGCTTCTCTTCGGTATTCCGGGTATGCCAGGCTCGTACCGTAAGGAAAATACCGATACAGAAAAGAATGACATAAGCGGTTATGATTTCTGCTTTTTCCGAAAGCATCCCTTTGCACATGATCGAAAGTGCGTATCCTGCCAAAACCGCAAGTACATTTACGGCAGACGTGATCAACGAAAACAGCAGTGCTTTTGCCGGTGTCAGATTGCCCAGAGTCGCCCCTTTATTCATCATGACAACAAAACCGCTGAAGGTCAGTCCAAGAAATATCATTAATGCATGAAGTAAATACATCCCGTTATCCTCACTTGTGCACTACTATTGTATCCAGTGGATACCCTGTTCCCGCTATACAAACAAGCTCTAATGTATAAAAAAGAAAAGGATCTGTCTCTCAACAAATCCTGTTTCTAATAGGGGGAAAGAAATAGTAATATCTATATTTACACTTTTATGATACTGCTGACTCCCGGTATAAATTGTGAAAGATTGGCGAAAATTACCATATCTCCCGAAAGCCGGCCTCAGAGCCCTTTCCATTCATGAAGGTAGAACGAATAAGCGCAGGGCACGATTACCATAACAGCCGCAACCGCAATCATCATCCCCGGGCCAACACCCGCTAAGGTTCCAAATAAGATCACGATACCGCCTGCTACCCAGAGATATCCGGCAAGACGGTGCGTCTTGTTCCAGTTCTCCGCATTGTCGAGTGTCCAGGGAATCTTGATTCCGACCGTGTAATTCTGTCTGCTTTTGGGAAGATAATTTCCCACAAAGATGAACATTGCCCCAAGCAGGATCCCCGAACAGAATGTCATATCGACTTTATACCCAAGGTTGTACGGATACACCGCACCGGCAGCAATCAGTGAGATCAGCGGAACGATCCAGAGGATCCGTGTGAATACCTTCGGGGAAATGTTCTGGTGCCGCGGGTCACGTGAAGTCACAAGCGCACCTACCCAGAGTACTCCCGTAAGAAGCAGCGGTATTCCAAATACTGCCACAATCTTTGAGGAATACCCGTCGGGCTGATTGTTTATATCGAAATGAGTGGCCACAGGATCCGGAAGCCGGTTCCAGAAGATAATGCCGACAATCACCGGCAGAAGGGTCAGAATACTTGTAAGGATTAATGTCTTTTTATTCTCTTTCAGCATGATCATCGCCTCCTTTCAGCTCGGAGATCCATAACAGGATCTCTTCCAGCACAGTTGTATTCAGCTGATAGTAGATATAATTTTTTTCTCTTGTTTCAAAGACAAGGTCTGCCTGTTTCAGCACTTTGAGATGATAGGAGATGGTCGCACCGGTCATATCAAAGTGCGCTCCGATCTCCCCTGCTGACATCGGCCCCTGCTTCAGGATCTCCAGGATCTCCCTTCGGACAGGATCCGACAATGCCTTGAATGTCTCTGCAAATGTCATTCCCGTTTTCCTCAGAAAGTATTTAGATAACTTTCTAAATACCAGTATAATCATGAAACTCTCAGAGTCAATAACTATTTAGAATTTCTTCAAAATAGTTTTTCATTCCGCAAACACTTCTTTTTCCTTCGTTTATGTGTATAATGATGTAGTTCTGCCCCCATAGTAAAACGGATATTACAAACCCCTCCTAAGGGTTAGTTGCAGGTTCGATTCCTGCTGGGGGTGCCAGTAATCTATCGGGATGTAGCGCAGCTTGGTAGCGCACTTCGTTAGGGACGAAGTGGTCGCAGGTTCAAATCCTGTCATCCCGACCATACAGGAACCGCATGACTGTGCGGTTTTTTTCTGTTTCCTCCGCCTGGTCCCTCCCGCAGGATATAATGATTAATATCGTTACACACCTTACAGGGGAGATCTTAAGATGTTTAAACGCAATCATTTTACAGGGACTCAGCAGCCGGGGCGGATTATGTTTCTTTTTCTATGTATCATCCTGATGCTTTCATTCTGTTAATCCGGTGTAAAGGCGGAAGAAGATCCAAAACCGGATCCGTCCTATACGGAGGCGAGCCGTCCCTCTTCCGACGGTGTCCTTCATGTAAGCGGCACAAGACTTGTGAACGAGGCTGGAGAGACTGCGGTTCTGCGCGGCTTCAGCACCCATGGACTTACCTGGTATCCCGATTATGTCAATCCGGATCTCTTTGAGGATCTTTCCGTAAACTGGAACTGCAATATCGTCCGGCTTGCGATGTATTCCGAAGACTATCTGAAAGACAAAGAAGAGAATCTCCGGATACTTCATACCGGCATTGAAGCCGCTTTGAAGGCGGATCTGTATGTTCTTGTGGACTGGCATATTCTGAATGACTCGAATCCCCTTCAGAACATGAAGGAGGCGGAAGTCTTCTTCGACGAGATATCAAAGGAATACGCAGGTGTTCCGAATATCCTCTATGAGATCTGCAATGAGCCAAACGGCGATACCGGATGGGATGATATCTATACCTATGCGGAAACCATCACCCCCATCATCCGGAAAAACAGTCCGGATGCTGTGATCATTGTCGGAACGCCGGAGTATGACGCAGATCTTACCTCCCCTGCCGCAAAACGTCTCAGTGATCCGAATACGATGTATACGTTCCACTTCTATACCGCCTCCCATCATGATGAAATGATGGAACGTCTGGATACCGCATTAAAAGCAGGACTCCCCGTCTTCATTACCGAATGTGGCATTACCGAAGCGCACGGTATAGAAAGAATATGGAGTATTTTTGAGCAGCAAAGATTGTTACCATAAAGGAGACTGCAGAGGGAGGTATAACGATGAACCTTGAAACGAAAAAACTGATTGAATCCTGGGAGTATATTCAGGGCGGACTCTTCTTTATCGATGAAACGGATCCGCGTCCGGAAGGAAGTGTTCTGGAACTGGCACAGAAGGAACTGAAAGCCTATATCCTTTCCCTTTCCTCCGTGCAGACAGACGCACTTGAACTGATCAATGCCCTTCAGCTGAAGGAGTCTCTCCCATTTGAAGAGATTCCCGAATCACTGAAGATTCTGACAACGCAGGATATTGCCTATCTGAAAGAAGACCCGCAGGTCTTTGATGAATCCTTCGGCTCGCTTTCCATGGCGATGTTCTACCGCTATGTTTCCGACTATCTGAAGATTCCTTCCGCTGTTCCGCAGCGGATGAAGCAGTATATCCGGGATACGGTTACTGCGGAACTCCCGGACATCACAATCCTTTAGCAGAAGAAAAAGACCCCTGCGGGACCATCCATTCCTGCAGGGGCTTATCATAACGACTTACTTTTTCGGCTTCAGGCTGTAGGTACCATTGATGCGGTCACCTGCATCGCCTGCCGCGGTCGGAATATATCCGTGCTCATCCAGCTCACCCGGAATATAACGGGCACAGTAGATCTGCACATCCGGATGTTTCTCCGCCAGCAGCTTTACGCCGATCTCAGAAGCGAAGATGCACATGAACTTGATTCTGGTGCAGCCTTCCTTTTTGATGAAGTCAATCGCCGCATCCGCACTTCCTCCGGTTGCCAGAGCCGGATCAACGATGATCACCTGGCCGTCTTTGACATCAACCGGAAGCTTAAAGTAGTAGGTCTTCGGTTCCAGTGTCTCTTCATCACGATAGAGGCCGACATGACCAACCTTCGCAGTCGGACACAGCATCCGCAATCCATCAACCATGCCGAGTCCTGCCCTGAGAATTGAAACAATCGTGAAGTCTTCTGCCAGTACCGGTGAATCAAAATCAGCCAGCGGTGCCTGAATGTGAACCTGCTTCAGCGGCAGATCCTTAAGTGCTTCATAGCCCATCAGAACCGCAAGTTCCTTCACCAGTTCTGCGTACTCCTTGGATCCGGTGTTGACATCACACATGTGCGTCGTCTTGTGTGCAATCAGCGGATGATCAAATACGGTTACATTCTTCATAAAGTCTTCCATGAAAATCCCCTCTTTTCCTGTACCATTGTAGTTCAACTGCAGGCGGTATAACCCAAAAAGTTTTCACCTTCTGCAGGATTCCGCTATCATGGAAACAGGAGAGCTACATAATGGCAAACATTCTGGTAAGCGGATGCCTGCTTGGCGTTGAGTGCCGCTATAAAGGAGATGGCTGCAGATGTGAACGGGTCCTGCAGCTTTCAAAGGATCATACCCTGATTGCCGTCTGTCCGGAACAGATGGGCGGTCTGGAAACCCCACGTGTTCCAAGTGAGCGGGTCAATGACAAGGTGCTTTCCGCAAAAGGCAGAGACGTGACCGAACAGTTTCAGAAAGGTGCGGAAGCTGCGCTGTTCCTTGCACAGCTGAACCATGTCGACTTTGCGGTTTTCAAGGCGAACAGCCCTTCCTGCGGAAAAGGAATGATCTATGACGGAACCTTTACCGGAGGAAAGAAAGAAGGGAACGGAGTAACGGCCGAACTGCTCATAAAAAACGGCATTCCCGTCTATACCGAAGACGAGGAATGGCCGCTTTAGCTTACCCTTCCATAACAGCGATCAGAGCTGGGACGATCTGACTCTTTCGGGAGAGGATTCCCTTCTGCAGATCATGACCGACTTCGCTCGTATCGGGGAACGCTTCTTCGACACGGGCTTTTTTATCGCCTGCCGCAAAGAAGACCGATCCTTCATCCGCAACGGAAGTAAATGCTGCAACGATCAGATCCAGGTTTTTCTTGGCAACCAGTTTGTCCAGACACTCCTGAATCTCTTTTTCTCTGCCGATCAGACTCCTGGTCGAAGGAACCATACACTGGGAAATCATTGTATGGCAGCCGCCGATATCAAAGTACTTGATATCCTGAACCACCATTTCCTGAATGCTCTGGTTCATATTTGCGGCAGATTTCGTGAACATTTCCTTTCCGAACACCTCGATGTCGAGGTCTGCGACAGCCGCAAGCAGATTGGCAGTATCAATATCTTTCTGGGTCGTTGTCGGAGACTGCAGGAGCAGTGTATCCGACAGTACTGCGCCAAGCATCAGACCTGCCAGCTCCTTCGGGATCGGAATCTGATTCTCCCGGAACATCGTCGCAATAATCGTCGCAGAGGAGCCTACGATTTCATTTCGGAATGAAACTGGCTGACTTGTCGCAAAGTCATTGATGCGGTGATGGTCTACCACCTCAAGAATCTGTGCTTTTTCGACAGCCTTAACGGACTGTGAAAACTCATTGTGATCTACAAGAATGATCTTTTTATTTTTATAGGACATGAGATGACTGCGGCTGACATAGCCGACAAGCCGTTTGTCATCATCTACAACCGGATAGGAACGGAACCGTGTCCTTGTCATCTTGATGCCCGCTTCTTCCGCAAGCTCATTCTCGTTAAACAGTGCCGGCTTCGTGCGCATGATCAGTTTCACCTGCGGCGCAAAATAGATATAACGGGAGGTATTCATAGAACCGTGTCCGGAAAGAATGACCGGGCAGTGATGCCGTTTAGCTGCAGCGAGCACGTCGTCCTGAACACCGTCCGCCCAGACAACAATGAGCATTCCGGCACCGTTCTCAATCAGCTTCTTCTCTGCCTCCGGATCATTTCCGATGATCACGATCCGGTCCCGGACTTCATAGTTGTCCGTTCCGTTCTTGCTCATCGCAACAATCGATACCTTTCCGTTCAGGTGCATTAATGAATCATCATAGATCAGATTTCCGCTGATCGTTTTGGCAATATCAGCAGCTGAGGTATGCCGCAGCAGTTCAATGCCGGCGGACGTATCACCAAGGCTGATATTGGCCAGATCACTTTTTGACACATATCCGATTACCCGTTTTTCTGCATCCGTAACCGCAAATGACGCACGGTCCAGTTCATTCATAAACTGGATCGCCTCATAGACCGTCATATCCGGCCGGATCGATTCCGGGCTGTCCATCTCGATTTCCTTCAGTTTTTTTCGTGCGTCTTCCAGCAGGACCGGCGCATCAAATCCAAACCGCTTCAGCAGGTAGGCTGTTTCATTGCTTACCGGCCCAAGCCTGCAGGCAACTGCCCGAATGCCCTGTGCCCGCTTAAAAAACGCATATGCGATCGCAGATACGATCGAATCGCTGTCCGGGTGCCGGTGCCCGGTGATATAGACTGGTTCCTGTGATTTCAAAGTAATTGCTGTCATAAATAACCTGTTCTTTCTGTTCCATTATACCCACACCGGAGAGCGATACCTCCGCAAAAAAACCTGTACGAACAGGGGTTCCCCCGGTACAGGTCTCATTTCATTCTTATTCTGCCTGGAATCCGATGAAGAAGACATCTCCCTCTTCACTGTCTTCATCTTCCGTATCGTAGTATTCCATGAAGGCAAGCAGGAAATCATGAATGCCTTCCGGAACTGCAAATACCAGGTCCCCGGTTACGCTCTTTTTTACCGGCAGTTCATAGCTTTCTTCCAGCATTCCTTCGGTCCAGAGAGAAGGTTCTTCCAAAGTGACCGGGAAATCGTAATCATCCTCTCCTTCTCCCCACTGAATCTGGAAATCCGAGTCGTACATCGGAATATCTTCCTCAAAGGTATTGGTCACCGTGACATTGACAACCGCAAGCTTCATGCCGTCGTCTGCCTGTACCGCCCCTTTATAGTCATCCGCCAGTTTCGCACTGTTGATCTTGAACGTGAACCATGCGGTAGACATCGTATCTCCGATACTTCCTTCTGCATAGCCGTCCTTCGCCGTAACAACATTTCCTTTTTTGCCGCATCCGGTCATGGTGAGCACCAGCAGACCGGTAAATATTATCTTCATCCACTTTTTCATGTTCGTTCCCTTCCTGCTATCATCTTATCCTTTCCGATCAGTCCTCCGCAAACCGGAAAATCAGAATGATTCCTGCAAGTGCAGCTGCAGTGCAGATGCCCAGAAGACTCTTTACTCCGAACCGGTCAATGACAAATCCACCCAGAAAGCTTGCCAATAGTCCTGCTGCGGTCCCCATAGAAGTCATCAGCGCCTGTCCCTTGACTGCATCTTTAACATCCGTATGTTCATGCGCATAGGCTACCGAAGAAGGAAGATACAGGGCGAAGCTGACACACTGAAGCAGCTGTGAAAACAGCACCATTGGATAGCCGCCCGCAAGAAACAGGATCACCTGTTTCATCAGATATCCAAGAGAAGCAGCCTTCATCAGCTTTCCGGATGATAACCGCTGCCACAGCCGGTCATAAATCATCATTACGGGTATTTCAGAAATCGCTGCTGCCGCAAGCGCAAGACCCATATCCTTTGCGGTTCCTCCGACATTCAGCACAATTTGAAGCAGAAAGGTTGCGCACGTACTGGCACAGAACATCAGGCACATGCCTCCAAGGCTGACGAACAGCAGATTCCGGTTCGCACGTGCAAATTCCATAAAACCTCCGGTGTCCTGGTTCTGTTCTTTTTTCTGTCTGCTGCCCGGCCGCAGCATTGTCCCGATGATGCGCAGCAATACCAGCATGATCAGCAAAGAACCGATCGTCAGGATGGGCAGGACGCGGACCGCAAACCGTTCGACAAGGAACCCCGCAGCAGCAGACATCAGGGAATAGCCAAGCGATCCCATCGCTCTTGCTGCTCCGAAGTTCATCGTATTTCCTTCTTCCGCCAGCCGGTAATTCAGGTCATTGATCAGCGGCGTCATTATGGTATGTACGATAAAAGCCAGTATATAAAATACTGCCATCCAGATGCTTCTGCCGTGCAGCACCAGCAGAAAGCCGCAGAACAGCAGAAACAGACCGCAGATCGCAGACAGGATCCCGGCAGGTGTAACCTTTTTCGTCCGGTCGGCATAGTCCGCAAGCACCGACTGAACCAGCACTGCACCGGCATTGCCGATTCCCATGATGATACCGATTTCCATCGAGGAGAATCCATTTGGAAGAAGAAATGCCGAACTGAAACCACAGATGGTCGTATTGCCCATCCAGTAGAAAAACTGCAGGAGGGCATAGGTCTGCTGTGCACTGTTCTGTTTCTTCTCCATCACTCTGATTCACCTCTCAATAACGTACCTGGAAACTGCGTTCTTCTTCATCCACCGGTACTTCCGTTTCATCCATATGACGGATACGGACCCATGGATCGTTTTTCAGCATATCGATCACAGCAGCGATCTGCTCTTCGCTCCCCTGCAGCTCCAGGGTTACCGATCCGTCATATTCATTCCTTACCCAGCCGGTTACGCCGCAGGCATAAGCACTCTGGCGGCAGATCCAGCGAAAGCCAACGCCCTGCACTTCTCCGTAGCATTCAAAATGTTTTCGAATCGTTTTCTTCGTCATACATTCCTCACGGCTGAATCCAGAGCCAGTCCATAAAGACCGGCACCTGCTTTGCCCAGTCGGCCTCACAGTGCCTGCCGTCTCTCTGAAAGTATATGTAAGTTCTGGCTCCTTTTTCCTGCAGTTCTTTTTCAAACTTCCGGGTCGCCCGGGCTTCCCGGGTATCCCATTCCGGATCTCCATTATGAGCAGCCCTGCCGGCCTCGATTTCTCCCCATCCCATATAGATTCTGGTATCCGGTGAAAGCGAGACTTCCTTCAGATCCCTGCGGAACGATGCACAGTTCCAGAAAATACCGGTGGAAAGACAGGCAGCCTTGGAGAACAGGTGATTATAGCGGATGATTCCATACATGCTCATAAGCCCGCCCATCGAAGACCCTCCGATGCCGGTCGCTTCCCGATGGCTCCATGTCCGATAGTCTCGGTCGATCATTGGCTTGATCTCTTCTGCAATCCACCGGAACGTTTCCTTTCCCTTCCCGTTGGTCTTCTCACGGAAGAAATGTTTCTGGTACGGGCAATACTCGGCAATCCGTTCCTGATCCTTATGGGAACATTCCATTCCGACAATGATCATCTTCTTTCCCCAGTGATCGAGAAAATCCTTCATCCCCCAGCAGGTTCCGTAAGTTGCCCAGCTGTCATAAAACAGATTGTGGCCGTCAAAGAAATACATTACAGGATAGCGTTCACTGCTGGATTCATAGTCATCCGGCAGGTAGATATGCAGAAGCCGGTCACTGCTGCCGGCAGGATAATACATTGGCCGCTGCAGGATCATGCCTTCTTCCTCTTTCCGCGTCCAACCGTAAGATCACTGCTCTGCAGAATCTTCAAAACCTGTTCTGCCGATGCGTATGCCGTATCGGCATTGATTCCCTTTTCTTCCATCACGGCCCGGGCTGCCTTTTCGTAATTCCGCTTATACTTCTGGTTCAGCTCCTTCCAGCTGACCGACTTGAACTGCCCAGCAAGTTCCCTGTCATACGGCAGGATCCCCTGCTCCATCAGCACCGCGATCACCGGATAACCGGGATAGCCGGCCCAGTAGGTCGCATTGTCATCGCTGGCATAATGATGATCTTCCCAGGTGATCGTATAGGCTTTGGTCTGATCAGATGAAGTTACTGTGGCTTTGTTTCCATCGGGATCCATATTGACACGCCCATCTGCGAGGGCACTGTATGCTTCAAACACTTTTTCTATCGGGGGCATTTTCATAAACCGGAAGCTCCTTCTTTTTCCTACTGTATTGTACCAAGTTGCCTTTAAAAGAGGCATGGAAAAAGGCGGGGGTTCCGCCTTTCTGGATTGTTTGTCAGTTTTACTTCTTTGCGTTGGTGTCTTCCACCTCGACATCGCTCATGTGCTTGACAACTGAGGTCAGACCATCGGTTTCCTCATCCTTCGGAAGGTGTCCTTCATTGACGACCAGATTTGTCAGGATTCCAAGAATCAGCGCTGTCGCAAGACTTGTGATGGTAAGCAGTGAACCGCCGGTTGTCGGGTTGGATCCGAAGTTCAGCGTCAGACCGCCGATACCGGTAACGAAGATCGCACTGACAACAAAGAGGTTCTTGTTATTTCCAAGATCGACCTTCTTAAGCATCTGCAGACCGGATACTGCGATGAAGCCGTACAGTGCTACACAGGCACCGCCCATGACACACTTTGGAATGGAGTTGATGAAGGCAACAAACGGTGTGAAGAATGACAGAATCATACAGCCGACACCTGCTGTCGCAATGGTTACGATTGACGCATTTCCGGTGATCGCAACACAGCCGATGGACTCACCGTAGGTTGTGTTTGCCGCACCGCCGAAGAATCCGCCGACGATCGATCCGATACCGTCACCAAGCAGTGTCTTGTCAAGACCCGGATCGTTGATCAGATCACGGTTGATGATTGAACTGAGGTTCTTGTGGTCCGCGATATGCTGCGCAAGTTCAACAACTGCGATCGGAACAAATGTAATTGCGATGTTGGAAAGTGCTGCTCCGTCGATGGAACTCAGTGTGTTGGATTTAATCGCAGCGACGATCGTAAAGCTCGGTACCCGGACCAGAGAATTCACGGTAAACGGTACGAACGCTTCCTTCAGGAAGGAGAAGTCCATGATCATCAGTTCTTCAATGCCAAGCGCCTGGCCCAGCAGAGTGATTACCAGAGAAAGCACGAATCCGGTTCCGATACCAACTACGAACGGAATCAGTTTGATCAGTTTGGAGCCGCGGATCGAAGCGACAACGATTGCCATGAAGGTAATGACACCAACAAGAATTGTGATCAGGCTGTATCGGTCACCGCCGTTGGTTGCCATCCAGGATGTTGCAGTTCCGGAGAGCGAGAGACCGATCAGGGCAACGATCGGGCCGATAATGATTGCGGGCATGAGCTTGTTGACCCAGTTGCTGCCGACTGCCTTGATTACCAGAGCAATCACAACATAGACCAGACCAGCGAACAGAATACCCAGGATTACCCCCCAGTAACCATAGTTCTGTCCAAGAATTGCCGCATACGCACCCAGGAATGTAAATGAGCTTCCAAGAAATACCGGGCTCTTTTTCTGGGTAAAGAAGATGTATACGAGAGAGCCGATACCTGCACCGAACAGTGCGGCTGCCGGATCAAAGAATACCGTTCCGCCGTCTCCGGTTGCGAAGCTTGACATCAGCATCGGTACAAGCAGCGTTGCCGCCATGATGGCGATCATCTGCTGGAAGGCAAATACCAGTGTCTGTGAAAGCTTAGGCCGGTCTTCAACTTCATACATCAGTTTCATACATTCTATCCTCCTGTGAAATCTGTCCGGCTTCCTCCTGAAAAAAGGATCCCGCGCGGCCGCAAGATCCCTGACATGGTTTTGTTCTCTTTTCGTCTGTCCATCTTGCCGGCCTCTCAGTGCCGAATTAAAGATTTCTTCGAGTATACTAACACGGTGCCCAATCAAATACAACCGTGTTTTTTGTCCTTTTTTCATCCGAAAAGGGATAATTTCATTCCTTTCTATTTTCCTTTCGGATCCGTTTGTTTTCGTACATGATCTTATCCGCACGGCGGAACGTATCCGTCACGGAATGATCGATTTCCGGATCATATACGGCAATGCCGAGCGTCACCTGAACTTCTTCCCATTCATTTCCGGCGGCGGCAGAAACCTCTTTCTGTGCCTGATCAAATGTCCTTGCCAGTTCTTCCCGGTTCGCAAAGTCATCCTTCTGCAGGATCACCGCAAACTCATCTCCGCCGATCCGGAAAACCGGACTGTGTGCAAAGATCCGGCAGATCAGCTGGCTTGCCGTTTTCAGATAAACATCTCCTTTGTCATGCCCGTTCTGATCGTTGATCTGCTTGAGGTCATCACAGTCAAAGATACCAATCGCAAAGTTCATCTGCTCTCCGTTATCCACCTGTTCCTGCAGGGATTCGATGTACTCATAGAACGCAGCTTTGTTCCGCACCGAAGTCAGCGCATCCACAAACACCTTTCGGTTCAGATCTTTCACCTTGTGTTCTTCTTCCATCACTTTTTTCTCTGCTTTGATGTACCGAAGCTGCAGAATCAGGATCACCAGCAGGATGCCGGAAATCACGGTCATGACCAGAAACAGATGTTCCCTGACGAGATCAGGAAAACTCATTTTGACATCTTCTGTGGAATAGTAGGTCAGTGACGCATTGATGACAGATTCCGGCACTGCAATGATTACACGGGAAAGAACGGAATACAGCGTGGAATCGCCAGTACGAAGTGCGAAACAGTAGTCCATGTCGACTCCCGTATAAACAGGCATCAGATGAAGTTTTTCACACTGTTTTGAAATATTGCTGAACCGGTAGTTGCTGATAATGACGCAGTCTGCTTCTCCTGCCGCAACTGCATCCAGTCCGGCCGGCGTATCCTTGAAATAGATCCGGTTCCAGCCAGGATAATGATCTGCCAGAAACATATCATAGTTGGTATTTCCTTCATTGACCGCAACGTTCACTGTTTCCTTACGGAGAAATTCCTTCTGTGCAGAAGCACGGACAACCGCATCCATCTCCGTGCGCATAATTGCCGGAGACATTACGACCCCCGCAGTCTCACTGTCATAGTCGGTCAGGTTGGCAGGAAACATACAGTCGATCTCACCGTTCGCCAATGCCTCCATCGCGGCTGCCGCTGTCGGATAACAGAACGTTTCAAACCGGACATCCGCATTCTCCATTGCTTCCGAAGCGTAAACCAGGAAATCCTTCAGCGCACCGGTCAGATTTCCGGTTTCATCAGCCGCACAGAATGCCAGGTAATGATCCTGGTACCCGACCCGGATCGCATCATGGCTGTCGAGCCAGTCCAGTTCTTCCGCCGTGAAATACCGCTCGGTGGAAGAATTGCTGAAGTATTTGGCATGAAGCTGTTCATTATAATATTGGTTCTCATCCTGGATCCGGCTCATCGCCGCATCCAGTTCAGCCAGCAATTCCGGCCGCTCTTTGCTTACCGCAAAATAGAAATCAGAAGATCCGATCTTACAGACCGGTATCGCCCGTTCCGGATCTCCATAGAAATCCATCGTGACAAACGCATCCAGTTTCCCTTCTGCCAGCATCTCAATGGATTCCTCTTCCGAGCAGGTAACCTCAACCACTTCTGCACTGACCTGATGCATCTTCTCCCACGTCAGGAACTGGTCTTCCTGAATGCTGGATTTCATGATGCCGACCCGCTTCCCGTTCAGAGTCGTGTAATCATCCGACTGGATCGACTGGTTATCCGGACAGATAAAAACATAATAGGATTCGGTTCCCATCGGCAGCGATGCATACAGCATCCGTTCGGTCCGTTCTTCTTTATAGGAGACATCGCTCATCAGATCGATCTCGCCGGCTTCCAGCATCTCCATGAGTTCATGCCAGGAACCGGTCACATACTCATACTCCCAGCCGGTATATGCCGCAATCTTACGCTGGTATTCATATACATACCCCGATCGTCTGCCATATTCATCGATATGGTTGAACGGTGTTTCATACCAGCCTACCCGTACGGTTTTTCTGCCGTTTTCGGCCTGTACGTCAGCTGCCGGCACCAATACAGCCGCAAGGAAAAACAAAAACAGAATAACTGCCAGATGCTTTATCTTCGATTTAATTGAGAATCTGTTTCTGTTTTTCATAGGAAAATGAGCGATGAATGTCTGTACTCCACTTTTATAAATAATTTTATATTTTTTTCTAAGATATTGAGCTATAAAATTATCCCATTCTTTCTGTTTGAACAGGAGCATCCTTTTAGCACTCTTACATCCAGTGTGCTAAACTATGCTTGTTTTTAAGAAAGGAGCGGTTTGCGATGAATGAAGTAAATAAACCGAAAAAGCCTCTCATCTACTATTACGCCATTGTAATCCTGTCGCTTGCCCTTCTGAATCTCTTTGCCATTCCGGCAATGAATCAGCGCCAAATAAAAGAAGTCGATTACGGCACGTTTATGAAAGCGACGGAGAATCAGGAGATCAAGGAAGTACAGGTCGAAGAGAACCGCATTCTTTACACCCTCAAGGGGGATGAAGAAGAACAGATCTATAAAACCGGACTTATGAACGATCCGGGACTGACGGAACGGTTATATGAATCCGGTGCAGAGTTTTCCTCAACGATTCAGGAACAGGCTTCTCCGCTTGTGAGCTTTCTGCTTTCCTGGGTACTGCCGGTCTTTGCGTTCGTCATCCTGGGACAGCTGCTGACCCGGAGATATATGAACAAGGAAGGCGGTAGCGGATCGTTGATGTTTAATCTCGGAAAATCCAATGCCCGTGTCTATATCAAGTCCTCGACCGGTATTCTGTTCAAAGATGTCGCCGGGGAAGATGAAGCGAAAGATGCGCTGAAGGAGATCGTGGAATATCTCCATGATCCGTCGAAATATTCTGAGATTGGTGCCACTATGCCGAAAGGCATCCTGCTGGTAGGTCCTCCGGGAACCGGAAAGACCATGCTGGCAAAAGCAGTAGCCGGTGAATCCAATGTGCCGTTCTTCTCGATGAGCGGTTCTGAATTCGTAGAAATGTTTGTCGGCATGGGTGCTTCCAAAGTACGGGACCTGTTCCGTCAGGCAAAGGAAAAAGCACCGTGTATTGTCTTCATCGATGAGATCGATGCGATCGGCGGAAAACGCAATGCCGGCAATATCGGAGGCAATGATGAGCGCGAACAGACGCTCAATCAGCTTCTGACGGAGATGGACGGTTTCGAAAGCAACACCGGCGTTGTAATTCTGGCAGCGACCAACCGTCCGGAAAGTCTGGATCCTGCCCTGCTGCGTCCGGGAAGGTTTGACCGGCGGATCCCGGTAGAACTTCCGGATCTTAAAGGCCGTGAAGATATTCTGAGAGTTCATGCCGCGAAGGTTAAGATGGAACCGGATGTTGATTTCAAGGCCATCGCCCGTATGGCCAGCGGTGCAAGCGGAGCGGATCTGGCCAATATTATCAATGAAGGTGCGCTTCGGGCGGTGCGTGAAGGACGGAAAGCCGTCAGCCAGAGAGACCTGGAGGAAAGCATTGAAGTCGTCTTTGCGGGCTATCAGAAAAAGAATACGATTTTGACCGATGAAGAAAAACGGATCGTTGCCTATCACGAAACCGGCCATGCGCTGGTGGCTGCCCTGCAGACACACAGTGCTCCGGTTCAGAAGATCACGATCATTCCCCGCACCAGCGGTGCGCTTGGATATACGATGCAGGTCGATGAGGGCAATCATTACCTCTACTCCCGTACGGAGCTTGAAAACAAGATTGCCACACTGACTGCCGGAAGAGCTGCCGAGGAAGTGAAATTCCATTCGGTTACAACCGGTGCAGCCAATGATATTGAACAGGCCACAAAGACGGCGCGTTCCATGATTGCCCGCTACGGCATGAATGATGCGTTTGACATGGTTGCCATGGAACATGTGCAGAACCAGTATCTGGGCGGGGATGCTTCGCTCCAGTGCAGTGATTCCACTGCGGCGGAGATTGACCGCAAAGTCATCGAACTTGTCCGCCAGCAGCACGAAAAAGCGAAATCTCTTTTGACAGAACACATGGAAGATCTTGACCGGCTGGCAGATTACCTTTATGTTAAGGAAACCATTACCGGAGAAGAATTCATGAATCTTCTCAAATATTAAAAGGCGGAGGTGCCTGATGAAATCAGAGAACTTGACACACAACCTGCAGCTGAGTGACGGCTCCGTGTTTCATACGGAAACAGAATCCAAAGAACTGAATGGCTATGGCCTTCTGGTCACACCGGACGGGAAGGAATACCTCGGGAATTTCGAAAACGGAAAGAAGGAAGGAAGCTTTGTTATAAAGACCAGAGAAGCCACCATCCATTGTTCATTCCATAACGACATACAGTTTTCAGAAGGAACCATCGAGTATGATAACGGAGATCTCTATATCGGACGGATGGAAGATGAAGAGCCAAACGGAACCGGTGTCATGAAGTTTCGGGACGGAATCGAATTCCGAGGGGATTTCGAGTCAGGACTGCTGGATGGCTTAAACTGTGAGATCCATTATCCAAACGGAGATATTTACAGAGGTCATTTTTCCAAAGGCGTCCGTTATACCGACGGCATATACATCAAAGGAAACAAATGAGTTTCTAGCCGGGCATATCAAATGTCCGGTTTTTCTTTGAAAGGCAATGAAGTATGATTGCAGTATGATTACGCTTATTCACTGTGGAATTACAGCCGGTCTCTGGCTGTTTCTTTACTGGTCGTTTACAAAAGACAGAAGCAGATACCGCAACTGCTTCATCCTTTTCTTTGCCCTGCTGTCAACTGCGATGACGATTACATTTCTGGCCGGTCCCTATCAGAATCAGGTTATCTCGTTCCTGTTCCTGGCCACTACGATTGCACTCCTTCTCGTTCCGCTGTTTCTGATCCACAACGGCATCCTGATGATCATCCGGGAAGGGTTCCGGCTCCCGAATCTGCTTTCCCT
Organism: Solobacterium sp.; assembly: GCA_017512725.1. Classification (GTDB taxonomy): domain Bacteria; phylum Bacillota_I; class Bacilli_A; order Erysipelotrichales; family Erysipelotrichaceae; genus Bulleidia. The sequence continues at coordinate 21,283 of JAFWEW010000045.1, forward strand.
TGGGCTTGGCATTCTGATTGGAGTTGGTGAAATCGCTACGTTTTTCGCGGTACTGGGCAGCAGTTTTATCGGCTATGAAAACACCGCCGATCCAAATTATCTTCTGCTGAACAAATTCAGTATCTTCGTGAGCGTATCGGTCATTTATTTTTCCCTTTCCTTTCTGATTTTCATGATCTATTCCCTGTTTCTGCAGATTATCCCCCGCAAGAAAGACTTTGACTTCCTCATTATTCACGGTGCCGGCCTCCTGCAGGGATATAAGCTCTCAAAACTGCTGAAAGACCGGGTCGACAAGGCAATTGAGGTTTATCAGAAAGATCCTACGCCGCCGATCATAATCCCTTCCGGCGGGAAAGGCCCGGATGAAGCGATCTCCGAAGCAGAAGCGATTGCCCGGTATCTCAAAGAAAAAGGAATACCTGAAAACAAGATCATCCTGGAAGACAAGTCGATTTCCACGTTCGAGAATCTCCGAAATTCCAAAGCAATCATTGATGCGGCAGAAGGAAATAAATACACCGCACTTGTGACAAGCAATTATCATGTTTACCGTGCTCTGCGGTATTGCCGGCGGATCGGCATGGACTGTACCGGTATCGGAAGTCATGTGGCGTTTTACTACTGGCCAAGTGCATTGATCCGCGAATTCATCGCAGTTCACGCCGAAAAGAAACACCTGGTCTATCTGATTGGCGGATGGATCCTGACACTTGCGGTCGTAATGATCCCGCTGTTTCTGCAATAATCCGGTTAACGAGGCAGGAAGATGATTAAGCTGATCATACCAAGGGAAGAATATCTGCAATCCTATGCAGAAGCATTTGCTGAATACGCGGATAATCAAATTTCCACTTACCACTTTACCGATCCGGACTCCTGTAATATTTTTGAAAAATTCGACAATTACAGAAATGAACGCAATCTGCGGCCAGACCGGGTAGGAGCGGATTATTACTGGCTCGTGGATGATCAGACAACACTGTTTCTCGGTGAGGCTGTTATCCGTCACAAGCTGAACGATGCGTTGCGGCAGGATGGCGGTCACATCGGCTATGGAGTCCGCTGTTCGAAATGGAACCGGGGATACGGGACAAAACTATTATCTCTGGCATTGGAAAAAGCAAAGGAACGATGTATTTCCCCTGTTCTTATAACCTGCAATGACGATAATCCTGCATCTGCCAGAGTCATAGAAAAGAATGGCTTTCTCCTGGAAAACAAAATCACGGTTTCAAAAGACGGTTGTGATGTTCTCATAAGGCGGTATTGGAAGACATTGTTGTGAATTTGTCTGAACTGACACTTCGGTCCGTTTTTTGGTGCGCTATGATTAAAGCATGAATACGAATCGCAAAAAACTGACAGCCACTATTCTGATTGCACTGACAGCAGTCATCCTGACTGCTGCCGGTGTTTCTCTGTTCCGGATGCAGCAGTATAAAAAGGAAAAGCAGTCGCTTCAGGAATCCCTTTCCCTTTCGGTTGATGAAATCAGACTGACTGCTTATTATGAGATGCCGTATGATCCGATGGATGCGGTAACTGCCTCGGAAGGAGACGTACAGGCACAGGGCAGCATCGACACTTCGGCAACCGGCGTTCAGAACATTACGTATCTCGTCTCAAAGACCACTTCCAGAGACGAAATGGTTTCCCGGGAATTTACCTATCCGGTAACCGTCGTTGATCCGGTGAACCCGGAGATTGCCTTTTCAAAGGAACAGGTTAAAATCTGGACAGATGATGATTTTGATCCGGCCGCAAATATCGCCTCCGTCTCGGACGGCCGCGGCCATGATCTTGCATTGTCGGAACAGCTGAGTCCGGGAACTTACACGGTTGAAGACAACGTGGATGTATCAGTTCCGGGGGAATATACCGTTTCCGTTCATGCGATGAGCCCTTCGGGGAATACTGCGGAAGCCAGCTATATCGTTGCGGTAAGTGACGTTCCCGCCAATGTGAATCCCTATCGGATCCGTGTGAACCGCCTGCTGAACTGTGTAACCGTCTACGGTCTGGACAGCAATCATGAATATACGGTTCCGGTCCGGGCCATGGTATGCTCAACCGGAGACGCAACTCCCACCGGTGTCTTCCATACGTTTAACCGGAGTACCTGGAGAGCACTGTTTGGCGGAGTATACGGGCAGTATGCGACCGATATCGTCGGAAACATTCTGTTCCACTCGGTACCGTATTATTCCATGAACAAAAATGATGTTGAATACCTGGAATACAACAAACTCGGTACCAAAGCTTCTATGGGCTGTATCCGGCTTCCGGTCGCAGATGCCCTGTGGATCTTTACGAACTGTCCGATTGGCACCGAAGTAGAGATTTATGATGATGCGGACAGTCCGGGACCGCTTGGCAAGCCGGTACCGTACTACATTGATGAAACCAGCGAGAACCGCGGCTGGGATCCGACGGATCCGGATCCGAACAATCCGTGGAACGGATAGTGTTTCCGAAATCCGGTTCCCGCAGTAAAATAATTCCGGTACTTCCGGAAATGCCGGATTCTCATGAGCGTTCGGAAGATCTGTGAAGCGGTATTGAGCCGCAAAACAGACGGGTACTGATCCGCTGCTGTGGATTATTCCGGAGCGTATCGTATATAAGTATAGAAGAAAGGAAATGGAGGAATCAGAGATGGGCAGGTCAATTGATATTCTATTGGAAAACGCTGATTTCTCAAAGGAAAGTACGCAGAAAAACCAGCTGTATTTCGAGCTGTTTCATAAGCCGATACCCGTTGCATCCAAGCCAGAGGGAATCACAATGCTTGACTTTGAGTCACTCGGCGCAGTCGCCGGAGGCGTCACGAGGAACCGCCCTTATAATGAATTTTACGAGAAAGCCGCGTCTCTTGCACAGCTGATGAATGAAGATCAGCTGAAACGCTGCTTCGAGGAATACCAGTTAAGTGGTGGCTCGGTTCCCATTGAGGACTTCCTGCGTGAATTCGCAAAAAGAGAAAGCAACAGCCGCAGATAACTGCGGTTTTGTTTTGCACAGTTTTGCTTAACAAAAGAAATGAGACCCGCCAGTTACGAACGGATCTCAGTCTTGATTCAGGATAATAGGGGGAAAGGTCAAATATCTTTGACACCTTTACTATAATCACCGGTTGTGTTGGGAATTTGTGTAGTTTGTGAAAGTTTAATGAATTTGTACTATTTCTGAATAATACCCTTCCGGAAGTACAATAATTACATCAGGAGGTATCCGAATCATGGCTGTTGATTCAAACTTTTTTATTCACGATGATGACCGCGCGGCATTGGAAGCGCTGAAGGCAATACCGGGGTTTACTCCCTTTATCAAAGCATTCATGAAAACCTGGAACGAAACGCAGTTCCGGATCCTGAATATGTCTTCCCGTGTCCGCCTGTCCGAGGAACAGCTCCCAAAATACTATGCGATGCTGGATCCGATCTGTAAAACCCTCGGCATTGAAAAACCGGAACTGTATCTGGAGATGAATGTGGTTCCCAATGCCTATACCTATGGGGATACCGACCCGTTCATCGTTCTTACTTCCGGACTGATCGAGTGTCTCCCCGATGAACTGATCCCTACGGTTCTTGCGCATGAGTGCGGCCATATTGCCTGCCACCATACGCTTTACCGCACCATGGGGCAGATGATCCTCGGTTCTGCAGTGATGCTGCTGCCGGGAATCGGCGCACTGATCAGCCTTCCGCTGAAGATTGCATTCGCCTACTGGATGCGCTGTTCAGAGTTTTCGGCAGACCGTGCTGCCGTGATCTGTGATGGAACCCCGGATAAGGTAATCGAACTCTGCATGCGGCTATCCGGTTATTCCAAACAGATTGAAGGCAAGGCAAGTACGGATCAGTTCCTGAAACAGGCAGAGGAATACCGGGAACTGATGAAAGACAATATGCTCAACCAGTCCCTGGAATTCATGATGCTTGCAGGACAGAGCCATCCGCTGACCGCAGTACGTGCCTATGAGGCAAATGAATGGGGAAAATCGGAAGCGGTTCGTATTCTGAATGAATACCTGAGTGAAAAAGAACGCGGCATCACCCCGCTTCGTGTTCCTGTTGCAGGAAGTGCTGCCTCGTTTATCGGCACCGAGAAAGAAGAAACCATCGGTAAGCTCCGGGATGCCGGTTTTACTTCCATCGAAGCTTCCCGCATCAAGGAAAGTTCTTCCGGCGCAAAGCCCGGCACCGTTACCGCGATTTCCATCGCCGGAGACAGCACCTTTCAGGCACTCAGCTGGTTCCCCTCTGATGCGCCGATCACCATCACCTACTATGAACCTCTGAACGATGAAGAGCTTCAGGCGCTCCATCCCGGAGAGATCCGTGTTCCCTTCTCCTCATCTTCCTGCGTTGGACGTTCCTGGCAGACCGTCTGCAAGGAACTGGCTCAGGCCGGGTTCCGCGATATTGTAACGGTACGGACCAATGCGGCCAGACCGTTCCTCTCCCGGGAAGACGCCGTCAAAAAGATTACAATCGCAGACTGTGAATCGTTTGAAAAGGATGACTGGTTCCGGCCGGATATGCCGGTACGGGTCACCCACTACGGTTCCTGATTAACTGCCTGCACCGGATCATCCGGTGCTTTTTTAATTGAAAAGCCCATCTTAAGACAGGCTTTCCTCACTTCAGTTCATGGTCAGAGCAGCTTTGTTCAGTTTTGTTGCGATCCGCAGATTGACCTCGTTGAACAGCAGCGCTTCTTCAGTTGTCAGTTCCTTCTCATCGATCTTGTCGATCTCAGCTTCCCATTCAGCCAGCTTCCCCATCAGGGACAGATAGTCGGCCATCATTGCCATGGAATTATCGGAATTCTGATATTTGATCATGAAATCAATGTACTGATCATAAAACGCTTCATAATCTTCCATGGTCTTGCGGAATTCCGGACGGATCCCGGCAGCCGGTGCCTTTTCCGCCTCCAGTGTTGGTTCCGGGGTCGGTTCTGCAGTTGGTTCTGCAGTCGGTTCAGGCTCTTCCGGTATTTCGGTTACTTCCGGTTCCGGCGTCTCTTCTCTGGGTGCCCGCAGTGAAATATGCATGGTATTGCGGCCGCTGTCTTCAATCTGAACCGAATAACCTTCTTCATTACTTCCGCGGAAACTGGTTTCATCCCGGCGATAATCCTTCTGGAAGCCTGCTTCCAGCACCGCATCCACATAGGAACGGTAAGCGTCTTTGTTTACATTTCCGATCAGGATCTCCAGATGATCGGAACTCTCCTCTTCCACAATTCCGTGATCCGATGGAGGCTGAGGCAGCTGCTGTGACAATTCGTTGATCGGCCACTTCAGGTCATTCATCTGGATCGGAGCCTCTGCGCGAATCACCATCCGGCTGTCCGGACCGTCATACTTCAGTTTCAGATAATATCCGTCGGCATCGTATGCTTCATAGGTATCCTGTTCATTCACATCGTTATTGAAGGTCTTTTTGCAGGCAGAAAGATAATTCCGATAGTCTTTTTCCTTTGTCTTTTCCACCACGATTTCAAATGTATCCGAAGTACTCAGAACAATTTGTCCATAAGCAGAGGCCGGCTTCGGCAGCCGGGATGTCAGCTCCGTCTCAGGCCATACGTATTTCTCATACGTCTGCGTACTGTACAGCATCATATAAGGTGCCACAAGAACACATGCAATCAGTGTCATGACAAACGGCGGTACTTTCACGCCTTTGATAGTCTGTATATGACCGGTTGAGATCAGCCAGGATATCCCCAGAATCCCAATCTGTATGAGGGCAATCAGCCCCGCCAGGATCTTATGGCTCGTAAAGGCACTCAGCATTCCGAGTGCACAGACGACCATGAATCCGATCATGAATTTTCCGGTCTTTCCGCGTTTGAACTGTTCGATCCTTTCCGTTTCTTCTTTCTGCAGCTGTTCGCGGTGTTTCCGTTCTTCCAGCTCAGCATTTTTGATCTTTGCCTCATCCCGGATATGGATCGTCGTTTCTTTCTTTTCAATTCCTGCATCCACATGCGCAGTCTTTCCGCAGTAAGGACAGGTAACTTCGATATCCCCCTCTTTTGCCTCAAGATGTCCGCCGCAGTATGGACATTCCATTTTGATCAGTCTCATTTCTGCCTCCCTTCATTTTTCCTCAACGGTAGCTCTGTTCCCGCGGGAACGGTCAAGCCGGAAAAAACAAAACTCACTCCAGTTCCCGGATCAGCTCCTTCAGCCGCCCGATCTGTACGGCACACTGTTTTTGTTTCTGTTTCAGCCGATCCAGTGCCTGATTCAGAATGGCTGCAGGATCATTGCAGGTTTCTGACAGCAGCTGGCGGATTTCCTGAACCGTAAGTCCTGCCTTCCGATAATCCAGTATCGTTTTCAGCCGCTGTACCGCATCGGTGTCATATACCTTGAAATTCTGTACGCCTACCCGCTCTGTTGGCCGAAGCAGTCCTGCCCGATCGTAATAGAACAGGGTCTTGCGGGTAATCTGAAACAGCTCACAGAGTTCTCCCACCGTATAGTGATGATTTGATTCTGCTACATTCTTCACAGACAGCGTTCCTTCCGCATTCATCCTACGGAGAGAACCCCTTCATTGATATGCCCAAAAAGATTCCAAAAAAATTCGATAACTTAAGTCAATAGTTTTTGGTGAATTTTTCGATTTTTTTGGATCATCATTTTGGGCATGATGAAAAGAAGAGATGTACTCCCATTTTGATTTGAGATGATCTATAATTCGATCAGGAACGGTATAATTC
>JAFWEW010000002.1 GCA_017512725.1 Solobacterium sp.
ATATAGCTAAAGCCTACGAGACCAGACATTCCAAACCTGTCCAGTTGAAGTTTGCGTTTTAAGTTTCGGAAGCGCCGGATACGGGTCCGTAAGTCCGGTGCTGTGAGAGGACGGGAGCTAATCACTCCCTCCTACTCGATTATATCAATTGATTCGGGAATGGCACAGTGCTAAAATTGAGAACGATTCTCAAATTAAGCTATGAAAACGACGTATAAAACCAGGCAGCGGGAAGAGCTGCTGGAATATCTGAAAAATCTGCGCGGAGAACATATGACCGCGGCGATGGTGTGGGAACATTTCCGCAGCAGCGGGTCATCGATCGGGAAAGCGACGGTCTACCGCAGGCTGGAGCAGCTTGTGGAAGAAGGGCTTGTTTACAAATATGTGATCGATACCAACAGCCCGGCCTGTTTTGAGTATGTGCCGACGGAATCCCATGAGAAACATGAGGTCTGCTTTCACTGCAAATGTGAAAAGTGCGGGAAGCTGTTCCACATGCACAGTGAAGAACTTGAGGAACTTCAGGAAGAACTGAAGGCCAATCACCGGTTCTCCATGGATCCAAGAAGGACGGTATTCTACGGGGTGTGTGACGCGTGTGACAGGAGGGAAGAGAAATGATGAAACGATGGATAAGTATGATACTGGCATGTCTGCTGGCACTGAGCGGATGCGGAACCAATGTGAAACATTCCGGATCCGGAAAAAAGATCGCAGTTACGATCTTTCCGGAATATGACTGGATCATGAATATTCTTGGGGATAACCCGGCCGATATGGATGTGACGCTGCTTCTGGCCAGCGGTGCAGATCTGCACAGCTATCAGCCGTCTGCACAGGACATTATGAAGATCGCCAACTGTGATCTGTTTGTCTGCGTCGGCGGAGAGTCAGATGCCTGGGTCGATGACGCCCTGAAGGAATCCGTTAATCCGGATCTTCGTGTAGTAAAGCTGCTTGATGTACTGGGAGAGCAGGCAAAACAGGAAGAAACGGTAGAAGGAATGGAAGCGGAAGAAGAAGGCGAAGAAGAGGAAGAAGAGATTGAATATGATGAACATGTCTGGCTTTCTCCCCGGACTTCCATCACGCTCGTCCGTACGCTGGCCGATGCGGTGAAGGAACTGGATCCGGCCAATGCGGAGACGTATGAAGCCAATGCGCAGGCATATCTGGTGGAGCTCAATACACTGGATCAGGAATACCGGGAAGCCGTACAGACTGCCAAATATGACACGCTGGTCTTTGGAGACCGGTTCCCGTTCCGTTATCTGACCTCAGATTACGGTCTGAACTATTACGCCGCATTTCTGGGCTGTTCGGCAGAAACCGAAGCCAGCTTTGAGACGATCCTGTTTCTTGCAGGAAAACTGGATGAGCTGAAGCTTCCGCATATTCTGAAGATCGAAGGCAGCGACGGAAAGATTGCCAGAACGATCGTTGAAAATACAGCGGCAAAGGATCAGGACATCCTGACGATGAATTCCATGCAGGGGACCACCAGTTCCGATATCGAAAACGGAGCGAGCTACCTGCAGATCATGAAGGAAAACCTGGAAGTACTGAAAGAGGCACTGAACTGAATGAGTAAAGCAGATGACAAACAGACATTGCTGGAGGTGAAAGACCTTTCCGTCGGATATGAGGGACATCCCATTGCGGAACATCTGAACTTCACCGTGAAAGAAGGAGACTATCTCTGTATCGTCGGAGAAAACGGATCCGGCAAGACGACCCTGATGAAGACGCTTTTGAATCTGACGAAGCCGGTCAGCGGCACGATCAACAAGTCGGAAGCGCTTGGGATCGGCGGGATCGGCTATCTTCCGCAGCAGACGGAAGTACAGCGCGACTTTCCCTGTACGGTGAAGGAAGTGGTGCTTTCCGGCTGTATCATGCGTGCAGGCAGGCGCCCGTTTTTCAGCAGAGAAGAAAAACAGCTGGCAGAAACGAATATGGAACGTATGGATATCCTGCCGCTTGCGGATCGCTGTTACCGGGAGCTCTCCGGCGGTCAGCAGCAGCGGGTACTGCTGGCAAGAGCGCTCTGTGCGACCCGGAAGCTGTTACTGCTGGATGAACCGGTTGCCGGTCTGGACCCGAAAGTCACGGCCGAACTGTACCGCATGATCGACAGTCTCCATAAGGACGGCATTACGATCATCATGGTTTCCCACGATATCGCAGCCGCACTTCAGTATGCGACGCATATTCTTCATGTCGGGAACCGGATGTTTTTCGGGACCCGCGGGGAATACCGTTCCAGCAAGATTGGACAGCTGTTTCTGGCACAGGAAGGAAGGGAAGGATGATGGATAAACTTGCGGAGTATCTTCAGTATCCGTTTGTCCGGTATGCGCTGATCGTCGGCGTGCTGATCGCCCTGTGTTCTTCCATGCTGGGTGTGCCGCTGGTGCTCAAGCGTTTCTCATTTATCGGGGACGGGCTGTCGCATGTGGCATTTGGCGCAATGTGCATCGCGACGGTACTGAAGATGAGCAATGATATGTTGCTGATTATGCCGGTAACGATCATCAGTGCGGTGCTGATCCTGCGTACCGGCACCAATACAAAGATCAAGGGAGATGCGGTCATTGCCATGATCTCGGTAGCGGCACTGGCGTTCGGATATCTGATCATGAATTTTTCAAACACCACAAATCTTGCCGGAGATGTATGTACGACGCTGTTCGGATCGACTTCCATTCTCACTCTGAATAAAGCCGAGGTCTGGATGTGCATTATAATGTCTATTGCAGTCCTGACGGTATTTGTATTGCTGTATCACCGGATCTTTGCGGTGACGTTTGACGAAAACTTCTCAAGGGCGATCGGTCTTGATACGGAGAAGTACAATCTTCTGATTGCAGTGATCACTGCGGTGATCATTGTACTGGCGATGAATCTTGTCGGATCCCTGCTGATCTCGGCACTGATCATCTTTCCGGCAGTTTCTGCGATGCGTCTGTTCCACAGCTATGCCCGCGTGACGATTTTTGCGGCTGTACTTTCCGTTGTCTGTGCGTTCAGCGGCATCATTCTATCGATCCTTGCCGGTACTCCGGTAGGTTCGACCATTGTGGGCGTCAACGTTCTTGCGTTTGCGGTCTGCTGGCTGATCAGCCGTCTTGGAGGAAGAAAATGAAGAAACAGAAAAAATGGCTTATTTCCATTGCGGTGTGCTTTCTGATGTGCGGGTGCCGGGATAGGTCCATGCCGAATAACCGGGTCATCCGTCAGTCAAAGACTGTTGAAGATGTGATTCAGGAACAGACGGCCGAACAGACGCCGGAAACGGTAATCGAAACGGCGGTGCCGGAGGAAACGGAACCGGAGAATACCTATGCGTCGGTGGATCTGGATCTCACAAAGAGTTCGGAGACCATGCTGTATTCGGAAGTGATTGATATCGGTACGAATCCGGACAGCTATGCAGGAAAGGTCATCCGGGTCGAAGGCCAGTACATGAATTATCATGATGATATGAGTGCGAATACCTATCCGGTCGTGATCGTACTGGATGCGACAAAGTGCTGTGCGACCGGCCTGGTATTTGAACTGAAGGAAGGAAACTATCCGAAGGATGAAGAGGAATTCACCGTAACCGGCATTCTGGATTATGCCTATTCGGATGACTGTCCGTTCCCGGTGCTGAAGGAAGCGGAAATCTCATAATTGTCCAATGCATCATGATATAGTTTGGTTAATAAGAGAGGAACCAGATATGAGAGTATTTGAAGGGTTTCAGAGAGGCGTCAATCTCGGCGGCTGGCTTTCCCAGGCGGATGAGACGACAAAAGAACATTACGATACATTCATTACTGAATCCGATATTAAAGAGATCGCGGCCTTAGGCCTGGATCATGTACGTCTGCCGGTGGATTACACCATGATCGAAAGTGAATCCGGCGCGGCGCTGGAAGAGGGCTATGCCTATATCGACAAAGCCGTTGAATGGACCAGAAAAGAAGGACTGAATCTTCTGATCGACATGCATAATACGTATGGCTATACGTTTGACCCGCTGGAGAAGGAAGCGAGCAAGGAGAAATTCTTCTTTGACAAGTCCCTGCAGGAACGCTTCTATACGATGTGGGACCGTATTTCCAGAGCGTATGGGATGTACAGCGATACCGTCGCCTTTGAACTGCTCAATGAAGTGGTATCTCCAAAGGTAATCAATGAATGGAATGCGATTGCGGACCATGCGGTGGATGTTATTCGTGCCAATGCCCCGAAGGCATACATCGTGATCGGAGGCGTGCGCTACAACAATGTTACAAGCGTACCGCATCTCAATCCGCCGAAAGACGATCATATCGTCTACAACTTCCACTGTTATGAACCGCTGATCTTCACGCACCAGCAGGCTTACTGGGTGGATGATATGCCGGACGACATTGTTGTGCATTATCCGGAGACTGTCGCGGAATACCAGAAGCTTTCCGGCATCCTGCAGGAAGAACTGGCGGATGCGATTACGCGTGTCGAAGGAAGTGTCAGCGGTCCGGAACTGTTTGAAACGCTGTTTGAACCTGCACTGAAGGCGGCAGAAACAAACAATGCCCCGCTGTACTGCGGCGAATACGGTGTGATCGACAAAGCACCTGCAGAAGATGCACTGCGCTGGCTAAAGGATATTCATGCGGTATTTGAAAAGCATCACATCGGAAGGGCACTCTGGAACTACAAAGAAAAAGACTTCGGGTTTACCGATCCGCGTCTGGATCCGGTACGTGAAGAGCTTGCCCGAAATCTGTAATTCAACCATTGCCGGGGAAACCCGGTTTTTTCGTTTCTGGCCATAAATGACAATGAGGCACACAATGCCACAGCTTACGATAAAATAGAACTAACAGCAGTAAGAATGCATAACCGTTCAGGGATCCCGTACAGGATTCCGGAATATCCGAAACAATTGTTGCCAATACGAATCGGGATACCGATCGGACAAACAAATGGAGCGTAAATCATTCTCTGAATGGTTTATGAAGATGACTATGGAAAATGTATGCAGTAAATGCGGAAAACCTCTGATTCCCGGCGCCAGATTCTGTACCGGCTGCGGATCACCTGTGACCGTTCAGGAACCAAAGTCTGCCGTGCAGCCGCCTTCTTCCGGAAAGGGGAAAACCGCTGCCGGGGCACCCGCTTCTCCAAAAAAGAAGTCGTTTGTTGATACTGCCCTGACGATTACCCTGGTAATACAGCTGATTATTGCGGGATTCTGGTATCCCGGTTTTCTCCGCGATAAGAAAAAACCGGGTTATGAAGGAATCACAGTGCTTCCGACGGCTTCTCCCGGCGGGCATAACGGCAATGGAAACGGAAACCAGGACCGGCCGGATGTGCTGCTGCTTGGAAATGATCCCGATGCGTTTGTAATGGATGTGACTGAGGAAAACTCCCCGGGCAATCCGTTTCTGATCGAAGTGGATATCACCCAGAAGGAACTGGATGAAACACCGGTGCTGGTAAGTGCAGCCGTTTCACCGGAGAACCATGAAGTGACTGCCGGTTCCTTCAAGGCAGATTTCAAAGACTGGAACCTGGAGAAGGAAGAAGATACCTGGAATGTTAAGGCACTGAGTCCAAAAGAGGATAAGGTCACCGGATACACTCTGCTGACCTATGACTTCTCACTTGCCTCCGGCCAGCATGAATTCCCGACCTGTGTTGAAATCCACATGCCAAGAACTGCCGGCGACTATGAAGGCAGCGTGGTCTGGTACAACATGGAAGCGGGCTGCTGGGAACCGGTTGCCTATTCTGTTTCTGAGGATGGCTCGGAATATATCATCCGCACGGATCATTTTTCGCCATTCAGTGAACTGGTGAACTGGTTCAAAAAATATACCAGGAACAGCTATGAGATGGCTGGTACGATTTTCGATACGGTTGATACTGATCCAAACGGCAATCCCTACCCGCAGCTGCAGAAGCCGGTCCGCATGGTGGACGAACGCGTCCATGAGCTTCTGGCCTGGCCGCAGGAAAGCAAGGCGGTTCTGAATGCAATCAAAAAAGGTACGATTCCCGATGACATGGCAGTGACGAACTTCATGAACATGTTCAATCGCTTCGGCCTTGGCTATGGCAATACCGTGATGACGCCGATTACCTCATGGGACCAGAAACTGATCGACGGTCTGACAAAGATGAAACTGACAAACAGACTGGTTGGCGGAGCGAACGTCAAAATGATGAAATATACCGGCGTGACAGCGATTCAGGGCGGGATGATCATCGTTGGAATCATTCTGACCGGGACGCGGATTATTTATCAGGTAGCCAACGGCGGTGAACTTATGGATGTGCTGAAGGCCAATGCCGGTGATCTTGCGGGTCTTACCATCGGAACGGCAGGTTATATCGTAGGAGGCACTACCGGGGCAACCCTGGGATGGATCGGACTGGCGGTGTTCCTGGGCTTTGAGGCTTACGCCCAGGCAGAGCCGCTTCTGAACGCAAGACCGATGGATAATACCGAGCGGATCTATCGGCATTACATCATCAAGAAAGGACATGCGCTGACAAACCCGGTGGAGGGTGATACGAGATCACCGGATCTATCCTATGGCGTAGAACGTTTCCGATGGGCAAAAGCGCTCCGTACGATTTTTGAGCGGAATAAAAATGACATGGCCAGAATTCCGGATGAAGTCAACGAACTGTATGACAGCTACGTCAATTCGTTCTGGAACCTGACCGAACAGGAACGGCGTGCATACACGGAAACTATCGACAAGTCTTACCGGACACTGGTCTATGATGAAAAAACAAAGCAGAAGGTCTGGGCGGAGTGGAAAGATCCGGAAGATCCGGAAGTATACAAAAAACATACCAAAGAGTCGATCATCAGCGGAACGCAGGATATCCTGCTGAGTCTCATCGAAACCTATCAGGCACAGGCAGAATGTGAAATCAAATCAACGATTCAGAATGAAGTACTGCCCCGGCTGAATACGGATATGGTATTCCTGGTCCGCGACACCGGTCTGCTGAACAGCGATGAACACTTTGACAAATCACCGCTGGTTACCTATGCGAAAACCGATCCATGGCTCATGCAGGAACAGAACCACGTCGACACGGAAGGCCTGCTGGAAAAGAAGTATCCATACAGTTATACGCCGGAACGCTATGATCTCTATGAACCGGCTGAGCGGTTCCTGTACTTTACGGATCAGGCACAGTCTCTCTTTGAACCCGGCAACGAAAAAGACAAGAATGTTTATATACCGCCGGCATTCTATCCTCATATCAACGAAGACAGCAACGAAGTCTTTGCCTGCAAGTATTACTACTACATGATGATGGGAAACCCGGAGATGCTGTTTATTAATTCCGACATGGAAGGCAACCGGGACATCTCTCCGGCATCGTATTCCATTGATGTGCCGGCAAAGCCGGATGTCGGCGGGACAATCAACGCAATGGTGGTCATTGACCGGAATGTCAAAGGCCAGTTTGAACCGCAGAATATCAAATTCACATCCAATGATTTCCGTCCGGATGGCAAGCCGGTGGAAATGACCTTTTCGCTGCGTTCCGACGGCAGCTTTGAACTTACGATGCCGGAGGTGGTCGTCAATCGGGAACGTACGGAAAAAGACATGGGAGATGAGATCGCATACCAGAAGCAGTTCTACAAGGACTTTAAATGCCGGGAGTATTCTCAGACCTGGAGCGAAGCCTATACGCTGAAAGGAAAACTCAAAAAAGAGGATCTGTATGATGACCGGACGGGCTGGACCTGTTACGGCATTGACAACAGCACGCCGCTGAAATCCATGGACTCTTCCGGTTACCGGGAGTCTTATGTGAGCAATGTATATGATCTTGAAAATGACCGGGCTTACACAGTAGATGTATTCCGGCGGGAAGAAAAAACAGAGGAATACACGATAAAACTGAGCATTGATGACCATCCTTCCGAAGACAGTCTCGGGTATTATTTCTCGACCTATCTTTCCATAAGTGTCGTGGAAGAAAACGGTACGAAGAAGCTGAAACTGACGGCAAAGCTGAAGGGTCTGGGAAGCGGCGTAACAACCACCATACGGGAAAGCAATACGGAAGCGATGACCACGGACAAAACGACCAGAGATGATGTGACCTATGATCAGTCGTTTACTGCAGAAGCGAAGGTTCCTTCCAAAAACTTCTACTGGTACAACGAGTAGACAACAGAAAAAGACTTCGGGTTTCCCGATCCGGATCCGGTGTCCGAAGTCTGTACAATTCCATGATTCATTCACTGCCGGGGAAACCCGGCTTTGTTATTTGTTCAGTTCGCTGACACCTTTTTCAATCAGCTCTTCTGTCGTGTAGTGATGGAAGGTACCGGGATAGAAGAGGGTATCCTCTGCTTTTCCGTCATACGAATAAACGATGATCTCATCGGTCTCCGGATCATAGCCGAGCACCTGGGCATCTGCAGATGCACTCGAGCGGGTCGGCATTTCATCAATATCTACAAAATCGATACGGTCCTGAAGGAAGACGATCAGCTGTCCGTTTCCTTCTGTGACCCTTGCGGTTTTTTCGGCATCCGTATTGGAAGCGGAAAGCATCGTGTTGCCAAGCAGGTTCCCGTTCCGGTCATACTGGTACAGCGTATCATCGTCATAGACTGCGATCAGACGGTCCTTATGAAAGTACAGAGCGATACAGGTGGCACCCGGATAGGGGATCTCCGCCGTCACTTCATTTTTGGAATTCAGAAGCGAGATACCGGCAGCGGAACTGACTGCTTTCAGGGAACCGTCCGCTGTTTCCGCAAACAGGATGTTCAGAAGATTGATTTCCTTTGCGTACCGGACTGCGCCGGTCTTCGGATCAAAGAAGGCAGGGAAAACCGATTCTCCCTCCTGCACCGCCAGGATGCCGGTATTGCCGTCCTCGGAAAGCGCAAAGACAAGCCCATCCGGATCATTCGGGTCGGTATATGCCTGAAGCCCGGGCTCCAGCGAAAGGGGGACGGTTTTTTCTGTTCCTTCCTGCAGATCAACGACATGGAAGATCAGATCATCCGAGTCTTCAAAATAGCAGAGCCGGTTGTCCTGTACGGCCATTACCGGTGTTTCCTTATAATATGTCGTCAGGATCATATTCTTGAGACTGTACTGACGCTCCTGGAAATAGCTGTCGATTGCCTTGTATTTTCCGGCCCTGGCAAGATAATCCGTCCGCTTCAGGGGGATGGAACCCGCCAGGGAAAGATCTTCGAAGCGGTGCCGGTCAACCTTCATCGAACCGGTAGTGATGTCGATATGCAGGATCGGCAGAATCTCAGAAGAAAGCGGAACCGGAAGGATATACAGCAGTTCCTGTTCTCCACAGGTGATGCGTTTGAGTTCCTGCATGGATGATCGGTCATAGAGGATCACTTCATTCTGGCATTTGACAGCCAGGTATTCACGATTGAAGGATGCACCGTCGGCGACGGTACCAAAGCCGTTCCCCTGAAACAGAGAGAGATCCGGATCAAATGCAGGTTCGTACCAGGAAACATTTCCTTTGCTTAAGATGGCATAACTCGAATCCAGCATGTTCTTTCCTTCAAACATAGCTGCCTGGGCAATGCTTTCCGGAAACAGACGCGTCATGGAAGCACTGTCTTCTCCCGCCCATACGGTCGCCTGGTAGCCGTCTGCGGTGATAAACCCATAGCTGTTCCCGCGACCGTAATACATGGTCAGAATCGGGGAACCAAGTGTCTGTGAAGAAAGGATCTCACCGGTATTCTGATCCAGCACGGAGAAGGTATCGGCAGCACTGACCGTCATGATCGGCGTCTCGCCAGCCAGATTGAAATGGACTTCGGTCCGTACGCTTTCCATACTGAAGGGAACGGTGGTCTGCCATAACAGACCATCCGGGGTGAAACAATAGACGCTCAGGGGATTGTTTTGAATATAACGGGACGTTTCTGTGGAAAAGGTTCTGTTATCCCTCGGACATTCCAGAACTGCCAGCCGGTCAATATTGATAAACTGAAAGGCTTCCGGCTTCCGATATTCCCCGGGGAGAGCATAATACGTACCGTCTTCTGTCCGAAACATGCCAAGACCATAGGAGGAATCCTTGGCATCCCGAAGCAGTACGGCGATATAGGTATCATCCGGTGACCATACCAGATCATAGATATACCGGGATTCGGACTGCGGCAGGCGAAGCGATGCGACGGGCTGGCCATCCGAAGTACGCATGATTTCAACCGCATCCAGATCTGCGGCAGCGGCCAGCTCTTCATCGGAGGAGACGGCGATTGCCCCGGGAATCTGATAATTCAGCGTCTGTGTCCAGAGGCGTTCCCCCTGCGGGCTCCAGGCCTCTGCACCATGTCTTGTCAGTACCAGAAGGTTTCCATGCGCCAGCTCCGGTTCCCAGTTTTCCCTGGTTTCGGATACGGCAAAGGAAGATATGCGTTCAAACGGATCCACTGCCATTACCGTTACAAGATTATTCTGATCGATCAGGAACAGCCTTCCGTTTTCCGGATCCGGTGCCATGATCCGGATATCGCTGTAGAGATCAGTCTTATGCGTTTCGAGTACCTGATAGGGCAGCTGATAGGCAAGGGACGCTTTTGCCAGGGCATATTCTGCTTCTGCGGTCACCGGCCGGTCATTGTCAGATGGAAGTGCGGAAAGTGCAAGGGAGATCGCATCCAGCCGCTGTCCTTCCCGGAGCGCATCCAGCGAAGCGGAAGCGATCGTCCGGGATTCATTGATCTGTGACTGCCGGTAATTCTGCGAGATCTGATGGTTGCTGATGAGGAGCCAGGTAATCGCAGCGATGCCGATGATGCCGGCAACCGAAAACCCGGCGATCATCCGGTTCCTGCGGTACGTTTCATTGCGCATGACCAGATCGTCATACTCACAACCCAGCATTCCGGACACAAGACGCGGCAGTTCAATGCGGCTGGCTTTTTTCAAATCCATCCGGTAGTCGCATGCCAGGGGTTCGATGTCTGTCACAACGGTCACGGGGTTTCCTGCTTCATCGGTTCTGGTTTCTGTTTTGTGAAGCAGCTGGTCGGGGAAAATACCCGGCGGTTCGCCTTCAGACAATACTGCCATGATATGGTCATGGTCATGCGTCTTAAGGAACTGGTCGATCTCATGAAGGCACCATTTGGATTCGTTATATGCATTGGAAAGAACAACGATGAGAAAATCCGAGTTTTCCAGTGCATCGTCGATATCTTTTCCAAGGTCGCTGGTCAGTTCCAGTTCATTCTGGTCCCGGAAGATCCGATTGATTTTTTTGACACCGGTCTTTTCCTGAATTGCCTTTGGAATATGAAAGCGCTCCAGCTGAGTCTGAAGCGCAGAAGCCACAAGCGTATCCCGCTCGTTATGGCGATAGGAGATAAATGCGTTATAGTGTGTTGTCATAAACAGACTCCGACTGCAGAATCTTTGGCAGACAGCGGATGATGACCCGATCGGAATTGATATAGTCGACGGAAGAAGCTTCAGGATTGTATTTCCTGCGGATCCTGTCGACTTCACGTTCCACTTCTTCCAGTTGAGAATACGTAACGATCGCAGGATGAAGCAGCAGCACATCATCTTTGACTTTCCTGCCGCCCGTACGTTTTGCGATCACATCAACCTGGGCGAGGGTTGCCTTGCGCCAGCCGTTGATCCGCTGATAGGCGTTCCACCGGTTATGTTCAGCCGTTCCGAGAACTGCGAGCTTCTCCGGGTCATTGATCACCGAATCGATCCATTCCCGGTTCGGAACACCCTCTGGCTTGGAGAAAAGGATATACCTGCATCTGGCCATCATGGCCAGTGCCTGTGCGAAGGAGCTGTCATTGTTGACATAACGGTAGAAGGTTTCTTCCAGCTCAGGGGTCCACTGATCTTCCCGGCAATATGCCATGTGAACCTGCTTTGCGGCTTCTTCCAGCTGCGGGTGGACCAGCGAGTCATAACTGTAATGCTTTTCCATACTGCCGAAGAACCAGAGCTTGGAATCTTTTTCCAATAGATCAAGCGAGCGGCTGTTCCGAATCCTTGCGGCAATCAGCGGCGAATCCAGCTGATCGGATTCCGATGACAGGATCCGTAAGATTTGTTTGGCAATGCGGTGATTTTCAAGGTCATCACTGATGGATACGACCGTAAGATCCGGCCGTCCGATTTTCTGCAGCAGTTCTCCGAGTTCAGAACTTTGCGCATCCAGATTATGGAAGGTAATATCGTAGTTCTTGCCGGTCGGATCATCCGAGAAGTAGGCATCGAGATCCGCATTCAGAAATTCCGGAGCTTCGGATTTAAAGCGGGCGGCAATCTGACGCGCGTTCCGGTCAACGACATGGAATTTTGTGCGGCTTTCCGGCAGGATCAGAAGACTTGCGGCGGTTCGGAGAATACTGCCGCCGGTCTCACCGCAGCCGATCAGTAAGAACTGATAATGATAGTCGGGAATGCCGATCGGCAGGGACTGAATCATATGATGGAACAGTTCGGTTGCCTCGGCACCGTTTTCATCGATATAGCGGATCTGCAGAGCGGTGTTGTCGGAACCGAACTGTGTATCGAATTCCCGTACCAGCTCCAGATGACTGTGATTGATGAAGACACGGACAACGGCATGGTCTGAATTCTGATCTCTCAGGTGCCTTGCCAGTTCGGCAGTCTTCGGCAGGGTTTTGTCCGGATCATCATAGATCTCATAGAACTCATACGTCCGGTTCTTCCGGATCTTCATGGAAGCCTCATCAAACTGGACCAGGAAGGAGTGGTTTTTGTTTGCCCGGGCTTTCAGCGCATCCGATGCATTCCTGGAGGTGCAGAAAACACGCAGTTCTTTTGGATTCCGCTTATAAAGAGATTCGGCAATCATGGCGCTTCGTTCATTGAGTTCGGAAAAGACATGTACATGCCGGTATTTTCCGAATCGGAGAAACTCCACGAGCGAACGGGAAAAGCCGATGATGAACATGGAGGCAAATACCGGTCCGGCGATATACAGCAGGGACAGCAGAAAGTTGTAGGCATGGAAGATCGGACCCGACAGGTTCAGGGAATAGAGAATATCTTCGTTGACGGACATGCCGATCGCAGACGTTCCGTATTTCAGTGCGGCAAGCAGCGCATAAAGCAGATGCGAATTCTTGTTCATGAAATAGGGAAGCGCAAGTGCGGAGATCGCAAAGGAAATCGAAATGGTCATGGACAGTGACATCTTCTGAAGATCGTTGCGGTTTCTCCATGCGATCGAGACGCCGATGGACAGTATGAACAATGCGACAGCTAAAAAAATAATCATAATCAGTTCCTGTTTTTCTTATTAATTATTATAAGGGATTGCGGATGGAAACATCGGTCTTCTGCGGAAATACGCGTAAAAAACTTCCGCAGTCAGCGGAAGGCATTCTCAGCGGGGCGTGCGGAAGGCGGATTCGAGCATTTCTTCGCCATCCGGCACCAGCGCTATAAACTGTTCGTTCAGTATGTTCCGAAACGGAACCATTTCCGCTTCAAATCCTGCGCGCTGCGGGACGGTCTTTGTCACGGTCACGATTTCCGCGGCAAACCGCCGGGCAGTGGTCTCCTGGGACCAGCTGCCGATTCCGAAGAACATGGACCGGTAGGAGGGAGAATCAAGATACGTCCGGATCAGGGTATCCGAGAACTGTTTCCACTCGGCTTTCAGAATGTCATCCAGTGTTTCATCCAGAATGCAGAGCCGTTTCAGTTCCGTCTCTACTTCATGGCGGAAGCGGGGTTTATTTCCTGCGGAAGCTCCCTCGGAATCCGCTACCTTCAGCATCATCCATCCCAGCATGAACCCGTCATCAAAGGTTTTTCCGTACCGTTTCAGAAACAGTTCCTTCCGCCGCAGATCATCCGCAGAATCGGGATATTGTTTCAGCTGTTCCTCAAGTGCACGAAAGCGGTCCTTTGCAGGAAGGGCATAATAGGATTCCGGCCATTCGGAAGGGAATGCCGGGCTGTTGTAGCGGAAAGGCTTCATCGCAGACGATTATAGCATTGCCCCTGACCGAAAAGCACCTCTGAACGAAGGATCCCAAAGGTTTCACGCAAAAAAAGATACCTCCGTTTCCGAAGATATCCTTTTGTTGAAAGGGATTCAGTCTTCCAGCGCTGCCATGAACTTCTTGGTGATCTCGAGCGGCCGGGTGATTGCCGAACCGACAACGACTGCCCAGGATCCCATATCCATCGCATGCCGCAGCATTTCCGGCGTGGAGATGTTTCCCTCTGCGATGACCGGTTTGCCGGAATGATGGATCAGATGCTTGATCATGGAATACGGCGGAACTTTGACGCCCTTGGTGTATTCGGTATAGCCGGCAAGGGTGGTGCCGATAAAATCAAATCCCATCTCTGCTGCGGCCATGCCGTCTTCAATGCTGGCGCAGTCTGCCATGAACAGCTGATCGGGATACTTGGCACGGACTTCTTTGAAGAAGTCCTTCAGTTCAATTCCGCCCGGCCGTGTACGGCAGGTCGCATCCATTGCGATGATCTCGCATCCGCATTCCGCCAGTGCGTCGACTTCTGCCATCGTCGGTGTGATATAGACATGCGGCGCATCCTCATAGACCTTCTTGATGATGCCGATGATCGGCAGGTCTACATTCTTGCGGATCTCGGTAATATCCTCGACGGTGTTGGCCCGGATGCCGCCGGCTCCGGCAAGCGATGCCGCATAGGCCATGCGGCCCATGATGAAGCTGCTGTGCAGCGGTTCTTCCGGCAGTGCCTGGCAGGAAACGATCAGTTTCCCTTCAATCTGCTTCATGATTTCTTCATTGCGTGCGTTCATAGTTTTCTCCTTTTCATCGGATCTGTCCGGTTCCGTGAATAACATATTTGGAAGTGCATAATTCTTCAAGCCCCATTGGACCGCGGGCGTGAAGTTTCTGTGTGGAAATGCCCATCTCGCATCCAAGACCGAATTCACCGCCGTCGGTGAAGCGGGTGCTGGCGTTGACATAGACACAGGCACTGTCGATCCTTGCCGCAAACTGTTCTGCGTGATCACCCGATGCGGTGACGATCGCATCGCTGTGATGGGTGCCGTGGTTGTTGATATGCCGGATCGCTTCCTCCAGAGAGCCGACTGCCTTGACGGCCAGAATGTAATCCAGGAATTCGGTGTCGAAATCCGTTTCCGAGGCAGGCGTTCCTTCGATGACCTGCGCGCAGGCTTCATCGAGTCTCAGCTCGACCGGCTGGCTCCGTTCGGTCAGCCGCGTTTTCAGCTTCGGAAGGAACGAAGCGAGCTTTGAGCGGTGCACGAGCAGCACTTCCTCCGCATTGCATACGGAAGGGCGGCTGGTCTTGGCGTTTTCAATGATGTTGAGTGCCATTTCTTCATCGGCATCTTCATCCACATATACATGGCAGATCCCGGTACCGGTTTCGATACAGGGGACCGTGGCTTCTTCAACGGTTGCTTTGATCAGCCCGGCTCCGCCTCTTGGAATCAGCAGATCAATATATCCGTTCCCATGCATCAGTTCTTTGGCGCTTTCCCGGCTCCGGTCTTCGACCAGCTGGATGCGGTCCTTGGAAAGGCCTGCTTTGACAAGACCTTCCTGCATGGCTGTTACGATTGCGTTTGCACTTTCCCAGGCATTCCTGCCGCTGCGCAGGATCACGGCACTGCCGGCTTTGAGTGCCAGTGCAGCCGCATCGCTTGTGACATTCGGACGGCTTTCATAAATGATTGCAATTACGCCCATCGGTACGCTGATGCGCTGAACTTCGAGACCGTTGGGCAGGGTCCTTTGATGGAGCACCCGGCCAAGCGGATCCGGCAGCTTTGCGACATCCTGAACGCCTTTGGCCATAGCCGCAATGCGTTCTTTGCTTAAGAGCAGCCGGTCCATCATGACGGGACTCAGGCTGTCCCTGGACGCTTCACAGTCTTTCTGGTTGGCCTGAAGGATCTCGTCCGTATGAGCGATGAGTGCATTCGCCATCTGTTCAAGTGCATCGTTGCGCTGCTGTTCATCCGGGACAGAAGAATGTGCTTCTGCCTTCGCGCGTTCCATGATTTCCAGTGTGGTCATACGTTCCTCCCGACAAACCGGGTTCCGACCGGTTTGCCTTCCGCGATATCGTAAAGCAGTTCGGGTTTGGCACCGTTGGATATGATCATGTCGATGCCATGGCTGACTGCGATCTCGGCTGCGTTGATCTTTGTGATCATCCCGCCGGTGCCCTGTCTGCCGTAGGATTCGCCGGCAAGACTGCGGATTGAATCATCAATCGTTTCGACCAGCGGGATAATGCGGGCATCCGGGTTGTTGTGGGGATCGTCGGTCAGAAGCCCGTCGATATCACTCAGCAGGATCAGAAGATCCGCTTCCGCATAAACTGCGACAAGTGCACCGAGCGTATCGTTGTCTCCGACAGAGATCTCTGCGGTAGCCATCGTATCATTTTCGTTCAGGATCGGAAGTGCGCCGTAATCCAGCAGACGGAACAGCGTGTTTTCAAAGTTTTGGCGCCGGTCCAGACGTTCCAGATCGTCTCCGGTCAGCAGGATCTGGGCAACCGTATGGTTGTATTCACTGAACAGCCGGTCATAGGTATACATCAGTTCGCACTGTCCGACTGCAGCCGCGGCCTGTTTGCCGGGCATGTCCTCCGGACGCTCCTTCAGCCCCAGTTTCCCGACGCCCATACCAATGGCGCCGGAAGAGACCAGGATGATCTCATGACCTGCATTTTTCAGATCACTCAGTACCTTGACCAGATTTTCCACATGGCGGATGTTCATTCGTCCGCCTTTGTGAGAGAGTGTGCTGGTTCCTACTTTTACAACAATACGAGACATGGCAGTTGACCCCTTTTCCAAAACCTTATCACAACAACTGCCCAAGAGCATCCTTTTCAGCTTGTTCCGTGTGGTACAATGGCAGACATGGAAAATGAAAACAGAGTGTGGAAGCTGTTTGTGACATTCTTCAAAATCGGTGCATTTACCTTCGGAGGGGGATATGCGATGATTCCTCTCATTAAAGAAGAAGTGGTTACTAGACAGCACTGGCTGGAAGACCAGGATATTCTTGACATCATCGCGATCGCGGAAAGCACGCCGGGTCCGATCGCAGTCAATACGGCAACTTTTGTCGGCAAGAAGACTGCCGGGATGGCCGGGGCAGCTGCCGCTACCGGCGGTGTGATCCTGCCGGCATTCATTATTATTTACTGCCTGTCCTTTGTGCTGCGGCAGTTTGAAGAACTGGCGGTCGTGAAGTATGCCTTCGTCGGCATCCGGGCAGCCGTGCTTGTGCTGATCTTCCAGGGACTTTTATCCATGTATAAAACATGCCCGAAGGGGAAGATGGAATATCTTCTGATGGCGTTTGCGTTTGTGGTCACGGCATTCTTTGATCTCAATATCCTGGCGGTTATTCTCGTCTGTGCCCTGACCGGCCTTCTTGTCAACGGGAGGAAACAATCATGAGTATTTTACTGGATCTGTTTCTCACGTTCTTCAAGATCGGCCTGTTTACGATCGGCGGCGGCTATGCGATGCTGCCGATGATCCGGCAGGAAGTCCTGGCCCATGGCTGGATGAGCCTCGAAGAGATCGTAAACTTCATTGCGGTCAGCGAAAGCACGCCGGGCGTATTTGCGGTCAATATCAGCACCTATGTCGGTGCTGAAACGGCCGGCCTGCCAGGCGCAATCTGCTGCACGCTTGGTGTAACACTGCCGTCCTTTATCATCATCTCGATCCTTGCCGGAGGATATGAAGCCTTTCAGGAAAGCACGATCGTCAAAGGAATCATGTCCGGTCTCAGACCGGCGGTTGTCGGTCTGATCGGAGCGGCACTGTTCTCGGTCGTCAAGACGGTATTTCTGCCAAACGGGCTGGAAATCAATCCGGGGCAGTTCGGCGTCTCGCTTCTGGTCGCGGTACTGGCACTGCTGATCCGGTTCAGGAAAAAAGTCCATCCGATCGTTGTGATCCTGATGGCGGCAGCCATCGGCATTACGGCCGGATATCTCGGTCTTTTGGGGTAAACTGCTAACGTTTCTTGAAAATGTATCCGGCGGTTATGAACCACATGAAATTCTGCGGTTTATGAGTCCGGAAATGGAAGCCCGCATTGAGGAATTTGTCGCTAATTATAAGAAAAAATACCGTGGCTACAAAGCCAGAAGAATTGCCGAATATCACAAACTGCTTCGTCCCAAAGAAGGATGGGAAATATACGGTGATGACATGTATGGCGTCATTCAGGTTATTTACGACAGAATTAAAATTTAACAATTGAAAAAAGAAACGGAATAAAAAGAAAATGAGGAGCACTTCGATGACGGATCATCATCGGAACTCCCCATCTTTTTAATTTTAATAATTACCCCGACTCCACCCTCAGCTGACGGTCGGTGCTGCGGTATTAACAATGCACCATGAAGAATGCGTTCGTGCGCTGTCTGAGCAATACATTAACGGTTTGTGCCTGCTCAGAGCACCCGAGCGCCCCGTAATGCCTCACGGGGCCAGAGGTTAGCACCCGCCCCGGCAGCTTACCATCTGAATGTTTTATTTCAGTTCGGTTTTCCAGTTGGTTTCCTGGATGCGGTTATCGACCAGACGAAGTTCTTTCGACATGGCATCGACTTCTTTCTGGAGCTTTGTGACGTTAACGGTGGATTTGATCTTGATCTCCGTTCCGCGTGCACGGTAGGTGAGGGCACTTGCCTCATTGACCAGGTCACGGTAGATGCTGAGACGGATCTTGAGCGTATCCCTCACTGCGATCCATTCCGTCAGGGTCTTCCCATCGGATTTGACCGTGCTGTTGGTCAGATTGATCCTTGTCATCAGTTCCTGCAGCTGTGCGATGCATTCATTGAGCTGCTTGATCAGCGCTTCCGGATTCTCGGCGGTTTTTTCACCTTCCTGAACCAGCGTATTATTCAGTATGCGTGTCTTCAGCTGGGCAATGCGGGTATTCAGGTCTGCGCGGGCCTGAAGTGCTTCTGCTAATTTCATATCGTTCAATCTCCTGTCTACAGTTCCATTGTAAAAGAAAAAAACCGTTTCGCACGGTTCTTTTCGGAAATCTTTTCTGCACAGTATGCCCGCTGCGCAGAACCAGCAGATGCTGTTTCAAAGAACAAAATGCGGATCAGAGCAGGAGAACAGAATCAATGAAGGAGAACTCTGATCTCATTGGTTAGTTTTAACTAACTAAATACAGTTTACGAGAATGCGTATATTCTGTCAATAAAAACCTCCGCACGTTTTCCGCATCACAGAATCGGATCACCGAGGCCTGATTTCGTATTGCGTTACTTGTCAGAGGAAATATTGTTCCATGAAGAGGAAAGAAACAACGATTGATTTAATCCGTTCCGTTGAGGAAGGCATCGGCTTCTTCGGGACTGAAGACATAGGTGCCGTTGCTCAGCATCGCTCCGAATTTTCCGGTAATCGTAAAATTCACAGGTGTTCCGTCGGAATAATCCAAATCGAGTGTATATTTCGCCTCTTTTGCGAACGATCCGGTAATGTGATAAATGTGCTCCACATCGTTTTCAAAATAGTCCTGGAGACCGGGGTTTGAAGAATACATATATATGAGAATCCCTTCATTTCCAGTCGGGTTGCCGTCCGTATCCATTACCTCACCAGCTTTATAACAGTAACCATGAACAGCGACATCCGATCCGTAAAACTGTCGGTGATCACGTTCTGGCATGAAAATCGTAGTGACATGGTATTTCTTCGGTATATGTTCATACGGTGGCGTTTCTCCGCGCAAGGTCCGAAATACCTCGAGTACTTCTTCGTTTTTCATAAAGACTGCTTCATAAACCACATAACGCTGTTCTTCTGTTTCCGCAGAAGCTGCCGATTCATCCGCTTTTTTCTCATATGGAAAAATCGCTTCATATCCCTTCAGAAAAAGAAAGAACGTAAGAACCGCAATGAGGATTGAAAGAATAATTGTTACAGTCGAATTTTCTTTTTTCATAACAATCTATTCTTATTTTACAGCATAAGAAAACGCAGTGGGTGACTGGTCCACTGCGGTTGAGACATTACTGCAGCAGGGCTGTGTTCTGCAGCTGGGAAGTACAATAAACGCACCAGAGACACAAAAAGGTACATTGTTCTGCACCGGATCGCGGCAGGGAAAGCCGGGCTGAAGTACATACCGTTCTTCCCGTTTTCACATTCGCTGGTAATGCATGTGCAGTGATGTTGTATTCGTAAAAAGAAATGACAGGGGCAATGCATTTGACATATACCCCCTAGGGGTATATCTTGTTTTCGGAGAACAATATGAAAACATGTGAATGTGTACGTCATAAAAAACGTACGGAAGCAGAAAAGAAAGATCTTCTGGTACGGCTGAAAAAAGCGGAAGGGCAGATCCGGGGAATTGAAAAGATGATCGAAGACGACCTCTACTGTCCCGATATCCTGATTCAGGTATCTGCGGTTACGAGTGCGCTCAACAGTTTCAACAAACAGCTGCTGGCAGCGCATATCAAGGGCTGTGTGGCGGAAGACATCAAAGCAGGCAAAGAGGAATCGGTGGATGAACTGGTTCATGTTCTGCAGAAACTGATGAGGTAAAAAAGTATGGAACAGTATGTTATTACAGGCATGAGCTGCGCGGCGTGTCAGGCCCGGGTGGAAAAGGCAGTATCCCAGGTCGAAGGCGTTACTTCATGCTCGGTTTCACTGCTGACCAACTCCATGGGGGTTGAGGGCAGTGCATCGAGCAAAGAAGTAATCCAGGCAGTCGAACAGGCAGGCTATGGTGCCTCTTTGAAAAACGGTAAAGCGGAAACTTCCGGCAGTTTTGCGGCTGAGGAAGAAGCACTGAAAGATCATGAAACACCAAAGCTGAAGAAGCGGCTGATCGCTTCTGTCGGGTTCCTTATCGTGCTGATGTATCTCTCCATGGGACATAACATGTGGGGCTTCCCGCTGCCGTCCTTTCTGAACCATAACCATCTGGCCCTGACACTGACGCAGATGATTCTGGCTCTGATCGTCATGATCATAAACAAACAGTTCTTTACCAGCGGGTTCCGTTCTCTGATCCACGGAAGCCCGAACATGGATACGCTGGTTGCACTTGGCTCAGCGGTATCATTTGGCTGGAGCCTTGCGGTGTTCTACCGCATGTGCGGCATGATCACAGACGGTGCAGTAAATGCGGATCTGATGGAGCTCTATCATAACGAACTGTACTTTGAGAGTGCGGCAATGATTCCGGCTCTGATCACCGTTGGAAAGATGCTTGAGGCAATGTCCAAAGGCAGAACGACCGATGCCCTGAAGGGACTGATGAAGCTCGCTCCAAAGACTGCGGTATTATACCGGGACGGAGAAGAAATTGAAGTTGGTATCGAAGAGATTTCAAAGGGTGATCTCTTTGTGGTCCGTCCTGGGGAACGTATTCCGGTGGACGGCGTGATCGTTGAGGGAAGTGCTTCTGTCAATGAGTCGGCTTTGACCGGGGAAAGCATTCCGGTTGATAAAACCATCGGAGACAGGGTCAGTGCGGCAACAATTAACGAAAGCGGATATATCCGCTGTGAGGCAACCCGGGTCGGAGAAGATACGACTTTATCCCAGATCATCAAAATGGTCAGTGATGCGGCGGCAACCAAAGCCCCGATCGCAAGGATCGCAGACAAAGTATCCGGAGTCTTTGTGCCGGCAGTCATTGCGATCGCTGTGATTACGGTGATCGGCTGGCTGATCGCCGGTGAAAGCTTCTCCTTTGCCCTGGCAAGAGGAATCTCCGTACTTGTAATCTCCTGTCCATGTGCACTTGGACTTGCGACACCGGTTGCGATCATGGTCGGCAACGGCATGGGCGCAAAACACGGTATTCTCTTCAAGACCAGTGAGTCGCTTGAAACTGCCGGAAAGGTTCAGATCGTTGCCCTCGACAAGACCGGTACGATCACGGAAGGAACCCCAAAAGTCACCGATGTGGTTCCGGTTAATCTCAGCGAAGAAGCACTGCTGAAAAAAGCCGGTGCCCTGGAAGCACGCAGTGAACATCCGCTGGCAAAAGCAGTCGATGCCCTGACAAAGGAAAAGGGAATCGCTCTGGAAGAAGTAACACAGTTTCAGGCACTGCCCGGAAATGGTCTGTCTGCCGTATTGAACGGAAAGATACTTCATGGCGGAAAGGAAGACTATATCGCTTCTCTGTGTGAGATCCCGGAATCGGTTAAAGAAGCCTGCCGGACGTTCTCGGAACAGGGAAAGACACCGCTGCTGTTTGAGGAAGACGGAGTGCTTCTTGGTCTGATCGCCGTTGCGGATGTGATCCGTTCCGACAGCCCGGAAGCGATCAGAGAACTGCAGAACATGGGCATTGAAGTGGTTATGTTAACAGGAGACAACCAGCGGACCGCCAAAGCGATCGGCAAGGCGGCCGGTGTGGACCGGGTGATTGCAGGCGTATTGCCGGATGGCAAGGAAGAAGTGATCCGTAAGCTGAAAGAACGCGGCATTACGGCAATGACCGGAGACGGCATCAACGATGCTCCGGCACTTACAAGAGCGGATATCGGCATCGCGATCGGTGCCGGTACGGATGTGGCAATCGACAGTGCGGATATCGTGCTGATGAACAGCAGCCTGAAAGATGTTGCCAGCGCGATCCGGCTGAGCCGGGCAACGCTGCGCAACATTCATGAAAATCTCTTCTGGGCATTCTTCTACAATGTGATCTGCATCCCGCTTGCGGCAGGATTGTATGCATGGAAGATGAATCCGATGGTCGGAGCTGCGGCGATGAGCCTGTCCAGCTTTACCGTCTGTATGAATGCGCTGCGGCTGAATCTCTTTGATCTCCATGACGCATCCAAAGACCGGCCGCTGAAGAAAAAGGCACTGCCGGAGAAGGAAGAACCGCAAAGCGTTCCGGAAGAGAAGATCCTTCCGGTAAAGGGCATGATGTGCGGGCACTGCGAAGCGACGGTGGAAAAAGCATTGAAGAACCTGGATAGTGTAACTGAAGCGAAGGCGGACCATACGAAAAAAGAAGTAAAGATCATTCTCTCGCATCCGCTGGAAGAAGCGGTGCTGATAAAAGCAATTGAAGATGCGGGGTATGAAGTGGCAATACAGCAGGAAACGAAGGAGGAAAAAACCAAAATGGAAAAGATTCTGCATGTGGAAGGAATGATGTGCGAACACTGCGAGGCAAATGTGAAGAAGGCACTGGAGGCGATTGACGGTGTAGAATCCGCGGTTGCGGATCATAACGCCAATACTGCCAAAGTAACTCTGTCGAAGGATGTTGCGGATGATGTGCTGAAACAGGCGGTGGAAGCGAAGGATTATAAAGTGACCGGTATTGAGGGGTAACACCAAACCGGCAGTGACGGGGGCAGCGGAAGCTGTCCCTTTTTAATTGCTCATTTTCTTCCTGCATGGACAGAAAAAGCGCAGAAAACAAGCAAAAACGCGGAAACTGGTAAAATTTATGCAGTTTCCAAACCGCATGAACAGAAGGGTTGCAGGAAACCCGTCCAGAGAACTTTGAAACCCCTTTCAAAAGCCTGTTTTTTCAGTTAAACTGATTCTGCTGAGGTATTAATGAATAAAGATTTTAAAGTAAAAGAAACCAAGGTACGGGTAACGGCAGACAACGACGCTGCTGCCCGTGAAGTGAAAGAGATGATTCATGATCATCATGCGGTGCTGATCAACCTGATGGGTTCGCCCGGCGCAGGAAAAACCTCGACGCTGGTGCGTACGATTGAAGCTCTGAAGGATGAATTCCGCATCGGTGTCATGGAGGCGGATGTCGACAGTGATGTTGATGCCTGTACGATCCGGGAAACCGGCGCAAAGGTCATCCAGCTCCATACCGGCGGCAGCTGTCACATGGACGCGGATATGACAAAGCGCGGACTGGATGAAATGGGCGTGGATGATCTGGATGTGATCTTTCTTGAGAATGTCGGAAATCTGGTATGCCCGGCGGAGTTTGATGTCGGGGCGGATCTGAAAGTCATGATCCTGTCGGTACCGGAAGGAGACGACAAGCCGCTGAAGTATCCGCTGATGTTTACGGTCAGCGATGTGATGCTGGTAAACAAGGTCGATACGGCACCGATCTTTGACTTCGATCTTCAGGCCGCAAAGGAGCGGGCGCAGGCACTGAATCCGAATATTCAGGTATTTGCACTTTCCGCAAAAACCGGAGAGGGATATGACGCCTGGACCGCATGGCTGAAAGAGAAGATCCGGGAGGTACGGGCATGAAGGTCATTGAACTGCACCGTTCTGTGACCGCATCCAATGATGCGGATGCAGAAGCACTTCGTGCAGAACTGAAGAAAAAAGGCACTCTGCTGATCAACCTGATGTCTTCACCGGGATCCGGCAAGACGACCCTGCTTTCCAGAACGATCCAGGATCTGAAAGCAGAACTGAAGATTGCAGTACTTGAGGCAGATATCGAAAGTGCAGTGGATGCGGAACGCATCGAAGCCCTTGGGGCAAGGGCGATACAGGTTCATACCGACGGCATGTGCCACATGGATGCAGGCATGACCCGGGAAGGTCTTGAGGCAATGGGGCTTGAAGAGATCGACCTGGCATTTCTGGAGAATGTCGGCAATCTGATCTGCCCGGCAGAATACGATACCGGTGCAGGAAGGAATGTCATGATCCTGTCGGTACCGGAGGGAGACGACAAGCCGCTGAAATATCCGCTGATGTTTCAGAAGAGCGATGCGCTGGTAATCACCAAGATGGATGCGCTGGACTACTTCGGGTTTGATCTGGAACAATGCCGGAAACGGGCAAAACACCTGAATCCGGATATTGAAATATTCCCCGTGAGCGCAAAAAGCGGTCAGGGCATGAACGAATGGGAAGAATGGCTGAAGAAGGAGACAGCGGCCTGGAAAGAATAAAGAGGAGAACAAATGACAGCAACCAAAGAAGAAATGCGGATGACAAATGAACGGGACTACAAACAGGACCCGAATTATGTCGCTCCGGACAAGGAGAAGGAAAAGCTTATCCTGAAACTCGGTACCATGATCACCGACCGGTATCTGAAGAAGTATACCGGAACACTGGGTGTAAATGATCCGGAATACTGGGCACTCGATGAAGTGCTGACCAAAGAAGAAGCGAAATTCATGTTGTCATTCAAGAAGACAAGAGTTCCTTACTTCCCGGAACAGCTTGCCGAAATGAACGACATGACTGTGGAAGAAACACAGAAAATGCTTGACCATCTGAACTGGGTCGGTGTTATCGAATCCAACCGTGAAAATCCGGAAAAGCGTCTGCAGTATAATGTGCCGATCTTCGTACCGGGATCTGCGGAATTCATGATGATGAATGATGAACTGACCGCACAGCACCCGAACCTTGCGACGTTCTTCAACCTGATGACACAGATGCCGCTGGAAGGCGTTACCCCGATGGTTCCTCTGGGAGGTGCCGGCGTCGGCATGCATGTCATTCCGGTTGAAAAAGCGATCGAAACAGAGAACCAGTCGGTATCAGTGGAGCATATCAGTCACTGGCTCAGCAAGTATGACAAGTACAGCGTCGGTCAGTGCACCTGCCGTAAACAGCAGACGATGCGCGGCGAAGGATCCGGTGAAATCAACGGTGAATTCTGCATGGGTATGGGCGATATGGCAGAATACTGCGTCAACCGCGGTATGGGACGCTATATCAGCTATGAAGAAGCGCTTGAGATTCTCGAACGTGCAGAGCGTCATGGTTTTGTACACCAGATTACCAATATCGACGGTGAAGATAAGATCGTTGCCATCTGCAACTGCGCACCTGGTGTCTGTAACGCGCTCCGTACTTCCCAGCTTTACAACACACCGAATATGAGCCGCAGTGCTTACCGTGCACATGTTGAAAAGTCAAAGTGCGTTGCCTGCGGTAAGTGCGTAGAGGTCTGCCCGGTCGGCGCTGCCAAGCTCGGTCAGAAACTCTGCACAAGACATGGCGAGATCAAGTATCCGACAAGTCTTTTGCCGGATGAGACCAAGTGGACTCCGGATAACTGGAATAAGAACTACCGCAATGATGCGAAGATCAACTGCTACGATACCGGTACGGCTCCGTGTAAGACAGCCTGCCCGGCCCACCTGGCAGTACAGGGTTATGTCAAGATGGCGGCAGAAGGCCGTTACCTCGATGCCCTGAAGCTCATCAAGCAGGACAACCCGTTCCCGGCAGTCTGCGGTGCGATCTGCAACCGCCGCTGTGAAGACGCCTGCACAAGAGGTACCATCGACCAGCCGATCGCAATCGATGAAATCAAGAAGTTCATCGCCGCGCAGGAACTGAAAGCGGAAAACCGTTATGTCCCGATCTGTGAGAAGGATGACGGCGGCATGTGGGGTCCGAAGTACAAGATGGCAGTCATCGGTGCCGGCCCTGCCGGTATGAGCTGCGCATACTATCTGCGTACCCGCGGCTACGATGTAACCGTATTTGAAAAAGAATCCAGACCGGGTGGCATGCTGCTGAACGGTATCCCGAACTTCCGTCTTGAAAAAGAAGTCATCGATGCTGAAATCGATGTTCTGCGCCAGATGGGCGTTGAATTCAAGTGCGGCGTCAATGTCGGCAGTGATGTTACGATCCCGCAGCTGCGTTCCGAAGGATATAAGGCATTCTACATTGCCATCGGTATGCAGGGCGGCCGTATGACCGGTGTTCCGGGTGAAGATTCCAAGGGCGTTGAGACCGGCGTTGAATTCCTGAGAAGAGTGAACCTCGACAACTCCATCCGCCTGCAGGGTGATGTCGTTGTTATCGGCGGCGGCAATGTCGCAGTTGACGTTGCCCGTTCCGCAAAGCGTATTACGGACGGCAAGGTTACCATGCTGTGCCTGGAAGGCCCGAATGAAATGCCGGCAGCGGATGACGAAGTTGCAGAGGCTAAGGAAGAGGGCATCGAAGTCATGAACGGCTGGGGCCCGAAGGAAATCATTGCAAAAGACGGCAAAGTTTCTGCCATCGTCTTCAAAAAGTGCACCAGCGTTAAGGATGCGGATGGCCGCTTCAACCCGCAGTATGACGAGAATGAGACCATTGAAATCAGCTGTGAGAACATTCTGCTCTCCATCGGTCAGTCCGTTATCATGGGTGATCTTCTCAAGGGAACTGCTGTTGAAATCAACCGCAACGGTACGATCAAGGCCGATCCGGTTACCTTCCAGACAGCGGAAAAAGATATCTTCGCCGGTGGTGATGTATTCCACGGCGCGCGGTTTGCGATCGATGCGATTGCCGGTGGTAAGCTGGCAAGCGAATCCATGCACAGAGTCGTACATCCGGGTCAGGATATGATGATTGCACGTGATGTTCGTGAATTCATCGAACTGAACAAGGACGATATTGTTGTTGAGGAATATGACAATGCGAAGCGTCAGGTTCCGGGCAAGCGGAAAGAAGCTGCCATGACCTTCATGGATGAGCGTCTGCCGTTTACCGAGGAGCAGGTCAAGACGGAAGCGAGCCGCTGCCTGTCCTGCGGTGCAACTGTAGTTGACCTCAACCGCTGCATCGGCTGCGGTCTCTGTACGACACGCTGTCAGTTTGATGCGATCCATCTCTCCAGAGATCTGCCAGATGCCTCCAACATGGTACGCTGCGAAGACAAGATCCTTCCGGTTGCTAAGTATGCGGCACAGCGTGAGCTGAAGATTCTCTTCAAGAAAAAGAAAGCCGATGCCTGATGCATGAAATGGGCATTGTGATGCATCTGGCAAAAACGCTGGATGAGCTTGCGGAAGAACAGAATATTGCAAAGATCGGTTCTGTAACGCTGCAGGTAGGAGAAGTTTCCGGTATCATGACGGATCTGTTCACGGATGCCTGGGACTACTTCAAGGTACGTCATCCGGTACTCAGTGAGAGTCAGCTGAAGCTGGAAACCATCAAGGCCTATACGTTCTGCGAAAACTGCGGCAAAACGTATGAGACTGTACGGTTCGGCAAGACATGCCCATACTGCGAAAGCGGGGAGACGTATCTTGTCACCGGTAACCAATGCATCATCAAGGAAATTGAAGCAGAAGAGAATGAGGAAGGGCAGTAATGCTCTTCCTTTTTTCGATGAACTGCCTGCATGCAATACCGAAAAATACCCCTGCAGAAGGCAGAAGACATTCTTGGTTTGGATCCCAGAAGTTCCATCTGTGTTCATGATCTGATCAAAGCCTTAGCAATGTCTGAATTTATGGGATAAAAATGCAAGGAATCATAATTTAATTAAT
The DNA here is from genome assembly GCA_017512725.1 of Solobacterium sp. Classification (GTDB taxonomy): domain Bacteria; phylum Bacillota_I; class Bacilli_A; order Erysipelotrichales; family Erysipelotrichaceae; genus Bulleidia. The sequence continues at coordinate 28,278 of JAFWEW010000002.1, forward strand.
TTAATGAAAGAATCGGTAACGTTTACACGCATTTTGATAGGATAAATTTTGAAAAAACAATCATTTTAGTAAAACTGACCATCCGTTTTGCCGCATAATATAAGCGGGTACATTTTTTTAGAGGGTGTTTTTATGCGTCTGCATAGATACCTGTCAGTCCGTTCCGGTAGGGGGAGCCTGGTATGAAACAATCAACAAAGAAGTTTTTTGCGGCTTTATTGTCCGTCAGCATGATGTTCAATTCGAACATGACAATCTTTGCCAATACAGATGAAGAAGAGCCTGCGGAAACGGAACAGCCAGAAACAATTTTAAATGATGAAGGCACACCAGTAGAGATTACACAGGAACCGACTGAAGAAACACCTGCAGCGGACCCCAGTTCGGAACCGACTGAAACTGTAGATACAAAAGAACCTGCGGAAACAGAACAGCCGGCAGAATCTGAAGAACCTGAAAAGGAACAGCCTACAGACTCTGAAGAGACTACAACGGAAGAGTCTACAGATCCTGAAGAGACTACAGAGGAAGAAAACAAAGATGAAACAAGTTACACCATCAAGGCGTATTGTTTTGATGGTGTTAATGATATTCAGAACTATGAGAATATTGATATCACGGAAAAAGTAGCTTTTTTTGGTGAAGATGGGGCAGAACCTGCACAGGTAGCACCAGAAATTGAAGGCTATTCTTTTGACGTTGCAATGATTAATGATACCTATGCAGAAGGTCTTCGCTTTGATGCGTATACAGTCTCTAATGAATGGGTATCTTTTGTTGATATCGCAGATGAGAATCATACTGTGACAATCCGTTTTATCTACCATAAAGAAGAAACAGATCCAGTATATATAACTCATTTTGAATGCCGTGGAAATGGGGTGACTGTTACTGCGGATACCAATGAAAACGCCGGTTTAACAGAAGGCACTACTCTCCATGCGGACTATATGGATCCTTCCAGTGATGCATATAAAACGGCGGTTGAGGCATTAGAGACAAATCTATGGAAACCTGATGGGCAGGTGGCAGAATACGTTCTTTATGACGTTTATTTCTTGACGGCAGACAACGAACGTGTAGAGCCGGATGCCAACGTTACGGTCAACATGTATTTTGATGAAAATATCTCCATGAGTGACAATGTCGATCTTCAGCATGCAGATGTTGTTCATGTAACTGAATATGGCGGAGCGGAAATAGTAGGAGATGTAACACTGGATGACCTGGAAGTTGAGTCAGCCTGGTTTGTCAGTGATTCTTTTTCACCGTTTGGACCAAGACTGCTGGGGACAGCCAACAACGCTACAAGTAGTAACCTTCGGGACTTTTTGACTTCCGCAAAAATACTCGATGCTTCTGGGTCTGAGGTTACTACAGTTAAAGAGGGAGCCCCAATAACAATCGTTGTTTCTTTTGGAGAAAATCCAGATGGTATACAGTTCATTAATACCGGGGATGATATGGTCTGGAGTCCACTTCCAGAAAACTTCACACCTTCCAACGACAGCGGGACAATTGAGATTCATGGTGAGGACAGTGACGGTAAGTTCGATGTATCAGGTAATACTTATACGTTCGACAGCAATGGTACTGTAAAATTCAATTGGAATACCAGCGATCCTAATTTTTCGAGACTTGCAGCTGGATTAAACGCAAAGTTTACGCTGAACGTTACCGGTTCTTTTAGCGGTAATTCAACAATCACTGATAAGAATGGCGAAAATTTGGTGAATGTTACGGTCGATACCACAAAGAAAGCAACAGCATACAAAGATGGAGCTTATTGGGGATCAGACAATAAGATTCACTATACCGTTACAGTAACTTCCGAAGGGATGACAAATAATATATCGGTGAAAGATATTATTTCCGGTACTGCGTTAACTTTTGATGAAGGAAGTGTTACTGCAACCTCTTCAACCGGAAATCCAGTAACTCTGAATCCAGCAGGCGAGACAGTGACAAACGGTTTTTCCTATGTGATTCCATCGATGACAGATAAAGAAAAAATCACACTCACCTATACAGCTTCTGTTGATACAGCAAAGCTTACAGGTAGGGGTACCGCAGAACAAACGGGAAACAGTATCACCGTAAAACCGGAGAATGGTGAGGGTGATACGAGTACAAAAGATTTCAATAATAATATTGGATGGACCAGCGTTGATAAAAGTGCAGGTGCGGTTAGTGATGATACAACAGCCACCAAGATAATTCCCTATACAATTGTGGTAAATAAAGAAATGGCGGCATCAGTTGCTGGATCAACGATTACAGACTCTATTACTGCAGATTCTCAAAGTATTTTGAGTTATTCCGGAACCGGAATTACGATCGTTGTAAAAGACAAGGACGAAAACACCATACGAACGGATAGCATTCCCTGGAATTCTATTCAGAATCAAGGTGAAAAGAGCTGGTCCTATACGATTCCAAGCGATGATAAAGAAAAAATCTATCGGTATGAGATTTCTTATACCGCGTCAGCTGATACAAGCGGGCTGTCTACGAAAACAAAGCTGGAAAATACTGTTACAGATAGCAATGGGAACAGTGGTAAAGCATCGGTAGAAGTAGGGCCAACAAGTGAGAATGAGATGCAGATCGCCAAGACTTCAACAGAAGTAACCTGGGAGAAAACTGCCTGGAAAGTCACGGTGACTGTACCAAAGAATGGCCTTAGCAAAGCTGTTGTTACAGATACACTCCCGGTACAGACATATAATAACGAACCAATGGTTGATCTGCTTGATGCAAGCACCGAAATCAAAGTAACCGGTCTTTTAGACGGAGAACGTTATGAGGTCGACAAATCGGATACTTCTAAATTGACCGTAAAATTCTATAAAACCGTTGGCGAAACAGAGACAGAGGGTTTAATTGGCGGCACTGCCAAACGCGATATTTATATCGAATTCACAACGATCAACAATGAGAAATGGCTGGAATACGCTCAAAACGTCAGCTGGCTTAAAGAACATAAGAATACTGCTGTTTTGTCAAATGGTTCTCAGGAAGTAAAGGCAGAAGCAGAAGTAACACCAATCAAATCATCATTCAACAAGGAATTTGATGGTTTTTCAACTACACAGCTAAGTGATGGTACAACAGTGCCAATGCTGAAATATGAAATTGTATTCACAGGGTTAAGCCAAAATGACGTAACTATTACGGATACATTTGACAGCACATATTTTGAATATTATTTACCAAAAGATACAGAATCCTGGGAAGCTGATTATTTGCGAGGTGGCAATCAGTATAGTCAGGATCATAAGGGCAGTTCCAGAGTAAATGTTTCTGCTTCAGCAGGTTCGATTGTTTTCACATTGACAAAAGCATCGATTCCAATGAACGGCGAGTCCTATTTCAGTCACTACAAGCTTGTTTATTATCTACGTGTAAAATCGGCGGAAGCACTTCGACAATTGAATAATCTTGCGTATCAATCGGATGGCGGAACTGTTCCTGTTACAAATACCGCAACGTCCATTCTTGGAAATGATTCTGTTACCAGTAACTATATCGTTGATACAGTAACAAAAGAAATTCTGAATAATAATGATTTAAATGCGCAGGGAATTGATCCCTCAACTGTTAAACCTCATTTTCAAATAGTTGCAAATCCGTCGGCACAGGATCTTGATCCAGACAGCAATACAATAAAACTTACGGATAGTTACAGCGGGCTCAGTGTTGAATATGACACGATTACTGCAAATCCATCAGAAGGCGTAACCTGGAATGCATCAGGAAATACGATTACTTTTACTATTCCAGACAGTACGAGAGTAGAAATCTCGTACTATGCCAGAATTGTTGGTAATGGGAACACAGAAATCAAAAACAAAGTCAGCCTAAACGGACAGGAAAAAGATTCTAATCGTACAGTTAATGTGCGTTCCTCCGGTGCAGGAACCGTCAGCATCCCTTCTATAAAAATTCTGAAACATAAATACGGTGATATGACAACCGTACTTCAAGGCGCAAAGTTTGAGTTATATAAAGATACAGGTTCAGGAAAGTTTGAGGATGCAGTCCAGGTAAAAACAAGGCAGACTGATACTCCGGTGTTATTTATTACCGACGACAAGGGAAAATGTACAATAACAGAACAAACTGGAGAAGATGGGTGGGATCTGTTGTGGAATAAAAAATACTTCCTCAAAGAGGTTGAAGCGCCCAGCGGATATCTGTTAATCGATTACAATCCCGAATTTACGATTACGGACGGTGATGTTGCGGATTACAAAAAATATATATTCCTTGATAAAGATATTATTCGTATTGCAGACAAAAAAATTGAAGTCAAAAAATCGCTTGAAGTAAATAAAGCGATTATTGGATCTGCACCAGAGGAAAATTATACGTTCACAATGACACCGGTTTCTGCAAAGACACCGGCTTCGGAAGGGGTTGAGAGCGTTGATATTTCTCCGATTCCGGTTCCGAAATCATTAAACGCATCTGTAACAGGTGCAGGAAAAGCAGTCTTTGATGAAATCGAATTTACTCAGCTTGGGACTTATGTTTACGAAATAGCTGAAGTTATTCCGGAAGATAAAACAGAGAGTCTTTCATACTCCACAGATAAGATTATCGCGACCGTTGTTGTTTCCATGGACAGCGAGGATAATGTCACCGCGGAAGTAAGCTATAAACGTATATCCGGTGAAATAGAAACGGCGAATGATAATACAATTACAAATACATATCTTGGAAGTCTGCGAATTCAAAAATCTGTCACGGTAAACGGAGAAATTACATCCAGCACCCTTGCAGATGGAGATTATGTTTTCAACGTACTTGATGAGAAGAATGCAGTAGTTGCGGCAGAAACCATAACAATCACAAATGGTGTCAGTAATACGATAGAAGTGAAAAACTTGGCAGAAGGAACCTATAAAGTTCATGAAGCAACCGATGCACTGAAGCAAGGCATGTCGCTCACAGGGAATAATGATATTCAGATTGAAGTCAAAGGCGGAGTAAAAGGCGAAGCTGCGCAGTTAGCATCCTTTACAAATAATTTGACGACTGGCGGATTGAAAATCACAAAGAATGTAAGAATAAACAATGAAACAACTTCCACAACATATGCGGATGGTATCTATACGTTTGATGTAGCAGATGCCTCTGGCAGTATTGTTGCCACAACTACAATTGAAATTAAAAACGGAATAGCCAACACAGCGATTGTTAACGGTCTTCAGGCTGGTAATTACACAGTAACTGAGCGTGTCAACAGTAATCCAAGCAGTATGTCACTGATTGGGCAAAATGGACTTACTGCAATTGTAAAAGCGGGTGTTAATGGGGAAGATGCATCAGCACCTATTGTTAACTTCACAAACAACAAGGTCGCAACTGGATCGTTACAAATTACGAAAAATGTAACACAGAACGGAAATGCGATCAGCGGGAGTGACGTTGCAGACGGAACGTACCGGTTTATCATCAAAGACTGGCGGGGTGAGGTTGTTGAAAGTAATGCGGCGATTACAATAACAAATGGCGTTTCAAATACTTATACCAGAGAAAATCTTCCGGTAGGAAATTATACCGTGACAGAAGTTACAAATGATCTCAAACTAGGTATGAATGTGAGCGTAGGGGCAGAAGGTCTTTCAGCGACAGTTGCGGAGAATGCTACATCCTCAGTTGCATTTACCAACAATATCAATACCGGTTCTTTGAAGGTTCAAAAAACTGTTACGGGTAATGCCGGCGACAAAACAGCAGACTTTGAATTTGTGATACATCTTGAATATAACGGTGTTCCATTAAGCGGAACCTATCCGACCATACACGGAACGTCATCTGGGACGCTGACGTTTGGTGACGATGGAAATTCTGCATCATTCAAACTGAAAGATAATGAAACATTGGAAGTGCTGAATCTTCCGGAAGGTGTCAGGTGGTTTGTTACGGAAACTACAGTGGCAGATTACGATACAGAGTATTCTCCGCAATCCGGTACAATCACAAAAAACACAGTTTCGACTTCAACAGTTACCAATAACCGTGAATCAGAAGGAACGCTGATTATTCAGAAAAAGCTGAGTGGAAATGCGGCGCTTTCAACCGATTCCTTTACAGTTACCGTCGTATTTTCCGGAGATGATCTGAATACCATTATCAAAACACTCTCAGGGACATCTACTGACACAACAAATACTGAAAACAAAACCAGGACGATTGAATTTACCATAAAAGGAAATGAAACCGCTACATTTGAGTATATTCCAAATGGAACGGTTTATACCGTGAGTGAAGGAAGTGCGGAAGGATATGAACCATCCTATAAGATTGTTTATCTCGATCCTGTAAACGGTGATGAAATTGCTGTTGATAATCGAACGGATGGTGCTGGAAGCACATTTAATGTCAATTCTTCTGATGTAAGGGAACAAAGCACCCTGCATAATGTGGAAATCACAAATACAAAGAATACGTATGGGGATTTGAAACTGACAAAGACTCTGACAGGAAATGATATTGATCAAAATCAGATATTCCATTTCAACATTTCCCTGACCGGGCAAAACGTGGAGTCATCCTATACAGCAGTTAAGACTTCCGGCAGCGGAACTTCTACTACTACGATTACCGGTACAAACGGACAGTTCAGCGTATCCTTTAAAGCTGGCGAAGAAGTGGTGGTAAAAAATATAGCCAACGGAACGCATTATGTAGTGACGGAAGTGGAAGCAAATACGGATGGTTTTATTACTACAGCTACTGGAGAAAGCGGTGATATCAATGGAGGAACGACAGCACCAGTACAGACAGCAGCGTTTACAAATACCAGAAATTCTGAGGGGGCCCTTATTATCTCAAAACAGCTGCGTGGTAATACGATAGAAGGCAATCAGTCATTTAGTTTTGAGGTAACGCTAACCGATTCCAATGGCACTGCTGTAAGTGGTACATTCAGTGAATATGTGTTTGATGCAAATGGAAAACACACCTTTACGATAAAAGGCGGGGAAACTATCCGAATTAATGGTATTCCAAATAATACGAATTATTCTGTTACTGAAGCTTCTATAAGCAGTTATGAGAATCCAAAATATGTTGTCAATGGTAGAGAAGAAACTGATACAGCTTCAGGAACGATTAAAGGGTCAGGCGAACAGAAGGTACAGACCGTCAAGATTATTAATGAAAAAAACACAACAGGAAGTCTCTCTATCGAAAAAACTGTACGCGGAAATACGACGAGTACGGATAGTTTCGTATTTACAATAACTGTCGAAGGTGCGGGAACCAAAGAATATGGACTTTCTGGACTGTCTTCCCTGACTAATATTTCATTTGTGGATAATGTTGCGACATTAACTTTGACGGGTGGAGAAAAGGCAATAATCAGTGGTCTGCCCAACGGTGCGGCATATACCGTGTCGGAAGCATCTTATACTTCTTCGGGATATACAACTGTATCAGAAGGTGAGAGCGGCAACATCGATCACACAGTTATAAAGACAGCTAAGTTTTATAATACAAAGAATGAATTTGGCGATCTTGTTATTCAGAAGTCGATTGAAGGGAATACACCAGCTGATTCTGGCGACGCCTTTAAGTTTGTGGTTGTTTTGACCAAACCAGATGGCTATGCGCCTTCAACTACAGAAAAATACACTGTCTTTAAGAATGGTTTACAGGATGGCGGTGAACACGACATTACTTTTTCCACTGACAATAAACTTACAATCGAAATAACTGGAGTTGCAGCTACAGATAGTGTTACGATTCGGCATCTTCCTGCAGGTGCTGAATATACTCTGACAGAAGAACTGAAAGATGAGCAGCGCAATAAAGGATACGAAAATCCGTTATTTTCAGAAAATGGAGGTGCCAGAAGTAATACCTGCACCGGAACGATTAAACCTCATACAGAAGCAGAAACCGGAGTGGTTGAACATGTAGATGTTATCAATACACGCAATACATTCGGTAATCTGAAGATTCAGAAGACAGTCAGTGGAAACTCAGGGGATACAACAAAAAACTTTGAATTTACCGTTAAGGTCGTTGGCGCGGGCACCAAGGAATATGACTTTAAAAAAACAACCGCAGGGATGACCGATTCTACAACAGGAAAAGTTCAGTTCTCGGATGATATAGCTACCATCAACCTGAAACACAATGAAGTTATAACCATTAAGGATCTTCCAAATAATGCTGAATACATAGTGACGGAAGCGAATTATCAAGAAGATGGGTACGAAACAACCTTTACAGGGAATACCGGAACTATTTCTTCGTCGGCTTCAACAGCTTCTTTTAACAACAAGCGGGATACCGTTGGAAAACTGCTGATCACAAAGAAAGTTACTGGAAATGCAAGTACTACTTCGGATACTTATACATTTAATGTGGAACTGAAAAAACCGGATGGAACTTCGCTGACAGGAACCTATAATTCAAAAATATATAAAGGGAGTACTGCACCGGCTTCAGGAACCGTTGCACTAGACGATGCTGGCAAAACTTCAGTAACGTTAAATGCGGATGAAACAATCACGATTGAAGGTCTTCCTACCGGTTCTACCTATACTGTATCTGAGTCGACAACAGGATTAACCGGGTATGAATCCCCAAAATATAACGGTGTTGTTAAAGAGAACGAAACAGGTACAATCTCTGATTCGGCAGATGCTGTTGTGGAAGTTACCAATACAAAGAATCTATATGGTGGCTTCCAGCTTTCAAAAGCGACTGGCGGAAATGATGGAGATAAGAAAAAATGGTTTGCATTCCGCATTAAGCTGACAGGAAGCGATGGGAATCCGGTGCCGGATGGGAAATATGGAGATCTCTGGTTTAAGGATGGTCTTGTGGATACTTCAAAAGACAACATGCATCCATACAAAGGGGACGGAGTAACCACATTTGAAGACAAAGACTACAATGCATCCTATCCGATTATTATTTCGAAGACTGATACCGTGAAAATCTATGGTCTTCCAAATGGTACGAGTTATGAAATTACGGAGGAACCAACTTCCTTAACGAAAAATTCATATATCTCAACCGTAACAGCTGGTTCGTCCAGCGGAGAAATTGCTGGTACAGTCACAAAAGACAAAATTAATGATGAGTCGAGTTATAATCTTTCGGATCATCAGATCACCTTCACAAATATCAGAAATTTCTATGGGAAACTGCAGGTGGCAAAAAAACTGGAAGGAAATGCGACTGATCCAAGCAAACTCTTTAATATTAAAATCACACTAACGGATGCTGATAATAAAGCACTTTCTGGTAATCAGACCTATCATCTGAGTAAAATTGATGGACCTGAAATTACGTTTACTGCGGGTGTTGCGACACTGGAAATTAAAGGCGGAAGCAGTAAAACAATCTATGGAATTCCAAAGGGTTATCACTTTACGGTAGAAGAAGTGAAAGATGATGCGGAATCACAAAAGTATCAGACAACCTATCTGGTAGAAGCTGCTGATATTACAGATGCAACTCCTACAGATTCCTCTGCGACAGGAACCATAGAGGAAAAGATGCGTAAGGTTACAGTTACCAATCGAAGGGATACCGGAGCATTGAAGATTACCAAAGCGGTTACGATCAACAGTGAGGCTGTAACGGCATCCAACCAGACAAGAGCAGACGGAACCTATAAATTTAATATTAAAAAGAAAGATGCGACGGATGTACTGGCGACAAAAACAATATCGATTGTTAATGGTGTTGCACAATCTGTGACAATGGGTGATCTCGAACCTGGCACATATGTAATCAGTGAGGTTGTCGAGACTGATTCACTTATGACGCTTGTTGGGGCAAATGACCAAGAAGTTGTGGTTACAGCAGGAAAAGATGCGACTGTGCCTGAGATAACATTTACGAACAACCGGGATCTTGGCAGTCTGAAAATTAAGAAAAATGTTACAGTAAATGGTGGTACCGGAACAGAGGCAGATGGAACATATATGTTCAAAGTGGAGGGAACTGGATTTGAACAGACGGTTTCTCTGACCATCAACAATGGCCGGAGCAATACAGTAAATGTAGATAATCTTGCGGCAGGAAACTATACGGTTTCTGAACTGGAAAGTGGTTCTCCAAATGCTGTAAAACTGATCTCTCAAAACAATATATCTGTTACAGTGGCGGTTGGCAAAGATGCAGCAGTTCCTACTGCTGAGTTCACCAATAATGCGGTTTCTATCAAGTTCAATAAGTATAATTCTGAAGGAAACGTTACCTTGTCTGGTGCGACGTTTGAACTGAAGGATAAGAACGGAACAATACTAGATACATGGAAAACAGACGGCAGTGTTCATGATATCAGTGAGAAGGTTGTAAGAGGAGAAAAATATACCCTGACTGAGACAAAAGCTCCAGAGGGATTCGTGAAACTTACAAATCCGATTACGATTGAGATTGATGAAAAAGGAACGGTAAAGATTGACGGGAAAGCAATGGCGTCTTCCGATGTTGTTAAACTGCTTAATACCAAGCTTGAAGACAAGACAACACCATCTTCTTATACTTCGGTTGATATTAAAGTTAAAAAAGTATGGGTAGATGGAGACAACGCTAACGGCAAGCGTCCTTCCAAAGTAAGAGTGCACTTGCTGGCGAATGGAGTAGACACTGGCGAAATAGCAGAACTCAGTGCCGCAAATAACTGGCTGTTTACCTGGTATGCACTGCCTGTGAACAATGCCGAAGGGAACCTTATTAAATACGAAGTAGTAGAAGAAGGTGTAGACGGCTATACCAGTTCTGTAAGCGGTAATATGTACAACGGATATATCATTACCAATACAAATAAGAAGAAGTCACCGAAGACGGATGATGCTCTCCATGTATTTGGCTGGACCGTTACATTACTTGCGTCAATGATTGTGAGTCTTATTGCCGCACTGCTTCTCAGAAGGAAGGAGAAGTAATCGCTGCCCATTCTGCTCAATTCGAAAGAATGGGCGGGATGTTTGGCTCTGAGTTTCTGTGATGACTTGGGCTTATAGGATGCAAGCAATGGGAAAAGATACCGGCAAGGTATGTGGCAAAACCAAATAACGGGAAAAGATCCTTGCGGTATGTAAGGTAAAGGAAAACGTCACAGATCGATTATCAGAAGAGTGGAATGGCTAAAACCATCCACTTTTTTATATGAGTGTTAAATACGCGACCAGTTAATAATACATATGTTCCAATTTGTCACATCTGTGTTTCCGATTTTGGCATCACGGATTACAATGGTAACCAACCGAAAACGTGATCTGAACCGCAGTAATTCGGGAATACGGGTTTTTATTATGAGCTTGAGAGTTGCAGATCTATTGAAATTACCATCATTCAGCAAAGCTGCGATCCTGAAAGGCACAAAGCAGACAGGGCGTTTTGTTCGTACGGTTTCTACCGATTATGGCATTCTGGATGCCGGAGTTGTTTATGCGGTCGAACAGAACTGCATCGATCTCGATGTCTTTATCAAGAACCATCCGGGTGCTGCGGGGTTTCTGGTTCCTTCCTCCTGCACGTACTGCGGAAAAAGCAGCCTGCCGGTGATTGCAGTACCGGATATCGCACGCTGTATTTCAGAATATCAGAACTGTGAAAAAGGGATATCACCTGCGGCAGAGCTATATAGTGAACTGGAAAAAACAGTGACAGATCTCTCGGGAGCCATGAAGGTGATTTCCAGTCGCATCGGCAGTGAAGTCTATCTTTTAAATGAGAAGAAGGTTCTGATTGCCGGCAGCCGAAAGATTACAAAGAAAGCATTAACGGAACTGCTGAAAGATCCATCAGTCCTATGTCTGAAGGTATGGGCGGAAAATGAATGGAGCACCCTGATCTGTGAGGGACAGGCAAATACAGATACTTATCTGCTGAGCTGTGCGGCCCAGGCACTGACCGGCTGGTTCGCACGGAACAGCCGGGTGAGCACCGCCGCAAAAACCGGAATCGGGCATCTTATTTATAATGGTGAAATGGAACTGGCTCTTCTTGTGGCGGACCAGTGCCGGCTTGATATACCGAAGACAGCCAATGTATGGCTGCTTTATGGAGATGAAGGTACGGATGCCAAGCCCTGGAGGGCTTCCATCCGGGAATTTTGCCGTTCGTTTGGAACGGTGTTTCTGCTGGCTGCGATCGGAAGTGATCTGTTACTGGTAATGGAGAAAAACACCAGGTACCATGCGGAACTGCAGCATATGGAATCTCTTTCGGAGTATTGCCAAAAGAGCAGTATTCCTTTAACACTGATTTCCGGGCTGACGCTTTCCGGCAGGGGTGCCAGCATCCATCAGCTGCGGCAGAGTTTTTCCAGAAACGATGATCTGGAACAGCTGTTCCCAGAAAAAGGGTTCTATACCGTAACGGATATCTGCTTTGCCAAAGACTGCAGAAGGATCATCCTGCAGGGGTCCGATGAACTGTACCGTTATCGCAGCATCATCCAGACCCTGAAGGAAGCGACGGATGCGGAAATGGTAAAGACGCTGGCAGTCTATTATATTGATGAAGCGATGTCGGTCACGGAGACAGCGGATAAGCTGTTCCTGCACCGCAATACGGTAAAATACCGCCTGCAGAAGGCAGAAGATATCCTGGGGATGAACCTTTCCTGTGCGATCGGGATCCGGGAACTCGTTACGGCACTTGGAATTGACCGATTAATGGGATGATTTATTGTGATTTCCGATAAAATGAAAAAATCGGAAACGTTAACACGCATTTTTGTGGGATGAATGTTGAAAAAAACGGCAATTTCATCCTTTTTTTATTTTTTAAATCGATATAATGTAAGCGTTAACAATTTCACAAAGTACTTTTTAGGACTGATTCGTATATAAAACAGGAAGAGTACGGTGTGACTCAGATTGGACTTACCGTACGTCTGTACTGCATGTCTGAACAGGGATGGATCATGGATGCAAATAAATTAAAAAAACTGAACCGAACCGAATTGCTGGAACTTCTGCTGGAAGTAACAAAAGAAAATGAACGGCTGAAAAAACGGATCAAAGTCTACGAAGAAGTCGTTCAGGACAAAGAGATTGCTATTAAAGAAAGCGGAAGTCTGGCAGAAGCGGCGGTAAAGATCAGCGGCGTGCTGGAGGCGGCACAGGAAGCCGCAGATCTGTATCTGGAGAATATCAGGCGGATGGAACGGGAACTAGCGGAGCTGCAGAATGACGAAATGTAAGTTTACACCCGAGAACTTCCCGGATACCGCTGCGGTACGACAGGAACTGAAGAGAGTACGTAACCAGAAACGATTCGGTCACTTCATCCTCTCTGCAGTCCGCAGTCTGATCGTCGGAGCAGCCGCTGCTGTTCTGATCGCAACGCTTCTGATACCTGTATTCCGGATCTACGGTACCAGCATGAGCCCCACATTAAATGAAGGGGAAATTGTAGCGGCGGTTAAGACCAGCCATTATAAGCATGGTGATCTGATTGCCTTTTACTACAACAACAAACTTCTGGTGAAGCGTGTAATCGCTTCAAGCGGAGAATGGGTAAACATCGATGAAGAAGGAACTGTCTACGTCAATGATGTCCGGCTGGAGGAACCTTATTTATTAGATAAAAGCCTGGAAAGCTGTGACATTGAACTCCCTTATCAGGTGCCGGAAGGAAGAGTGTTTGTGATGGGGGATCACAGAAGTGTGAGCCTCGACAGCCGTATGGAAGAGATCGGCTGTATCGCCAATGACCGGGTGGCAGGAAAACTGAAATATGTGATCTGGCCCCTGAACCGGCTAGGAAGCATTTCTCACTAAAACGATTCGAAAAGAAAACAACTGTTATACACAGAACCAAAAGCAGTATTAACGATATAAGTTTCAAAACAACAGAAACAGAACAGCAAAATGAACTGGAATTCGATCTTCCACAAGAGTCTGCGCAGACATGAGCGCAGACAACTCATAACGCTGATGTCTGCAGTGATTGCCATTGCAGCTTTTTTTGCGGTTCAGGCGTCACTGTCCAGATACAGTGAAGCACTGTCTTCCGAACCGCGGTGCGGAATGGAAGAACATGTCCATACAGATGACTGCTATGACGAAGAAGGGAATCTGATCTGCACACTGCCGGAACATGTTCATACGGAAGAATGCTATCAGGATGAGGTTCAGATTGAAGAACCGGCATTAATGGAAGAAGCGAATAATCCAGAGAAGGATTCCGATGAACCAAAGCAGGGCATCATTGAAACAATAAAAGATGCTCTGGTTCATCGACTCGAAGAAAACTATGATAATACGACGGAAGATACCGATGATGATGTAACTGTTACTGCGGAATTTAATGATGGCGTCTTACCTGAAGATGTCGTAATGAAAGTCACTGCTGTTGATGCGTCACAGTATGAATGGCTTGCCAGTCAGGTAACGGATACAGCAAACAGAGAACTGCTTACGTATGATATTTCCTTCTATAAAGGCGATGAACTGGTAGAACCGGATGGGGATGTAAAGATTACCTTCAAAGCCGGATTTATCCAGGAGAAAACAGATCCGCAGATCGTTCACTTTGAAGAGAATGAGTGGAATACAGTCGAAAAGACAGAAGTAATTGAAGAAACAGAAGTGAAAGACGGAGAGATTTCAGTCATCACGGACAGTTTCTCTGTTTACGGAATCATCTACACGGTTGATTTTACCTATGAAGTAGATGGAAACACTTACTATTACAGCATTGAAGGGAATTCCAGTATTTCGCTAAAAGAACTGCTGCGTCGTCTCAACGTTGTTGATGAAGAAGAAATTGATGACTTTGCAAGCAAGATCAATAATGTATGGTTCTCTGATGAAAGTCTGGTTCAGATAAGCAGACAGGATAACGGAGACTGGATGCTGGAAAGCCTGGCACCGTTCACCAGTAAAGAACAGCTTGTTATTTCCATGAATGACGGACAGAGCTTTTTGGTTAAAGTGACAGACGAACAATTGACAGATATAACCTCAATGGTCAGCGGGGTCACGATTGAAGGGGCCACATTAAACAGTGAAGGACAATATGTTGTAAAACCGGGAAAAGACTACATAGTTAAACTGATTTTTGCGGAAAGTCCTGAAAAACAATTTAATGATGAAATACTGACATACAAACTTCCGATTGGAGTTTTGATTGATGAAATTCAGAATTATACGTTCAATACCACCGTCACAAAAGATGGAGTTGACTATGTTATTTCTGGAAACACCTATTCTGTCGCCAGTGATGGGACACTGACAATCAACTGGAATAAGCAGGATCCAAACTATGGGAAACTGCTGGATTCCAACAATATGCAGATAACGGTATTAGTTAGATCGCAGTTTGACAGCAGCGTAACGAGTCTGAATTTTGGCAATAATACAACGGTGGATTTTTCAGTAGACACAACTGCAAATGTGACTGTAAACAAGACCGGAAACTATGATCCGTATACAAAGAAGGTTTACTACACACTTGAGATAACTTCGACAGGAGTGAATAACAATGTTTCAGTTGAAGATGTATTAAGCGGTACTGCACTTAATCTTGATCAGGATTCAATTTCAGTAACTTTACAGAACGGACAGCCAAGAACATATACAGAAATAAGCAAGAATCAGAATGGTTTTAAGCTAGATCTTGGAACTATGTCTGATGGAGAAAAAGTGAGGGTAAACTATTCCGCTTCTGTGGACTTTGATGTTCTTTCGTCCGGTGATGGTGAGGTTACATTTGATAAAACGAATAATACGGTAAAAACGTACAAAGATAATACAGAAACAGATTCCTCTTCAAAAGATTTTACGAACAGTATTGATTATTCTCCGGTAACGAAAGCCGCTGCAATTCCATCCATTGATATTACAGAGGGTGACAAGACCTATCGTGAAATCGAATGGACTATTCATGTGAATGATCCAAGAAATGTTTCGCTGGCAGGTAAAACAATAAAAGACAACAATCTTTCTCCAGATGTAATGAAATACGCAGGAGAAGGGATTCAGATTTTAGTCACAAAAGAAGATGGTACGACGGAAAACAGAACAGTCAGTTGGAATGATTTGAATAAAAGTGATAATGGTTGGACTTATAGCGTTCCGGACACTGACGGGAAAGCAAGCTATCTGATTACCTATAAGACCAGAGTAGAAACTACAGATATGCTGCTGGATACAAAGATTACCAATAAAGTTGAAACCCCTTATGATGAGGAGACAGTTACCAATACCGTTAAACCACTTCCGGAAAACAAACTGACGATCAATAAAAGTGGAAAAGTAATAGAAAATAACCAGTCTGAATGGAAAATTGAAGTGAATGTTCCGGCAAAGGGATATACATCCCTTGAAGTAACAGATCTTTTCCCGCTTGGCCTGCAGGATGTAACCAATGGTTATTATTTCCTGGATACCTACGTTACTGGTTCGCTTACGGTTACGGGCCTTGAAAGTGACGAGGGCTATACGATTGAATCGATAACCCGTGATATCAATACTCGGCACGATGACAATACGGTTTCTTCCGAAAACAAAGAAATCGGCAAAAAGCTGGTTTTCCACTATCAAAAGGATGGAAATCAGCAGAATGGATTAAAAGCAACTGAAAATGCCAGAACGATAACAATCAAATTAAAAACGGATCATTCCGCATGGAAAGACGGAACACTTCCGGAGTGGCTTTATCAGAACTATATCAATACTGCAGAGGCAGCAGTAGGAGAAATAAAAGCAGAAGATTTTGAACATCTAAATCTGAAAGACAGAGTGTTTACAAAGACATTAAGTCCATATGTTGAAACTTATACTGATGAGCAGGGGAATAATCTTCCTGTCTATCATTTTCAGATTGTACTCAGCGGATTGAGCGGAGATACATTAGTGCTTGAAGACAAATTTAATACAAGTGTCTGGGAATACTATAAGAAGCCACTGGATTGGGATGACCATAACAGCTTTATTCATGGGGCTGATGATAATAACAACACATGGGAACGAGAAACTGCAATTGAAGTTACTCCTCAGCCAATTGATGGAGGAATCTTATTTAATACTCCTTTGCCAAAGAATGGAAACGGTAATAATTATGCATATTATGCGATTGATTACTATGTTCGTGTAAAAAGCCAAGATGCATTAAATGATCTGTATGATCTTGCGGCGCAGGAAGGCGGCGAACATATTGAAACAAACACTGCAAAATATGACAATGCTACGGCAACTGCAGATGTCACATATGAATATGATCGTGTTGATAAAGAGATAATCAAAGAAGCAGTTGCAAAAAACGGGGATGTTCCGGCAGATTTAGTTGCTACTTATCGGATTGTAGTAAATGAGAAAAAAGCGCGTTTGAATGGTGGACAAATAATCAAACTGACGGATACTCTGACAAATCTGTCAATGGATTATTCAAGTATCCATTTCGAGACGGATCCTGAGATCTGGGCAAGTCAGATGATCTATGACATGTCTGGACAGACACTGACGGTGGATATTCCGGATGAGACTAAAGTCATTATTACGTATTCCGCAAAAGTAGTGCCGGATGGAACAAGTACCACTTATAAAAACAAAGTCACGTTTGATTCAATGTCGGAGGAGAGAGTCAATACGGTTGATATAAGTGCAGAAGCAGAAGCGCATGGTGATGAAAAATCATTGAGGCTGTTTAAATACGAAAGCGGAAATATGGGGCATGGCCTAGGCGGAGCAGTATTTAAACTTTATGAAGCAAAAGTTGAAAACAAAGGAACAGATTATATTCCAGACCTAAATGAGTTTCAACCAGTGAAGAATAGCAGTGAACAAGACGTCACATTCACAACCGGATCTGATGGTTATGTGACAATTGAAGGAAGTCAATCGAATGATGGATGGTCTATCTGGACGAATGCTTACAGACGATATTACCTTGAGGAAGTTACACCTCCTATGGGATATCAATTGGATACCACAAAATACTTCTTTGAGATTTCTCCAACCAATACTTCCAGCTTTACCAATGGAAGATACATTTATGTAGATGGAGATACGCTGAAAGTCCGGAACTATCCTTCAGACAGCAAACTGGTAATTCGGAAAGTTCTTGGCGGCGATGCATCATTCCTCACGGAAGCAGATCTGGCCTTTTTGAAAGAAAACCTGAAATTCGTTGTTTCCGGTAAGTTCCTGAATGTAGCTACAAATGAGCAGAAAACCAAGGAGATAACAATACCTTATAGGGATTTCACAGACAACGTATTTGAGATTTCTTCTATTACCGATAAAGGAACCAATTACAACGTTATCGCCGGAGAAACCTATATTGTCACAGAAACAATTACAGAAGAACTCCCGGGTTTTTCCAGAACAACAACATGGCTGGTAAATAGTACAGAAAATGGATATGGAACGACTGCATCGGTTCCGGTAAAAACGGAAGAAGGAAAAACAACTGGAACGGGAAGTGTTTCGTTTGAAAACCATTATGATGAGACAGTAGTTGATTTGGAAGTTGAAAAGGTCTGGTCAGGAGATGAATCGGACACTTCCAAACGTAAACCTGTAACAGTTCATCTGATGAAAGATGGAAACGTTATGGATTCTTCCTATGATCGAATTCTTACAGAAGATGGAAATTGGAAAGGCTCATGGGAAAACCTTGATGCAGGCCATGAATACAGTGTTTCAGAAAATACGGTTGCAGGTTATTCCGGGACAGTATCTGTAGATAAAACTGTTCGTCCAATCAAAATAACTGTAACGAATACCCCTATAACAGTTGATGATGAAAAAATAAACATCTTTGTAGAGAAAAAATGGTTTGAAAACGATGTAGATAAAACAACGGATGCGTCATATAAAGATATGACTGCAACAGTAAGTCTGTACAGGAATAAGAGAATTAAGAATTGGGTTACTCTTCATATTTTCAAGTTCTATAACGACACTGTTACTAGTATTGGAGAGGTTAAAGTAAGAGCAAATTCTTTAGATGATGTTTCGATTGATTGGGCGGGATGCGGAATTCAGTCAAAAGGAAATTCAGTGAAATATTCTTCTACCTTGTATGAACACACATATGACATTTATGACTATCAAAATGCGGAGAATGTGGTACTGAATTCTATCAATGAGACAGAAGGAACAGAAACCATAACTATTAATGCTGGTGACGAAGATTTATATCTATACATCTTAGATAATAATAATTATTTATCTTATTCAAATCTGATTGTTTCGGAGGGTTCGATTCCAGAAAACACATCATTTGTATATGATGAAACTTTTGAACCTTTGCAGAAAATACTTGCCTATCCGTCATTCTCGGATCAATTCTTGAATCTTGAAAAAGAAGGGTCGGATGTAATTAACAAATATGAATACTCGTATTCCATCTCAGAGGATCCAATATCCGGGTTTACTACTGAATACAAAGTGGATAATGGTAAATTCAAAGATTCAGAGTTCTCAGATCAGATGGAAAGTATCGGAACACACAATGCTGTAGTGAAGAATAACCGGATTGAAATTCCTTCCTATGAATTGCCTGAAACCGGTGGAATAGGAATTAGGTGGATCAGAGCGATAGGTATTCTTCTGTTGATGACCGGAGGATGTTTGCTGATAAAGAAGATAAGAAGTGAGGTGATGAAACAATGAGACCTCATATTCCAATCAATAATCGGGGGAAACCTAATCAAGGGGAAATACTCGGTTACGGAAGTGTTTCACCTGGGAATGGACCATAACCATTCAGGAAAAATCAAAACAATAATTATTGAAACAAAAAGAAAGGATAAAGGGATTATGAAACAGTTAAAAAAATTATTGTCAGTATTATTTGCGTTCACAATATTGATGGGTATGAGTGTCAGTGTAAAAGCTGAAGATACATACACGATTACAATCACAAAAGACGGGACAGATAAAGCGGCACATACTTATGGTGCTTATCAGTTATTTAAAGGTGATTATGCAGAGGAGAATGGTGAAAAAACACTGTCAAATATTACATGGGGTGATAACATTAATTCTTCTGCTGCGATTACAGAATTAAAAAAGATTTCAAATTTTAGCACTCTATCTGATGCTGCGAGTGCATCAGATGTTGCTAAAGCACTAAGTGACGCGAAATTTATAACAGATTCAACTGAAGCACAGGCTGTTGCGAATGCATTTAATACTGCACTTAATTCAGCTGCCCCAAAGGAGACTGGAATAATTGCCGCTAATGCTAATACTGGAACCATAACGATAAAAGAGGCAGGCTATTACTTAATCAAAGATACCGAAGATGTATCAGGAGAAGGTGCAAAGACAAGGTATATTCTTTGCATTGTCAGTGATGTCAGCGTTACAGAAAAAGCAAGTGTTCCATCAGTAATCAAGAAAGTTGATGACATTATTGATTCAAATACAACTGAGGATACAGTAGAATGGCAGGATTCCGCAGATTACGATATTGGCGATGCAGTACCTTTCAAGTTAACAGCTACTACTGCAAGTACAGTCAGCAACTATGCCAAGTATCATCTGACATTTCAGGATAAACAGTCTGCCGGATTAACTGCACCGACAAGTTATACGATTACTGTTCTTGAAAAAACCTTCACATTGTCGGCTAATGCAACTACTGCAGAAACTCAAACTACAACTAATGGCACAAAGATCACAGTTGAAAATGCAACACCGGACACTGAACAGACGTTTGCTATCAAAGTGACATTTGAGAATTCTACATCTGGAAACAAGATACCTGATGAAGCAAATTCAAAACCTGTCGAAGTAACTTATACTTCGGTATTAAATGAAAATGCGGTATTTGGAAGTACAGGAAATCCTAATGAAGTATATTTGAAATTCAGCAATAACCCTTATAGTACGAATGATTCGGAAGAAGGAACTTCGCCAACAGATAAAGTTATTGTATTTACATATAAACCAGTCATAACAAAAACGGATAATTCAGGTAATGCATTAGCTGGAGCGGGTTTTACGCTTTATAAGAAAGTAGTTGGAACAACCGTTAATTCAACAACTACTTATCCTGATGGAGCTCAAACTGGGTCTGCAATAAAGACAGCATTACATAATACAAACACTTCAATTCACGCATCGGCATTGAACGATAATGACTACTATGTTGCAAAACAAATGACGCTTGTATCAGGTTCGACAAATCAGTTTGAATTTAAGGGGATTGATGATGGAGATTATGTCTTGGTCGAAACGACGATTCCTGCGGGATATAATGCCTTTGAATCAAAAGCATTCACAGTCTCTGCAACACATGATACAAATGCAGATAATCCAACATTAACACAATTAACAGGAGAAAATTTACTTACAGGAACAGTGGATACTGGCATTTTATCAGCGGATATTGTTAACCAAAAAGGAAATACCCTTCCTTCTACCGGTGGTATTGGTACAACCGTATTCTATGTGATTGGCGGTGTACTGGTAGCGGGTGCTGCAGTCGTATTGATTGCGAAGAATAAGATGTCTAAAAACTAATTAAATACAGCTGATGATACGGGAAACCGTACATCAGTATCAGAGATTGAGCATGCTCGATCTTTGATACGGATGAAAGGAAAGCGGAGATGAAGAAAAACAGAACTGTACTTTTGAATATCTTCATGGTCATTGCTGCCGCAATGATGGTTTTCCTGCCGCTTTCTGTACAGGCTCAGGAAATTGATACAGCGAAAAAAGGAGACATTACGCTGAAGTATGATCCGGATCAGAGCGGAAGTGCGGATGGTACGGTATTCCGGATCTATAAGGTCGCAGATGTTGGTACGGACGGAAAAATCAGTTCTGCAGGAACCGGTTTTACAGTCAATTCCCAAAAGATGGATTCGGGTGAGGCAAAACGGCTGGCAGAACTGCTGAAAAACGAGACGCCTGCCTATACTGCAACGATCCGTAACGGTACCGCACTTGTTGAGAATGTACCGGTTGGTATCTACCTTCTGGTCGGAGAAGAAAAACAAGTCGGAAACAAAACCTTCACTCCGATTCCTTCCTTCTTCTCAATCCCTCAGGAAACTGCAGGTACCTTCACTTTTGGACCACTGAATATCGAGGTGAAGTTCCGGTCAACATCCTTACCGGATTCGAAAGGGACGGTGAAGTATAAGGTAACCAAGAAGTGGGCCGGGGATAATGAGAGTATCCGGCCGACAGAGATTACCGTAGCAATTATTGAAGGAACGACACAGAAAGAAACGGTTGTACTGAATAAGGCGAATAACTGGACCTATGAGTGGAATGGAACCAAAGGGGTTTCCTACAAGGTGATCGAAAAGAATATTCCTGCCGGTTATTCGGTGACCCAGACCGGCAATGAGACTTCCTTTATTCTGACGAATACGTATACGGAAAGCACACCAACGCCCACTCCGGCTTCTTCGACGCCACCGGGCACAAATCCTGCTCCGAATACGGGGGACCGGTTCAATCAGAATAAACTGCTTGTCATACTGGGGATCAGTCTCTGCATTGCAGGAGTTGTGGGAGTTCTGTTACATCGAAACTGAACTGGGCATAGAAATGCTCAGTTTTTGAAGGAGAGCACTTGAAACGGTTTGATCAATGGGTGACACAACGGATCGATTCCATAAAGGAACCGGAAGTATCGGAAAAGCCCAGACAAAAAAAGAAGATCAGCAGTACCTGGATCCTGATCGGCGTCATGCTGGTGGGGATCGGTTTTCTGCTGTATCCGACCATATCAGATTACTGGAACAGCTTCCATCAGAGCCGTGCGATCGCCGGCTATGTTGAAACGGTCTCGAAGATCGATACCAGTGAATTTGAAACGATGTGGCAGGCAGCGGATACCTATAACAGAACACTGCCGGAAAAGACAAACCGTTATGTGTTGAGCGAGGATGAGACAGACGAATACAATAGTCTGCTTGATATCACCGGTACAGGGATCATGGCATATGTGGAGATTCCGAAAATCAAAGTATCCCTGCCGATCTATCACGGCACGGATGAAGCAGTACTGCAGGTAGCGATTGGTCATATTCCGGGAAGTTCTCTTCCGGTAGGGGGAGACACGACACACTGTGTGATCAGCGGACACCGGGGACTGCCCAGTGCAAGACTGTTTACCGATATTGATCAGCTGGAAAAAGGGGATACGTTTCTGATCCAGACCCTGGGAGAAACATTGACTTATGAAGTAGATCAGATCCGTACCGTTCTTCCGGATGAACTGGATGAGATTGAGATCGAAGCGGGGAAAGACTATGTAACTTTGGTTACCTGCACTCCCTATGGGGTAAACAGTCACCGGCTCCTTGTAAGAGGGCACCGGACAGCCAATG
Source organism: Solobacterium sp. (assembly GCA_017512725.1). Classification (GTDB taxonomy): domain Bacteria; phylum Bacillota_I; class Bacilli_A; order Erysipelotrichales; family Erysipelotrichaceae; genus Bulleidia. Next base: position 51,571 of record JAFWEW010000002.1, read on the forward strand.
CCGCAGCCCATCTCCATGTCACCCCGGATGCAGTACAGATCAGTGAGGGTGTTACGACGTTTGTATTGATGATGATATTTATTGTGATTCTGGTTATTGTTTCTGCGATACTGCCGAAAGGCTTATGAGGGATCGGACAGTACCAGCAGGATGGAAACCAGCAGGATCACGATTCCGATGCTTTTGGATACGGTCAGTGTTTCATTCAGGAAGAGAATACCGAAGAAGATGGAACTGACTGGTTCCAATAGTGACAGCAGTCCGGCCGGCTGGGAACCAATGATGGCAATGCCTTTCTTCAGAATCGCATGCCCTGCATAGGCACACAGCCCGTAACCGATCATGAAGAGATATGCAGGCAGCGGAAGATTCAGGTTAAGGGTATCTGGGAACAGAAACGAACCGGCAAACAGAGAAACGCTTATGACGATACCCGTATACAGTAGTACGGTCTCTGCCGGAAGTTCTTTCAAGACGGTACGGTCCAAAAGAATCATGTATATGGCATGCGTCAGACCGGAACCTAATGCCAGCAGGATACCGGCAAGCGAGCCGGTTCCGCCCGTACCGGCAAGAAATGCCATTCCGATCACCGACAGAACAAGGGCAATGATCTGCTGAAGCGACATCCGGTTCTTCCAGAATATAGCCAGCAGGATCGAAATGAATACCGGATACAGAAAATGGAGCGAGGTTGCCATGCCGACGCCGATATGGGAATAGCTGGATCCCAGCAGCAGGATTGTAAACAGACAGCAGAAGCCGGACAGAAAGAGAAGGGAAAGATCAGAACCCTTGAATTGGACCGTTGTTTTGCGGAAGCGGGAAAGGATCAGGGAAACGGTTAAGACGATTATGCCCCGGAACCAGGTATTGGTATAGGTATTTGTGCCAAAGCGGATCGCAAACGAAAACAGGATCGGTGTAAAACCGAACAGAATACCGGACAGTGCAGTGAGAAAATACCCTTTGTTTTTCATGAAAAAAGTATATATCGGAATACAGAAAGAAGCGGAAGATACGTCGGATTCTCTGTGAAACAGACGCATTACATTTGAAACGAAGCGTGTTTATACATACAATATTGGTATTTAGGAGAAAAAGCAGAAGTATGAGCGATGATCACGAACGAAGTATCGGCGAAAAACAGATTCTCATAAGCGGAAAGATCAAACAGGTCTATGAGCTGATGGGAGATGACAAAGAAGAGGAAGCGGCAGATCTCTGGGTAGAAATCGCAGAAGAAATCTGGCCGGTAATCGACGGTGTCATTGCCGAACTGAAGATGGATAAAAAACCCACCGAAGACAAGGTAGACCGCAGCTACGATAAAGAATATGATCTCAACAGCGTACTCGCCGATGCGGATGTGGCACTGGCATATTCGAATCGGAATGAAGAGCGTCTGCGTTTTAATCGCCGTCTGCTCGCGACCTTCGATACCTCAAAGGAAGACTATCAGTACAGTTCCGCCAAGCAGGCCATTGCGGAAAGTCTGAACGGACTAGGCCGCTATGAGGAATGCGATGCGTTCTTAAAAGAGTGGAAAGAAGAAGATCCGGATGAGGTCTATTCCGATTTTGTCGGTCTGAGATGTCTGTATGAAAGAAAACAGGATCCGGAACAGCTGAAAAAACTCTGTGACTTTTATATGGAGAGGAAAGAGTTCAATGCCCCGAGTGAAGATGTGCGCAGTCTGTATGAAATGATTGCGATCATCTATGGTGAACTTGGCGAAGAAGAACTTCAGAAAAAGGCAGAAGAACGGATGAATGGATAACAGGTAGACAAAACCTGTTATTTTTTTGCACAGATGGGAACTCCTGGAATTGAGAGATAGGCCCTTTTCATGGCATTTTTCAGAAAAAGTGCATAAATACAGTAAAAAAGCCGTTAAATCATCCCACAACTCGATTATTTCCTGTAAAATAAAAGTTGGAAATATGGGTTGAATTATGGCACATCGAAGAACACTGGCTGAGTCAACAGCAGAAGAAATCAAATCAATGATTCAAAGAAACGGCTATGAGCCGGGGCAGAAACTGCCGACTGAGAAAGAGATGACAGACAGTCTCGGGGTCGGAAGGAATACGCTGCGCGAAGCACTGCGTATTCTGCAGTCACACAACATCGTGACGATCCGTCAGGGAAGCGGTACGTATATCTCGGAAAAGTACGGTGTACCCGACGATCCGTTTGGTTTTGAACTGTTTCCGGATCATGACAAATTAAATAAAGATATTCTGGAAATCCTGGTCATGATGGAACCGGAAGTAACGGCCATGGCGGCAGAACACCGTACCGATAAAGATCTCAACCGGCTGGAATCTGTACTGCGCATCATGTCCCAGAAAGTGGATCAGAATGTCGAATGTCTGGAAGAAGAGTGCATGTTTTTTGAGGCAATCGCCCAGGCTTCTCATAACATCGTTATGGAACGCATGACGCCGCTTATGACAAGGGGCATCCGGTATTTCGCATCAACCCTTTCTCCGAAGGACTTCCTGTACGGTGTCCGAAACTATTACAACGTACTGGATGGCATCCGGCACAAGAAGGCATCCGAAGCAAAGACCGCAATGTCTTATCATCTTCTGTTCCTTGATAATCAGTACAAGCTTCTCTTAAAGAAGCAGGGGATGTAAGCAATGCAGAGTATTTTTCACAGGGTCAGTGTCCGGGAATTTACAGATGACCCGGTCAAGAGTGTAGATGTGGAATGGCTCTTAAGGGCGGCCATGGCGGCACCGTCGGCATGTAACCAACAGCCGTGGGAGTTCTATGTTGTTCGTGATCAAGAAATGATTCAGGCACTGAGCAAGTGCTCACCCTACAGCAGTCCTGCAGCAGGTGCACCGCTTGTGATTGTTCCCTGCTATCGTACGGAAGGTCTGGAAGCCCCGGATTATCCATTGATTGATCTATCTGCCTCGGTGGAAAACATTCTTCTCCAGGCAGACAGCCTTGGCTATGGTGCAGTATGGATCGGCATAGCTCCGAATGAAACACGAATGACAAATGTATCGGAAGTCCTCAAGCTTCCGGAAACACTGAAGCCGTTTTGCCTTATCCCGGTAGGAGTACCGGCAAAAACACATGAACAGATCAATCGGTTCGACCGTTCCCGTATACACGAGATCTGATTGGTAAGGAAAACATAAAGGCTGTTTTCCAATCATCTGATTCAAGAAGAATTCAGATGTTGGCAGACAGCCTTTTCATTTGATTCACAAGAACGAGAGATCAATTTCTGGATATGCAGAATTTTCCGGATTCTATTCGATCGCTTCGAGTTCTTCTTCTGGTACTCCCAGTTTACGAAGATAAGCTTTATAAGCATCCGCTTTGCGGTTGGCATATGCAGTTTCGCGCATAGCATCTTCGGCTTTGCGGTTTGCCTCAATGATTTGGTTTCTCATCTGATCGATTGCTTCACACATAAATTCACCTCTTGACCGCTGTGGTTTGAGCGGGTAAAGATACTCAGCTGACGAATTCTTTCCTGTCAGGTGTAGCTGCTTCGATTTCTTCTTCTGAAATACCCGCTTTACGAAGAAGTGCTTCATAAGCATCCGCTTTACGGTTGGCATATGCAGTTTCGCGCACAGCATTCTCCGCTCTTTGTTGGACATATGCAATTTCGCGCATGGCATTTTCGGCTTTGCGGTTGGCTTCAACAATCTGGTTTCTCATCTGATCAATTGCTTTACACATATTTACGCCTCCATCGTTATTTAAGAACTCCTTCAGCGGCAAACGGGAATGAGTAGCTTCATTCAGAAGTTCTGCCGTACTGTAAGTTAAGTTGCGAAAATGAAACTGATCGGAATGCATCATACCGGTCAGACGATCAGAATCATTACACGTATTAATATACCCCATAATTTCCCGCAATTGTGTTTCTAAAGATGATATTTTTCTGAGACTTAATTCTGATGGAATTTAACAATGTGAAGATGATAATTATCCAGGATATTTCTGTGCTTTCTGACATACAGTGGATCCAGCATGTCGAACAGGCATCTGGGACCGTTCCAGGGTTTGGTTCCCCAGTAGAAAAACAGTGTATGTACTGGCTTTAAGGTTCCGTTGAATGGAAATCCGGAAAGGTATTCATCTCCGGTGAGTTTGTCTTTTTCTTCATAAGTTCTGATCTGGGAATTGTACGCAAGTCCATCATAAACAATTCCGCGTACAACCGCTGTTGTATCTACATAAGAAGAATCTTCGATTCCGCATAATACCAGATATTCTTTTTCGCTCTTCCGTATCTCCGCAAAATTGAAATTGTCGCGTACCCGCTTGAGCGTTTTTCCCCGGTCAAACAAAATATTGGTGAGATTTGCGGGTTTTAAGGGAGTTGCTGCGGATAACCTCTTCTCCATACAGAAACTGATTAAACAGTTCCGCGTAACAGTCCGGGTTTTCTTTCCAGAACAGATGTGTAAGATTATCCAGTTTGCCCATGTGATTTTTCTCCCTCTGATATTCTTATTGGAGAGAAATGTGAAAAATCCTCAAAAAAAAGTGCCGGAGCACATTTGTTAAACCGTATAGTCTTTCATGACGTCGAGATAATTCATCTCATCTTCATCAAGGAGTAATTGAAGATCCGGGATGATTGTTTTTCTTACTGCGATCGCACAGGATTTCTGCTTCAGATACTGCAGGATGATTTCTTCTGCCGTGCAGTGATGTTTTTCGGCCAGAATGGACAGTTCCCTGGAATCAATGACATTGCGGATATTCTCCGGCAGATAAGCCATGGTCTGAATGTTATGTTCGGCATTGGTGATCAGCCGGTCGATATCCGGATGCCCGGGAAATAAACCGACATACGATACCATCGGGGCAATCTCAACTTTCTGAAGCAGATATTCGATCTGCCAGGGGTAAAAGTCGACAATACCGATCGCATGCGCATTGCCGCATTTATACAACTGTTCCAGGCCTTTCCATGCCTTATATACATTTTCGTTTGCCGGATCCTTTTCGGATTCTCCGCCGTTCCATGCCATTAAGAGAAGATCAATATAATCAAGATCCAGCCTTCGGATGGCGGCTTCGGCAGAACGGACCATGGCTTCCGTGTTGTTGATGCCGTGGATCTCATCTGTGACAAACAGGGAAGAACGCGGAACCAGGCTGTCATGAATAGCCTTTCCGATGATCTTTTCGGTACCGTATTCAGATGAGGTTTCGATATGACGGATGCCGTTTTCCAGGGCACTCGTTACAGCTGCGTACGCTTCGGCTTCGTTATAGCTTATGGTGTCCAGCCCAAAGAGGGGAATCGAAATTCCGTTGTGCAGGCTGATGGTCAATTCTGTCTGAGACATTTCAGTTACTTCCTTTACGAGTTATTATAGCGCAACACGGACGGGAAAGCGTTCTTGAGGTATGATTATACAGTGGGAAAACGACGCGGAAGTGCGACCGGAAATACGCTGATCACCATTACCAGGATGCGTACGGCATATCTTGTTTTTTCGGTTTTCATGATGGTACTGTTCGGACTTGGCATCCGCAGTTTTTTTGTGGTTCCGCCGCAGGCAAAAAAGGAAGCCGCGGAGATTGAGGAAATGCTGCGGAAACAGCAGGAAGAGGAAGAAGAACGCAAGCGCCAGCTTCAGGAAGAGCTTGCCCGCAAGGCCGCAGAAGAAGAGGCAAGGCGCAAAGAGGAAGAAGAACTCGCAAAGAATCCGCTGCGGGGCATGTATAACGACGCTTCAGAAATGGTTGTGGTAGGAATCGGTGATTCGGTCATGCTGGGGGCACTTGATGCGCTGTATGCAGAATTTCCGAACGGCTATTTTGATGCGGTATTTGGCAGAACGATCTATGACGGCAAACGGGTCTGTGCTTCCATGAGTGAAAATAATACGCTTGGCGATGTCGTTGTCTTTTCCCTTGGAGCCAACTCCTACATCGAAGAGGAAGATGTGGAGGAACTGATCGGCTACTGCGGTGACCGGCCGACGTTCTGGCTGACAACGGTCGGCGTGACCAATGACTCCAATGAAAAGACCCGCAATGTAGTAGCACGCCACGAGAAGGCCTATATGGTTGACTGGGAGACCGTGGCCAAGGAACACTACCGGTCTTATATTCTTGCCGACGGGCTTCACCCGACGGCGGAAGGAGCGGCTGCCTATGCACAGCTGATCCATGATGAGATCAATGCGGATGTACTGGCGAAGCCAAAGGAAACGGAAGAGTGACATGAAGAGACGTCCGGTACGCAAAACAGAACGGATCCGCGGTCTTGACGGACTGCGTACGCTGGCACTCTTCGGGGTGCTCCTGTTCCATATGTTTCCGCGGACGTTTGCCGGCGGGTATTTCGGCGTGATCATCTTTTTTGTGGTCAGCGGTTTTTTGACAACCTATTCGACCGTAAGAAAAGGACAGGTGCCGGTTCTTTCCTACTATGGAAGACGCCTGGAACGGATCTATCCGGCGCTGATTCTCATGTTGTTTATCAGTATTGAGGTCATCGCTCTGGTCGACAAATTCAAACTATTAAATGTACAGGAAGAAGTCGCAAGTATTCTTCTTGGCTATAACAACTACTGGCAGATTTCCAAAAGTGCAGACTACTTTGCCAACCTGTCCAATAACTCTGCCTTCACGCATCTCTGGTATATCTCGATCCTGATTCAGTTCGAACTGATCTGGCCCTGGCTGTACCGGATCCTTTCCCTGTTCCGCAAACCTCTGACTGCGTTTGGAATCATAGTGCTGCTGTTCCTGTTTGTCATGCCGATTGCCTCCATGGACAGCACCTTTACCCAGACCATGCTGTACTACGATACGCTCTGCCGTGTTCATGCGCTTCTGATCGGGGCCTGGATCGGATGGCTGAAGGCAGGTCCGGAAGGAAAACGTTCGATCCGGGCATTTCTCGTTGTGCCGGCGGTTCTGGCATTCTTCCTCGGTTCCATTCCGGTGTTCCTTAAAGCCTCCGGCACCCTGCCGGGGGTCTATCACTACGGCATCGTGCTTTATGGTCTTTTCTGCGGCATCGTGGTACTGCTGATCAGCTGTTCGCGGGCCCGTTTCCTGCGGCTTCTGGATAATCCGGTGACTTCCTTTTTCAGCCGGTACAGCTATGAGATCTATCTGTGGCAGTATCCGGTCCTGTTTGTCTTTGGTCTGCTGAAGATGAATATGGCTTTCTGGCACTGCCTTTTACAGGCAGTGGTGCTGCTGGTTCTCAGCGTCTGGACGAACGGATTTGTCGCGCAGGCGGGGAAGTACATAAAGGCCCGCTTCAAATAGTGACAGCCTTATAGGTGTGTTGCTTGCCTGAAGAAACGAACGTGCGTATCATACCTGTTATGAGACGCTTTTTTTCAGATCGGTTATTCTTCCGCACCGTGCTTTCGATTGCGGTGCCGATGATGCTGACACAGCTGATCACAAGTTCGGTCAACCTCGTAGACAACCTGATGGTAGGCATGCTCGGGGATGCGGCAATCGGATCGGTCGCAGCGGTGAACCGTTACTATATGATCGCCAATTTTGCGGCGATGGGCCTTGCCAATGCCGGCTCAGTATTTATCGCCCAGTACCTTGGAGCCCGGGAAGAAGACCACATGAAGCATTCGTTCCGTACGGTGCTGCTGTTTAATGCGCTCATTATGGGGCTGTTTACCATGGCCGGCCTCTTCGTTCCAAACCGGATCCTTTCATTCTTTACAAAGGATGCGGTGATCATCGCAGACGGTGTTGATTATCTGTCGATTGCGGCCTGGTCCTTTCTGCCCAGTGCGGTCATGGTTTCGGTCTACTCATCGATGCGTGCTGTCGGTGAGACGAGAGCCCCGCTCTACTGTTCCATCGTATCCATCTTTTCCAATGCCTTCCTGAATTACTGCTTTATTTTCGGTCACTTCGGGTTCCCGCGTCTCGAAGTACGGGGTGCAGCGCTTGGAACGCTTCTGGCAAGAATCATAGAACTTCTGATGTGCATGGTTCTTCTGAAAAAGGGAGGCTATGCGTTTGATACAAAACTTTCGGAGATTTTTGATATTCCAACGGATCTCCGGAACCGGGTGCTTTCCAAAGCAGCACCGTTAATGCTGAATGAGACACTCTGGTCCTTTGGCATGGCAACGCTGTTCAAGTTCTACAGTACCCGGGGTGCAGACGTGATGTCGGGCTATTCGATTGCCGGTACGATCGGAGATCTCTTCTTTACCCTGTTCGGCGGGATGGCTGCTGCGGCAACCGTCATGATCTCGACACCGCTGGGGGCAGGCCGAAAAGAGGAAGCGCGCAGGAATGCCTATCGGCTTCTGGCTTTTTCCGTAATGCTGGCGGTGCTGTTCGGGGTGCTGATCTATGGCTCCAGGGGACTGGTTCCGCTGCTGTACCGCAATGTGACATCCGGTGCGCAGAAAGTCGCAAGAGATGTGCTGGCCGTACAGGCCTTCCTGTTCTGGATCTATATGAGTTCGGCCCAGTGCTACTTTACCCTGCGGGCCGGGGGCGACATGAAACATACGCTGATCATGGACAGCGGCTTCATGTGGCTTGTGAATATTCCGATCGTCGGGTTTGTAGCCTACAGCACAAATCTTCCGTATCTCTGGCCGTATCTGATCGGTCAGATCACCGATGTTGTGAAACTGCTTTTCTCGTTCTACCTGGTCCGCAAGGAACAGTGGCTGGTCAATCTGACGGAGGCCGGCGGTCTGAATGAAGCGGAACTGGAAAATCTGTAAAAGAGACCGGTCTTCTTTTGACGGGGGAGTGATATAATCTACTGGCTATGGCTTTGAAAAAAACGACGGTTCTGAAAAAAGTGCGCAATATCCTGCTGATCATTATCGGCACTTTTTTTCTGTGTGTTTCCGTTCAGATGTTCATCCTGCCGTTTAATATCCTTTCCGGCGGCGTGGCGGGTATTGCCGTCGCGCTGGAACCGTTTCTGCATCTGGACAAGACGCTTGCGGCCAACGGACTGACCATCGGTCTGCTCATCATCGGATCGCTGTTTCTTGGAAAAGAGTTCTTTGTGACAACGGTGTTTTCGTCGCTGTTATATCCCGTGTTCAACGAGATTCTTTCCCGGACCCTGATCATTCCGCAGATTGAACCGTTCCTGGCTTCCTTCTATGGAGGGCTCCTTGGCGGGATCGGCGTGGGACTGGTCATCCGGGCAGGTGCCAGCACCGGCGGGATGGATGTGCCGCCGCTGATCATTCACAAGCTCACCGGCATTAAGGTATCCATTCTGGTACTGATTACCGACGGACTCACGGTATTGCTGGGCTATTTCGGCTATGGGATCGAAGCGGTACTGATCGGCTTTATCTCCGTATTTGTGACATCCTATGCGATTAACCGGGTACTGTCGATCGGAGACGGCCAGGTGGCCAAGAGCGTACAGATCATTTCGGATAAGTGGGAAACGATCGCTGCCGACATTCAGAATGAAATCAGCCGCGGCGTGACCCTGATGGATGCCCAGGGCGGATATTCCGGGCAGCCCCGCAAAGTGATTCTGTGTGTGGTGGGTCATAAAGAGTACAGCTCGCTGATTGAAATCGTCGAAAATGACGATCCTTCCGCATTTGTGATTACCACGGATGCGACGGATATGCATGGAGAGGGATTTACCTACGGATTCCGTATCTGATCACTGCCTTTCGGGGCAGTTCTTTTGTTGTAAAGAGACGGTCTTCGTATTCCTTGGAAATACAGGTGCTTTATTTTATAATAGTTGGGATTTGACGAGAGGTTAGTGAATGATTGAATGCAGCCATGTTTATAAAAAGTATAAGAACGGAGTAAACGCGCTCTATGACATCAATTTCAAGGTGGAACAGGGCGAGTTTGTATATATCATCGGACCGACCGGTTCCGGAAAATCCACACTGATCAAGCTGCTGGACGGTGAAGAGATCGCCACCAAGGGAAAGGTCAGCGTTGTCGGAATCGATGTCGGCAAACTGAGTCATTCCAAAGTCCCGGTATACCGCCGCAACATCGGCGTTGTGTTTCAGGACTTCAAGCTGCTGCCGTCCAAGACCGTATTTGAAAACATCGCCTATGCGCTGGAAGTCATCAATCTTCCGAAGTCTCTGATCCGCAGACGTGTGCGTGCGGTCATGAACCTTGTCGGTCTGGATGAAAAGGGCAACAGTTTTCCGCGGGAGCTTTCCGGCGGTCAGCAGCAGCGTGTCGCAGTCGCAAGAGCGATTGCCAACCGTCCGAAGGTGTTGATCGCGGACGAGCCGACCGGGAACCTTGACCCGTCCATGTCGGATGAAGTGATGAATTTACTGGATAAGATCAACCGGGAATACGGTACGACGATCCTCATGGTCACCCATGACCTGACGATCGTAAACAAGCACCGCAAGCGTACGGTTGTACTTGAACACGGCCATATCGTAGCCGACCTGAAGGAAGGAGGTTATGTCCAGCATGATCAATAGAATCTGGAGGCCGATCAAAGAAGGTTTTCTCGGCGTATTCCGCCACGGGGCAATGTCTGTTTCCGCGGCAGTCGCAGTTACGCTGACACTGATCATCATCAGTCTGTTCATGATGTTTACCATGAACGTCAGCCAGTTTACCCAGGGAATTGAACAGAGTGTTCAGATCTCCGCCATTGTCGGATATGACCACGAGTCTGCCCAGGAGGAAGACCGCATTTCCCTTGCGATCCAGGGGATCGAAGGGGTCGATACCGTTACCTATTCCTCCAAGGCAGATGAGTTTCAGTATTATCTGAATTCCTTTTCCGATGAAAAGACGAGAGAGGCATTCAAGCCGTTTGAAGGGGACAACAACCCCATGCATGATGCCTTCTATGTCACGGTAAAAGACGGCACCACACTGGAGAGTGTCGCCAATCAGATCTCTGCGATCGACGGCATTGATACGGTCAACTTCGGTGGCTCCTCTGCGATTACTCTGATTTCCATGTTACGGTCCATCCGCTACGGCGGCGGTGCACTGGCACTGGCGCTTTCCCTGCTGGCGATCTTCCTGATCCAGAACACGATCAAGCTGACGATCATGGCCCGTGCCGATGAGATCGCGATCATGCGCAACGTCGGTGCCCGCAATGGCTTTATCCGTGCCCCGTTCCTGGTGGAAGGCATCATTATCGGAGCACTCGGCGCAGTCATTCCGATCATTCTGACCTGGTACGGCTACACCTCTGCCTATAACCTGACGGGAGGATATCTGGTATCGCAGATGTTCAAGCTGATCCCGCCGGAACAGCTCGTGAAGAGCGCATGTCTGACGCTTCTTCTGATCGGCGTACTGGTCGGTCTTATCGGTTCGTTCCTTTCTGTTACGAAATACCTGAGGTGGAAGCGCTGATGAAACAGCTGCTGAGAGTTCTTCTCAGCCTTTCTCTGATTCTGAGCGTGCCGTTCTCCGCAGTGCTTGCGGAGGAAGATGACGGAGGAACCGGTTCGGGCGACTCCTCATCACAGACGACCACCGGAACGAAAGAGGGAAACGGCGGAGAAGATTATTCCGACAATGAATACTGGACGAATCTCTGTACCGGGACAGAAGAACTTACCTCCCAGCAGAAATCCCAGTGCATGGCCTATATTCAGACCAAATCCAATGCGACTTCTGACCTGAACGCAAAGATTCAGGAAATTGAAAAGCAGCGGAAGGAGATTGCGGCCAATATCCTTTCCTATGCCAATCAGGCGGCTGCCTATCAGGCCCAGGCGGCTTCTCTGAATGGTGAGATCGCAGATCTCAACGGCGAGATCGCCGTCACAGAAAAGAAGATCGAAACGCTGGAGAAGAAGATCGAAGAGAACCAGAACGATATCGATGCGGCGGAAGAGAAGATCAAAGACCGCATGGTGATCTCCCAGCGGACGATGCGCCTGAACCAGTACCTGGATATTCTGATGGGCGCTTCGACCTTTGATGATTTTGTGCGGATCGCAAACGGACTGGCTGCGATCACCGATTACGACACGAAGATCATGGAAGATCTTGCGGTCAAGATCGAACAGCTCAACAAAGACAAGGAAGAAGTAGAAGAACATAAAACGGTTCTGCAGGAACAGAAGGAAGAGATCGTTGCCAAACAGAATGAATACCTGTCGCTGATGTATCAGGCACAGGTGTATGAAGAAGAACTGCAGCGGCAGAACGCCGAACTCGAAGCGCAGGGCAACCGTTATGCCTCTGAGATCGAAGAGATCCAGAAACTCATGAATGAAATCGCCAGCAAGCTCAATGAAGTCGTTGCGACCGCCGGCTGGACCTATCCGGTTCCGGGCATCCGCATCAATCCGTATGCCGGTACCTGGCATTATTCTACAGGCGGTGTCCATCTTGGCGCAGACTTCTCCGGCAGCACCGGTTCCGCAGTTGTCGCAGTCGGCAACGGCGTTATTCTCCATTCGGCCGACGGCTGTGACTCCGGCGGTCTTGGAAACGGGTGCGGTGCCAATATCGGCGGTTCCTGGGGCGGCGGCAACCAGGCGTATCTGCTGACCAAGATCAACGGCGGCCTCTATGCGGTGAAGTATTTGCATATGCAGCTGGGGTCGGTCGTTGCCAAGGGAACAATCGTTTCGGCCGGTCAGATGATCGGGCGCCTTGGCTCAACGGGCAACAGCTCCGGTCCGCACTGTCATATCGAGGTCTTCTATCTTGGGGATGCGGGCAGCTTTACGAACTACGCAACAAACTGGAACGGTGATCTTGCCTTTGGCTGCGGCTGGGGCAGCGCCGGTCTTTCCCGCCTGTGTGAAGCCGGTGCAGGGGCACCCTGCAGAGTCAAGCCGGAATCCCTGTTCGGCGGATAATCCGAAAACGATCCGGAGTTCTTACGCTCCGGATTTTCTATTTATTAGGGATATATAAATAAAGATTCGTTCTTCCGGCAATAGGGGAATGCGATATACTTAATCCATGCGCAGAAACAGTGTTTTTCATTGTTGTCTGCCGATATGGGAGGTGTGCTATGACAGCAGACAAACCGAAACAGGAACAGGACGGTCTTGAGGTAACGTATAAGATACCGGTAGAGCGTTTTCAATATGAAGATGAGCTTGTAAAGGAGAATCAGAGGCTCCGCAGGCAGAGCCGAAGAACCACCGGCTGGATCATTGTGGCAGTCATTGCCGCACTGCTGATCGGCTGGGGTTTCAGTGCGCTTGTACCGACACCGTTTTCCAACAGCGTGCGTCACGGGGTCACGTATGTGACACAGCAGAATTCGGAAAACAAGATCACAAATGTAAGGACGATCCTGGAGAAATACTGGTATTTCGCAAAGGGAATCGACAATCTTGACGGACGGCTGACCGATCAGGCGCTGATCGGAATGACAACCAACGAAGAAGACCCGCATACCACTTATATGACCAGTGAAGAGATCCTGCAGTTCACGCAGTCCATCAACCGCAACTTCGTGGGCATCGGCGTACAGTTCCAGAGTCAGGAAAACGGGCTGAACCTGATCACCCGCGTATTCCGTGATTCCCCGGCAGAACGGGCCGGCGTACAGGCGGGTGATATCATTCACTCCATTGACGGTACGGTTGTAGACAACAAGACCGCAGATGAAATCAAGGAACTGGTACAGGGTGAGATCGGAACAGATGTCACGATCGTTTTCCTGCGGGAAGGCAAATACGTCACCCTGGATATCACCCGGGGTGAGATCGGACATACAGTCAATGGAAAAGTAACCGATGAAGGCTATGGACTGATTCAGCTGGAACAGTTCGGAGAAACCACGGCCAATGAAGTACAGAGCTATCTGGATGAGTTCAGGGAGCAGGGTGCCGCAAAACTGATCATTGATCTGAGAGATAACGGCGGCGGATATCTGGAAGCACTGGAGGGAGTCGTCAGCGCTTTCCTGCCTGCCAATACCGTTTTCATCCGGCGTGACTATGCCAACGGAGTTCAGACGTCGAACAAGACTGTCGGCGGTAACTATACCGAGTTTTCTCCAATCGTTATCCTCACGAACAACAATACGGCAAGTGCCTCTGAGGCATTTACGATGGCGATGAAAGAACAGCGAGATGATGTGGTTGTTGTCGGCATGACAACTTATGGCAAGGGCAGCGTACAGGTCACGCAGTATTATGATGACGGATCTGCCCTGAAGTATACCGACAGTATCTGGAAGAGCCCGGATGGTGTCTGGATCAACAACATCGGCATTGAACCAAACGAAATCGTGGAACTGCATCCGGTACTGAATACATTCTATGAAACGATGGAGGAAGATCTGGTACTGGAAGCGGACAGTGTCAGCAGCTTTACGGAAGAAGCACAGCTGTGTCTGGATTTTCTTGGGTATGAACCGGGACGGACGGATGGCTACTTTTCGGAACAGACAAAACAGGCACTCCTTTCATTCCAGAAGGAAACCGAACTGGAAACGGATGGCAAGCTCAGCAGTGTGACATATGAGGCACTGGTGTCTGCGGTTATCCGAAAGTGGAGCACGGATCTCAGCAGTGATCTGCAGTATCAGAAGGCGCTCGAGATTCTTTCGCGTGAAGAGGAAGCAGCCGACAGGACAGAAGCCTCCGCAGCTGTTTTCCCGAGCCGGAGTATTGCCGGTGTCATGGGGAAAACACTGCTTTATGAACCGATTGATAAAACACTGTGCTGCAGCAGGGAGTTTGCGGATGGAACGATTTGAACTGGTGTCTCCGTTTCAGGCAACCGGAGATCAGCCGCAGGCGATTGAAGCGCTGGTCAAAGGTCTGGAAGAGGGAAAAAAGGAACAGGTCCTGGAAGGTGCTACCGGTACCGGAAAGACCTTTACCATGGCCAATATTATTGAACGCGTTAACCGTCCGACCCTGGTCTTTTCACATAACAAGACGCTGGCAGGTCAGCTGTACAGTGAATTCAAGGAACTCTTTCCGCATAACCGGGTCGAGTTCTTTGTCTCGAACTTTGACTATTATCAGCCGGAGGCATACATGCCGAAAAACGACATGTATATCGAGAAGACCGCAGCGATCAATGAAGAACTGGACATGTTCCGGGAATCCACATTGAACTCTCTGCTTGAACGGCACGATACGATTGTTGTGGCTTCGGTTGCGTGCATTTATGCGGCAAGCGATCCGATGCAGTATAAAGACATGTTTTTTACGATCCGGGTCGGAGAAAGCTATGACCGCAACCAGCTGTTACGGAAATTCATCGATCTGCAGTACCGCAGGAACGATACGGATCAGACACGAGGAACGATCCGGGTAAGAGGTGATGTCATCGATGTGACCCCGAGCTATACCGATCAGTTCAACATCCGGATCGAGATGTTCGGCGATGAGATCGAACGCATTACGGAGATTGACCCTCTGACCGGGCATACCCAGAATGCCTATCAGTTCTACAACGTATTCCCGGCCAGCGGCTATGCGCGCTCCCATGATCAGATGGTAAGGGCCTGTGATGCGATTGAAGCGGAACTGGAAGAACGGCTGAAGTTCTTCAAAGACAATGACAAACTGCTGGAAGCACAGCGGCTGGAACAGCGGACCCGCTTTGATCTGGAATCCCTGCGGGAAAACGGCTACTGTGCCGGCATTGAAAACTATTCCATGCATATTGACGGGCGTACACCGGGCCAAAGACCGTGGAACCTGTTTGATTACTTCCCGAAGGATATGTTGCTAATTGTGGATGAGAGCCATGTCTCTCTGCCGCAGATCCGCGGCATGTACAACGGAGACCGTCAGCGCAAGGAAACACTGGTGGAATACGGGTTCCGTCTTCCTTCTGCACTTGAGAACAGGCCGATGCGGTTTGATGAGTTTGAACAGATCGCACCGCAGGTCATCTACTGCTCTGCAACTCCGGGAGACTATGAGCTGGAACATGTAGACCATAAAGTCGTCGAACAGATCATACGTCCGACCGGACTGCTCGATCCGATCATTACGGTCAAACCTACCAGAGGGCAGGTTGATGATATCTGTGACCAGATCGCTGTACGGGTAAAGAAGAATGAACGGGTATTGATCACAACACTGACCGTCCGGATGGCAGAAGACCTGACCGACTATCTGAAGGAACGCGGCTTCAAGGTGGCTTACCTGCACCATGAGACCAAGACACTGGAACGGACGGAGATCATTCGTGATCTGCGGCTTGGAAAGGTGGATGTCATTGTCGGCATCAACCTGTTAAGAGAAGGTCTCGATATTCCGGAGGTATCTCTGGTTTCGATTCTCGATGCGGATAAAGAAGGCTTCTTAAGAAGTGAACGTTCACTGATCCAGACGATCGGACGTGCAGCACGAAACGCACACGGGGAAGTACATATGTACGCGGATGTAATAACCGGCAGTATGGAGCGGGCAATCAGTGAGACCAACCGCCGCCGGTCCATTCAGGAAGCGTTCAATAAAGAACACGGCATTACACCGACGACGATCATCAAGCCGGTGGAAGAAGCGATTCGAGGCAAAGAAACCAAAGAGATGGCCGCAAAATACCTGAAGAAGAAATCCAAGATGTCCGGAAAAGACAAGGCAGTACTGATCGCGAATATGGAAGCCGAAATGCGGGAAGCTGCCGGTGCACTGGATTTTGAACGGGCAGCGGAACTGCGGGATATGATCTTCGAACTGAAATCAGAAGACTGAAATTGTTAAATCAACAAATAATTAAATTAGGTAAAATATATAACACACCAAAGGGGCAATGGTATGGCAGATAAATTGGATTTTATGACAGAACTCGCAAAGGATGTTGACGCAAGAAAACATGGTCAGACATCCAGTTTTGGCACGATCAATGATTTCGTACCGAAAAACAGAGTGGTTCGGGAAACCGATTATGACCGGGAACAGGATTATGAAAATACCCGGCCGGTTTCAGCGCAGCGGCCGGTATATCAGCAGCCACAGCCGCAGACATATGAACAGCCCCGGCAGGAATATACCCAGCCTCAGCCGGTCTATGAACCGCAGCAGGAATATGATGCGTCGGAGTATGAGGAATACCAGGAAACGCCGGTCTTTACGGAGCCGGTTCCAAATGAGAATGACAGTGAAGAAACCAGACCTGCCAGCTTCCATGAAGAAGAGCGGGTGAAGATTGAAAAGCCGAAGTTCCGGATTTCTCCGGCATTGATCGGCGGTGTGGTATTTGTTTTACTGCTGATCGGTTTTCTGATCTGGTTCCTGTTTTTCAGGGCAAATATCATGATACCGGATTTTACCGGCAAGACCCTGACCGAAGCAGCCAACTGGGCAAAGCAGAACAAGATCGATACCAATGCGCTTGCCAGAACGTACGAATACAGTACGGAATATGACAATGATGTCATCATCTCCCAGACTCCGGAAGGCGGCACACGTATCAAAACGAACACCCCGATTACCTTTATTGTTTCTCAGGGTGCCGATCCGGAAGAACCGGTTGATTTCCCGGATATTAAATCCATGACCTACAGTGAGCTGAACGACTGGAAGAACGATAACAAACTGACCAAGACAAAGATTTCTACCGAATATAACACGGCGGTAGAGAAGGATGCGGTCATCAGTTATGAGCTGAAGAATGTCAGCGAAAGTGAGTTCAAGCGCGGCAGTACACTGACGATCAAAGTGTCAAAAGGACCTGCACCTGCAGGTCAGGTTACCGTGGAAAACTTTGTCGGCAAGAGTTTTGCTGATGCGGCAACCTGGGCAAATACCAAGAAGGTTGTGATCGTCAAACAGGAGATTAACTCCGACAAGGTAGAAAGCGGCTATATCATCTCCCAGCAGCCGGCATCCGGTCAGGCAATGGCAGAAGGCGAAACATTTACCGTTACGGTTTCTAAGGGTAAAGGCGTCAAGATTCCGAATCTGGTCGGCTATTCCAAAGAACAGCTGGAAGCCTGGAGCTCCAGCAAAAACAACAACGTAACGATCGTCAAGAAATCGATTTACAATACCGCTCCGTTAGGATCGGTCATCGCTCAGGATCCGGCACCCGGAACGATTCTCGATGCCGGAGATGTCCTGCAGCTGACAATCTCACTGTATATGCCGATTCTTGAAACAAACTCCCGCGCATGGCTTGGCAAAGACTATCTGGAGCTCAAGGCATGGTGTGATGATGTGAACTATAACGGCGCCGATATTCAGGCAGGCATGTGGGGCGACTGGCAGTATGCGGTCTGCAGTGATGAGTATCCGACACCGGGACAGATCATTGAGTATGCATGTTATTACGGA
This sequence comes from Solobacterium sp., assembly GCA_017512725.1. Lineage (GTDB taxonomy): Bacteria > Bacillota_I > Bacilli_A > Erysipelotrichales > Erysipelotrichaceae > Bulleidia. The sequence continues at coordinate 69,780 of JAFWEW010000002.1, forward strand.
ACAAGTGATCTTGCGGATGGATGCGGAAGACCTCTGAATAACTACAGCCGCATTAATATGAAGGTTTCAAGCGGTGCATGTACGGTGGCGACGCCAACACCGACACCTGCTCCTACATCAGATCCGGATACAAGACCGAGCTATATTTTGAAAACAGAAAATATTGCAGATTTAGATGCAATCATGAAGTTCTGCAATGAAAATGTAATGGCGTGTGATTATACACAAAACAGTGAACTGGATAAAGCTGTTAGGGTAACTTTTAACAGTGAAACCCATTCGACAGGAGATACTTTTCAGTCTGTTGTGAAAAAAGAAACAGCCATCAAAGTCGAATATAAATAAAGAATAGGAACCATAATGAACTTTCTTCAGAGAGCATTTAACTATGTAATACGAAAACCGACGAAATCGCTGTTATTAGCGGTTACGTTCTTTGTGATCGGGAACCTGGTCATTCTTGGACTGGGTATTTCTCAGGCGGCAGATAACGCAAAGATACTGACACGCAAAAAGATGCGTGCGGTTGTCAGCTATGAGGTCGATTACAACAAATACTGGAATTATATTGACAGTCTGGAAGACGCAGATGCGCAGAATGAAGCATACAAAAATTATCCGAAAGTAGATAAGGAAACAGCCATCAATATCGCAAAGGATGAGCGGGTCCGTACCTTTAACTACATGACGAACAATACGGTGTACGGGATCGACATTGAGCACAATCCGCTTGGAAACGAGGATAACCGAAACAATACCTACACCGATGAGAATGGGAACGAAACGGAATACAAAGAACCGGCTTTCATGGTCTATGCCAATCTGTTCCCAAGCATGATCGAACTGGAAGAGGGCACATTCGAAATCAAGGATGGCCGCTGGTACACCCAGGAGGATATCGATTCCGCAAAACGTGTTGTCTGTATCACGGAAGAAGTTGCGGATACGAACAGTCTTCATTTAGGAGATACGATTACGATCTCACAGATCAGCCCCAGTCAGAAAAAGGAACTGATCGATGACGGGATGTCCGAAGATGATATCAATCTGGAACTGGAGATCGTCGGCATCTATAGCACGAAAGAAGACGTGGATCCAAACAGTGACAGCTTCAAGTGGATGAGCCCGTATGAGTCGCCGAAAAACCGGCTGATGATGCCGCTGACAACCTATGCGGAGTATTCGTTTGAAGTCACTGCGGAACTGCGGAAGCTCCATCCGGACTGGTATGGCGGAGAGCTGGATGAAGAACAGCTGCGTCAGGATCTTGAGACCCCGTCGAAAGTGGTGTACCTCCTGGATGACCCGCTGAATGTCGATGCGTTTGTCGAGGATAATCAGTCAAAGTGTTCGGAGTATACCAGACTGAATGCCAATAATGAGTCCTTTAAGAAAATGGCACGGCCTCTCGATACGATGAGCTTCTTTGCAAGTATTGTCGTATGGATCGTGGTACTGAATGCGGTTGTCATCATCTCGCTTGTAACTGCGCTGACGCTCAAGACACGTGAATTTGAGATCGGTGTTCTGCTTTCGATCGGCGTATCCAAGCTTAAGATCGTTGCCCAGCTGTTTGTAGAGCTGATCGTTCTGGCTTTTATCGGCTTTGGCTTTGCCAGCATCAGCGGTTCTCTGATGGCAGGACGTGTCGGTGAACTTGTGTTGGATTATCAGACAACGTCCGATCAGCAGTATGAAAGCGAGGATGACAGTTCCTACGTATGGACTTCCTCGACGGACTACTTTACGACCGTCACACAGGATCAGCTGCTTTCGGAATACCATGTGAGTGTTTCTCCGCTTCTGATTCTGGAAATCTTCGTGCTGGGAACCGGCGTTGTACTGATTGCGATCGTCATTCCTTCCTTCATGATCATGCGTCTGAACCCGAAACAGATCCTTTTGGAACAGAACTGAGGTGGCCTATGTCAGCGATACTGAAACTTGAAAATATCTGTTACGGCTATACCGACGGAAGCTATAAGCGTGAGATCCTGAAACATCTTTCCTATGAATTCCAGGAAGGAACTTTCTATACGATTCTTGGACCTTCCGGTTCCGGCAAAACGACACTGCTGTCGATCATGGCGGGCCTGGATAAGCAGGAAGAAGGAAAGATCTACTTCATGGGCGAAGACATCGACAAGATGGGGCTGTACAAATACCGTCGCAACAAGATCGGAGTGGTGTTTCAGTCGTATAACCTGATAACCTATCTGACCGGACTTGAGAACATTCTGCTTTCCATGACGGAAACCGACAACAAGCTTCCGGGCAATCAGAAAGAGCTTGCCTATGCACTGCTGAATATGGTCGGCATTGCCAATACAAAAGCGGAACGTCTCGTCACCCATCTTTCGGGCGGTGAGCAGCAGCGTATCGCAATTGCCCGGGCAATTGCCTCGAATGTCGATCTCATCTTTGCCGACGAGCCGACCGGAAACCTCGACACCGCAACCGAACAGGAAATCATCAAGCTGTTCCAGATGCTGTCGGAACGGTATGGCAAAACGATCATCGCAGTTACGCACTCCAACGAAGTATCCAAATTCAGCGACCACCGGGTGCTTCTGAAAAACGGAATATTAAATGATCTCTGATCAGGGGGAGAAGAACAACATGAAACTGGAAACCAAATGCATTCAGGCCGGCTATGAGCCGAAGAACGGGGAATCGAGGATGATTCCCATCGTTCAGAGCACGACGTTTAAATACGATACCAGCGAAGACATGGGCAAACTGTTTGATCTGGAAGCTTCCGGCTATTTCTATACCAGACTGCAGAATCCGACCAATGATTATGTCGCCGCAAAGATTGCGGCACTGGAAGGCGGAACGGCCGCGATGCTGACATCGAGCGGACAGGCGGCTTCGTTTTTCTCCGTCTTCAATCTGGCATCAGCCGGTGATCATGTGGTTTCTTCGACAGCGATTTATGGCGGAACCTACAACCTTTTCCACGTGACCATGGCACGCATGGGCATTGAGTTTACCTTTGTTGATCCGGACTGCAGCGACGAGGAATTGGAAGCTGCGTTCCGGCCGAATACGAAATGCGTCTTCGGAGAAACGATTGCCAACCCGGCCCTGACCGTATTTGACATTGAACGGTTCGCTAAGGCAGCGCATTCCCACGGGGTGCCGCTGATCATCGACAATACCTTTGCGACACCGATCAACTGCCGTCCGTTTGAGTGGGGTGCCGATATCGTTACGCACAGCACGACCAAATACATGGACGGTCATGATGCGACGGTCGGCGGCGTGATTGTGGATTCCGGCAAGTTTGACTGGATGGCCCACAAGGACAAATTCCCGGGCCTGACTACACCGGATGAGTCCTACCATGGCGTCACCTATGCCGAGCGGTTCGGAAAGGAAGGCGCGTTTATTACCAAGGCAACCGCACAGCTGATGCGGGACCTTGGCTCCATTCAGGCACCGATGAATGCCTATTTCCTGAACCTTGGCCTGGAGTCGCTTGCGGTACGGATGGAACGGCACTGTGCCAATGCGCAGAAAGCGGCAGAGTATCTGGAAGCGCATGACAAAGTTGCCTGGGTCAATTATCCGGGTCTGCCTTCCAACAAATACTATGAGCGGGCAAAGAAGTATATGCCCAACGGCACCTGCGGCGTCATCTCCTTCGGCGTCAAAGGCGGCAGGAAAGCAGCCGAGCTATTCATGAGCAAACTTAAGATCGCAATGATCGCCACGCATGTGGCGGATGCGCATACCTGTGTTCTGCATCCGGCATCTTCTACCCATCGGCAGATGAGTGATGAAGAACTGGTTGCGGCAGGGGTCGGACCGGATCTCATCCGTCTGTCGGTCGGAATCGAAAACATCGACGATATCCTTGCCGATCTGGAACAGGCGCTTGCGGAAATCTGACCCTCTCAAGGCATTTACGGATGCGGGGAAGCTTAAAAACATACGTGCATACCCTGCGTGAAAATCCTTTTGCGGGAACAGCTTCAATCTGCATATAATTAATTCAAATATCAGGGGTGTACGGCAAATAGCCGTACAGGTGGGGAAAAATGGATGATCATAACAGAAACAGTCTGACCTCCATTGAACGTTTTATCGACATCTTATCTTCGGAAGAAGAGTCAGAATCAACCGTCGGTAAAGCGCTTTTCGCAGTGAGCGAAGAATTCGGAATCGGACGGGCGATTGGAGAACTGACTATTCCGGTCGGAAAACAGCAGGAGTTTCCGGTAGAAGAACGTTTTGTGTTTTTCACATCGGATGAAGGCTTTGACAAAAGCAGTGCCTTTGAAATGGACTATCCGGCAGAGAATAACGGTACGATCCGGATGATTTTATATGCAATGCCGGGACGTTCTTTCACGGAGGAGCGTTACGGGGAGCTGCGTTCGATCCTCAATATTCTGAATATGCATTTCGGAAAGTCCTATCTGATCAAAAAAGCAGAGAAAGGGGCCCTGACCCAGCTTCTGACCGGACTGCCCAATGCCAGCGGCTATCTGCGGGAAGTCGGAAAGAAATATGTGATGGGTTCGATCGAAGGCTTTGTCGCATACTATTTCAATCTGAAAGGCTTCGGACTTGTTAACCGGCGGTTCGGGCAGCGGGAAGGCAATGCGATCCTCTGCCGCTATGTCAGCGCAGTGAAACCATTCTTCAAGGACGATGAACTGTTCGGCCATCTTGGTGGCGATAACTTTGTTGCCCTGGTCCATAAAGGCCCGCGCAATGAGGAATTCCAGAAGCTGCTTGCGGGAGTTGAAATCTACGGTATTCAGGACGGGATCAAGTTCCCGCTTACGATCGCTGCGACAGCCGGTTATATGCCGGTCGAAATGCCGTGTGCAATTGACCGCATCATTGGCAGCCCTTCGGATGCGCTTGCCTATGCCAAGCGGACAAAACAGTCACTGGTGGAAATGACGGACAATCTTTCTGAAGAAGTGAACCGTGCCAAAGCAATTGAACAGAACTTCCAGAAAGCACTGGCCAACAATGAGTTTACGGTTTTCTATCAGCCAAAGGTCAATTCCGTTACCGGTAAGATCATCGGTACGGAAGCACTGACCCGTTGGTTTGAAAACGGACGGCTGGTACCGCCAATGGTATTTGTGCCGATCCTCGAGCGGACCGGTCAGATCGCAGATCTGGATCTTGCGATGCTGGAACTGGTGTGCAGGGATATCGCCGCCTGGAAGGAAAGAGGAAATGCGGCTGTGCCGGCATCGGTAAACTTCTCCCGCAAAGACCTCGGTGATCCGTATCTTCCGGAAAAGATCCTGGGGATTATTACGAAATACGGCATTGAACGCAACGAGATCATCATTGAAATCACAGAGACTACAAGTGAAGAGGAACAGGGCCAGATGGCAGTCTTCCTGAACCGTCTCAAGGAATTCAATATCCAGTCCAGTATCGATGACTTCGGCACCGGCTATTCATCCCTCAGCGTTCTGCGGGAATTCCCGGTAGGGGAGATCAAGATCGACCGTTCCTTCATTAACCGGGAACTCGGACAGACGGATGAGATTATTATTCAGAGTATTATCGATATGGCGGAAAAGCTGAATATCGATGTCATTACCGAAGGAGTCGAACAGGTCGAACAGAAGGACTTCCTGCACCGGCTCGGCTGTGACCGGATCCAGGGGTTCCTGTACGATCAGCCGCTTCCCAAAGACAAATTTGAAGAACGAATGAAGGAAGGCTGTTACAAAATCTGACCGTAACGGATCTTATCCTGCCGGTATATCAAAACGGTGTACCGGTTTTTTTCCGGTTCAGACCCGTTCAGGACGGTTCCGGTTTGGTATCATTAAAGCAGGAAAAAAAACGAAACATAATTTGCAACATTTGGGAACCATACCGTGTTTCCATTATGAAGAAAAGAGGGAAAGAACATGAAGAAATGGATCAAAGCATTCAGCAGTATGGCACTGGTCATTGCACTGACTGCCTGCGGCTCATCGTCCGGAACGGCGCATCAGAGCTACGCTTCGGATACCACTTCCTATGCGGCGGAAGAAGGCGCCTACGGCATCACCAACGGGTATTATGATGCGGAAGCTGCCGACTATGAAGAAAGCCGGGATGAAAAGACCGAATCCGGCACAACCACGCCGGCAATCACTGGTGAAAAACTGGTCTACACCGGCTCCATGACGATCGAAACACTGGATTACGAAGAGACCGTCAAGGCAGTACGGGAAAGGATCACTTCTTATCAGGGCATCGTCCAGGATAAGAACGAGTGGGATGGTGACAAGAGCTGGTATTACACCGACGGAAGAACACGTACCTCCAACCGGACGCTGTCCATGACCGTCCGCATCCCGACGGAGAAGTTCGATGCCTTCATGAATGATATGGAAGGCACCGGCAAGATGACGAACCGCTCGGAGAATGTGCAGAACATCTCCCGTCAGTACAGTGACAATGCGATCGAGATCGAAGCACTGGAAAAACAGCAGGAACGTCTGCTTCAGATGATGGATGCGGCGAATACCGTGGAAGACATGATCAGGGTGGAAGAGCGTCTTTCCGAGGTACAGATGGAACTCAATCAGAAGAAGAGCCGTCAGTCCACGATGGATACCGACGTGCAGTATTCGACGATCTACCTCAATATCAATGAAGTACAGAAGTACACACCGGTTGATTCCGGTATCCGGATTGACGGATTCTGGGAAGATCTGCAGGAGACCTTCCAGGAGTCCTGGATCAGCTTCGTATACTTCCTCGAACAGCTGGCACTGACGATCGTACGTCTGCTTCCGTTCATCCTGCTGATCCTTCTGGTCGGTGCGATCATCGCACTGGTCCGCAAGGCCAAAGGACTGGATCCCAATCCGTTCCATGGAAAGCCGAAAAAAGAACGCGGGAACCATAAGATCGACGCAGGCACTCCGAAAGATGCAGGGGATGGCACGGAAAAGAAAGAATAACCATACCGCAGTATGACGATTCGGGAGGCGGGTCACAGAACCTGTCTCCTTTTCCTTTTAAAAGGTGTTTACAAACCGGCGGGAATGATGGTACTATCACTAGGCGAGTCGATGAAAAGTATTTTTCATCTGCTCCTTGCCAGAAATGGCCGTTAGACCAGAAGGAGGTGTACAAATGAGCAAGTATGAAGTCATGTACATCATCAATGCCAGCGTTGAAGAAGAAAAGCGCACGGCCCTGATCGAACAGCTTGGCGGAATTATCACCAATGAAGGCGGTAAGATCGTCCGGACTGATGAATGGGGAATGCGTGATTTCGCGTATGAGATTGATGATATGACCAAGGGTTACTATGTCGTAGTTACCTTTGAGGCAGAAAATGCCGGCGTTAAGGAATTTGACCGTCTGATGCGGATCAATCCGAATGTTGTGCGTTTCATGATCGTCAACATCGATGAAAAGCCTGAACCCAAGGAGACCAAGTAAACATGAGTGGAATTAACAGTGTCGTACTGGTAGGCAGACTGACGAAGGATGTGGAAGTCCGCAAGACAACCGCTGGAATCTCTTATGCCCGTTTTACCGTTGCGTGCGACCGTCGTTTTTCCTCAAACAGGGACCAGAACAATGCCAATCAGCCCACAGCGGATTTTATCAGTTGTGTGGCATGGAGGCAGAGTGCTGATTTCCTTGGTACCTATGGCAGAAAAGGCTCTATGGTAGGCGTGAACGGTTCCATTCAGACCGGAAGCTATGTTGACCGGGACGGGAAGAAAGTCTATACAACAGACGTTCTCTGCGACCGCGTCCAGCTTCTCGAGTCAAGAGGATCTTCACAGGGCCAGACATCGTCCTACCAGGCACCGGAACCGCAGGATCCATATGCAGGTGCCGCTGATCCCGCCGCAGACAGCGGGTTCAATACAGGTCCCAGCTACGATATCGCAAGCGACGACCTGCCGTTTTAAATGAAAAAAGATAAAAGGAGACCATCATGGCATTCAAGAAACAGAGAATGGGCGGTCGTAAGGTATGTTACTTCACCAAGAACAACATCACCTATATCGACTATAAAGATGTAGAGCTTCTGAAACGGTTCATCAGTGCCAACGGCAAGATCATTCCGCGCCGTGTCACCGGAACAAGTGCGAAATACCAGCGTCAGCTCGCTGCCGCTATCAAACGCGCACGTCAGATGGCTTTACTGCCGTATGTAGCAGACTGACCGATCTAACCAAGGATCGGTTTTTCTTTGCGCTTTCCAAGGGGCCGGAATCTGTCTCAGACGGGGAAACAATGGTATAATTTGAACTTGATCACCGCTGTGATTTTTTTGGAGGTGCTTTTTCGTGAACAACAATGTACGAAAAATAACCGACGGCGCCATGATGTGTGCGATCGTCGGGGTCGTATTATTAATAAACCGACAGCTGGGCGGACTGTTCCAGGACATGTTCCTGTTCCTGTTTCCGATTCCCATGGTGTTTTATTCCGCCAAGTACGGCTGGAAGGACAGCATTATTGTTCTCGTTGCGATGTGCCTGCTCGGCTTCATGCTGGGGGGAGTTATCACCCTGTTCTATGTCGGAAGTGAAAGTCTGATCGGCCTGGTGTATGGAAACGGAATCTATGCCCGGCAGAATACGCACAAAGTGGTTCTGATCACAATGGCGATGGGGGCACTGGTCAACGTGCTTTCAACCGTGGTCTTTGCCTCGTTTTTCGGCTATGACATCGCGGCAGAGACGGCTGAGATTGAAGGCGTCATGAACCAGGTATTTGAGCAGAGCGGGGCGCAGATGCCGGCAACGGTCAACATGGGACAGTATATCCGTACGATCTTTGTGGTGACTGCCATCATGACCGGTGTCATGCAGGGATTTGTGACCCATGTGCTTTCCCGGCTTCTGCTGAAGCGGATGCGCTTTAATATCGAGCCCCCGACTCCGGTATCCGAGTATTTCCCGCCCAAGTGGACCGGGTACCTTGGCTTTGCGGGCTTCTGTGCCTATTACTATTCCATGCTGAGACCGCTGGAGAATGAGATTGCTCAGAACCTGCTGCAGGGACTTGGCATGTGCGGGTTCCTGTACCTGCTGGTGTACGGGTATATCGCGATCATTGTTGTGATGCGGATCCGCAATCCAAAGATGCGGGGACTGGGAATGCTGCTGGGACTGCTCGCAATGTTTGTCATGCCGGTGGGAATGGTGATCTTCGGCTTCCTGTATATCACGACGGATTTCCATTCCAGGCTGCTGGGAGGAGCGATAAATGCAGAAAAAGATAAGTGATCTTCGGCGGATCCTGTTTGCGGCAATCGCAGTGGAAGCGCTGCTGCTGTTTTTCTTCCGGGCCGGACTGGAAAAGGGCATACTTTCCGCAACGATTATTCTGATCATTCAGGGAATCCTGTTTGTCTATCTGCTGGACCGCATTGATACGCTTTCCCATGAACAGGCTTCCGGCATTACCGAAGCACTCGGGGATTCCGCAAGGGACGCATTCCTTTACGGCATGACCGGAATGATCATGTATGACGATGACTATGTAATCACCTGGATGAGCGAGCTGTTTGAACAGCGCGGCATCGACCGGATCGGCAGTAAAGTGCTCAGCTGGCTGCCGGAAGTAGATCCTCTGATCAGCGGCAGTTCGGATTCCGTAAAGGTACAGCTGGATGACCGCATGTATTCGATCTGCCGGAGAGAAGATGAACCGGTGCTGATCTTCCGGGATATTACGGAAGAACACAATGCGCTGCTCTCCTATGAAGAAGAACGTCCGGTCATCGGTATTGCGGTACTCGACAACTATGATGAGTCCACCCAGTATGAGGATGATGCGACGGTCGCAAACATCAACCTGGCGGTGCGTACGCCATTGACGGATTACTGCGCGGATCACGGAATCGTACTCAAGCGGATCTCCAACTCCCGCTACTATATGGTGCTGAACGAAAAGATCTTCTCAGATCTTGCGGCAGATCATTTCTCAATCATCAACACGATCCGCAGGGCTGCACAGAAACAGGATGTTTCCGTAACCCTCTCGCTGGCGTTTGCCAGAGGAACTTCCAGCCTTACGGAGCTGGATGAAATGGCGGTCCGGCTGATCGACCTGGCACAGAGCCGCGGCGGCGACCAGGCCGTCGTACAGAAAGCCGGGGAAGACGTCAAGTTCTTCGGCGGATCCACGGAAGCGGCAGAAAAGCGGAGCCGTGTCCGCGTGCGCGTCATGGCCAACTCGCTGCGGGAGCTGATCACCCGCTCCAGCAACGTCGTCATCTGCGGCCACCGCAACATGGACTTTGACTGTGTCGGTGCGGCAATCGGTGTTTCCCGTTTTGCGGCGGCGCTGCACAAGCCGGTATGCATTATCGGAAAGACCGGCGGCATTGAAGAAAAGCTGAATGCGGTATTAAAGGAAAATGAAGCAGAACTGAAGCAGGAAGTACGCTTTGTGACGGAAAATGAAGCGATCAACCAGCTTCAGGACAATACCCTGACCGTTATGGTGGATCACCATAACAGCAAACAGTCCAACGGATCGCGACTTCTCGAATCCGCGAAGAAGATCGTGATCATCGATCATCACCGCCGCAGCACCGATATGGGCGTACAGCCGATCCTCGTGTACATCGAGGCTGGCGCAAGTTCGACGTGTGAACTGATCACGGAGCTTTCTCCGTATATTTCAAGCCGGGTCGAATTCTCGCAGCTGGATGCCAATATCATGCTTGCAGGAATGATGATCGATACGAACCGCTTCCATACCCGTACGGGCAGCCGTACGTTTGAAGCCGCAAGCGCACTGCGCAAGCTCGGCGCTGATCCGATGGAAGTGGATGAATATCTGAAGGATACCTATGATGAGTTTACGGTTAAGGCTTCCTGCATGGCGGTCGCTAAGCGGCATGACCACGGGATCCTGACGGTACCGTACAAAGAACGGCCGCTGAGCCGTTCGGTCATGAGCCAGGTGGCGGACCGGCTGCTGTCGATCCAGGATGTGGAGGCAGTATTTGTCATCGCCGACAACACCGAAGGGGAGACTTCGATCTCCGCCCGTTCCAGCGGTTCGATCAATGTACAGGTCATCATGGAAGCGATGAACGGCGGCGGTCATATGACGGCAGCCGCAATGCAGCGAAAGAGATGCAGTATCGATGAGCTTGAGGCAGAACTGCTGGAGCAGATCGATATCTATTTCAGGGAGGTTAATCATGAAAGTGATTCTGAAGAGTGATGTAAAAAAGCTCGGTAAGAAAGGCGACATTGTAGAGGTCGCAGACGGCTACGGCCGCAATTTCCTTCTGGCAAGGGGTCTTGCCGTACTGGCGACCGACAAGAGCCGGGAGATCCTTGCCGAGCAGAAGGAAGAAGAAAAGAAACAGGATGAAGCCCGCCGGAAAGAAGCGGAGGCTGTCGCGAAGGAATTTGAAGATCTGATCCTCGAATTCCATGTCAACTCCGGAAAGGACGGACGTGTATTCGGATCTGTTTCCACAAAGCAGATCGCAGAGGAACTGAACAAACGCGGCTATAAGATTGACAAGCGTAAGATTCTCGATACGGAACCGATCATCAGTCTCGGTGTTACAAAAGTGCGCATTGAGCTGTACAAAGGTGTGATTGGAACCGTGCGTGTGAATGTAAAGGGTAACGACTGATGCCGCTGCCTTCACTTCCCAGTGCACCGGAAGCGGAAGTTTCCCTGCTTGGCACAATGATGCTGTATGACTCCGCAACGAAGACGGCGATTGAAGAAGGCCTTTCCGCAGATGACTTTTTTGTGGAAAACAACCGTCTGATTTTTCTTGCGGTCAAAAGTCTGGCAGATGAAGGAACACCGGTCGATCCGACCGCGGTTTCAACGCGTCTGAAAGACCGGGGAGATTTTGACCGGGTCGGCGGAAATACCGCGCTTACGGATCTCATGCAGAGTGCGGTCACAAGTGCCAATACCAGAATGTATGTCTCGATCCTCAAGGACAAGGCAATTACCCGGAAAATGATCGAAGCCGGAAGGAAGATCTCTTCCGACGGCATGGAAGGCGTGAGTGACGTCAATGATTTCCTCGATCAGGCGGAAAAGGCAGTGCTGGATATTTCCCGCAGCCGGCGTACGACGGAATTCCGTGACCGGCACGAACTGTTTAATTCCGTTGTTGACATGATCCACCGGTATTCCGATCAGGGTTCCGACATTACCGGTATCCGTACCGGGTTCCGGGACCTCGATCATCTGACGCATGGCTTCCAGCGCGGGGACCTTGTGATCCTTGCCGCAAGACCTTCGATGGGAAAGACGGCAGTCGCACTGAACCTTGCGATGAATGCGGCTTCGATTCAGACGGATGGAGCAGTTGCGATCTTCTCGCTGGAAATGAGCGCGGAGTCTCTGGCAATGCGTCTGCTGAGTGCGCGCAGCAGACTGCCGGGCGATGTTCTGCGTACCGGACGTCTGCAGAACAATGAAGAATGGAATGGTCTCAATGAGGCGAGTGCGAATCTCAAGAAGACCAAGATTTATATTGATGACAAGTCGACGATCAAGGTCGCAGAGATCTTTTCGAAGTGTCGCCGGCTGAAGAATGAACAGGGGCTGAATATGGTCCTGATCGACTATATCCAGCTGATCACCGGTAATTCCGGCGGACGCGGCGATATCTCGCGTCAGCAGGAAGTATCCGATATTTCAAGAAGTCTGAAAGCACTTGCCAGAGAACTGGAAGTACCGGTCATTGCCCTTTCCCAGCTGTCCCGTAACGTGGAATCCCGGGAAGACAAGCGTCCGCAGCTCTCAGACCTGCGGGAATCCGGCGCCATCGAGCAGGATGCCGATATCGTCATGCTGCTGTACCGGAAATCGTATTACAGCGATGAGGCAAAGGAAGAGGCGGAACGGACCGGTTCCGAAGAACTCGAGATCAATGTGGCTAAACACCGTAACGGTGCGACCCGCCGCATCTACCTGGCTTTTGAGCCAAGAACGAATGCACTGATGAGCATTGAACGAAACGCATAAGGTAACCTATGAAGCGAATTCTGATATTACTGTTCTGCATGGCTGCTGCCATTGGTGTGGCAGTCGGGCTGCCGGCTCTGCTGAAGCAGAAGCAGCCTTCCTATTTTGATACGGAAAGCGAAAGCACTTCGCTGCTTTCACAGCGCACGCTCCGTGTGGACAGTCAGCCCCACGAAGTGTACCGCCTTTACAGCAACGGCGAGCTTGTCGGCGTTCTGCAGGACCGGAAGAAACTGGATGAATTCCTGAAGTCGGTCTATCACGAATTCTACGCAGAATCCTTTCCGGACTCCGAGGTTTATCTCGGAAAAGATGTTTATCTGATTCCGGAACAGAGCTATATGACGTATGAGAATATCGATGAAGATATTTTTACCTATCTGAAAGACAACCGCCTGTTCACCCTGAAGTGCACCGGCGTTGAGTTTTCGGATGAAAACGGTGTCTATGCCGAGATCTATGTTGCCGATGAAGAACTGTTCAACAACGCAATGAACACGTACATGACCTTCTTCATCACAAGCGAAGATCTTGCGACGCTCAACCGCGGGGAAACAACTCCGCAGCTCAAGACCTACGGTTCCAGATCGGTCGGCATTACGGTTCAGCAGACGATCGAGATGAAAGAGGTATTCGCTTCACCGGAAGAAATCCGGCAAAGCGAAGAGAGCGTGCTGGATTATCTCAAGTACGGTGACAATACCGAACGGGAGTACTATACGGTCAAGAAATACGATACCGTCGCCGGTGTCGGCTCCAAGAACCACGACCTTTCAGCTACGCAGGTCATGAACATCAACCGGGACCAGATCTCCAGTACCGATCAGATCCTGAGTGAGGGCATGGAACTCTGTGTTACCTACTTCACCTCTCCGATCGACATCGTTGTCACGAAGGAATCGATGAAGAAAGAACCGATCATCGCGCAGACAGTCTACCAGACCGATGACTCCATGCGGGAAGGTCTGTTTGAACAGATTCAGGTCGGTGTCGACGGATCAAAGAACTCTCTGTATACCGAGCGGTGGATCAACGGTGTGCTTGTCAGCGGTACTCTGACCTCGTCGGTGGATACGATGCAGCCGATCAATGAAATCATTGCAGTCGGAACCATGCAGCTGCCGGATACCGGTACCGGTACGTTCCAGTGGCCGGTCGACAACCCGCACATCTCCTGTCAGTGGGGCTGCTATGCAGGTCACCGTGCAATCGATATTCAGAACGCATATGACCGTTATGGAAACATCTATGCCGCAGACCGTGGCACTATTGAAGTGAACTCCTACAATGGCATCAACGGTAACTACGTCATCATCAATCACAACAACGGTTATGAGACCTACTATGGTCATATGAATGTACCGTCTCCGCTGGAAGTCGGCACGATCGTAGACAAGGGTGATATCATCGGTCAGATCGGTATGACGGGTCTTGCGACCGGTCCGCATACCCATTTCTTCATCATGTATGAAGGAGAGCGCAGAAATCCGTGCGACGGATTCCTGCCCTGCTAAATCATGATGCGCTTTGCACTGCTGGAGAGCGGTTCCAAAGGGAACAGCTTTCTGCTGCAGGATGAAAATACATCGATCCTGATCGACTGCGGCGGTACCAAAGCCTGGCTGTTTCAGGCATTAAACAGTACCGGCATGGTGATCGAGGATCTTGATGCGCTTCTGATTACGCATGATCACAGTGATCATATTTCCCAGATCAAGCACTTTCGGAATGTGCCGGTCTACAGTCCGGTTCCGATTGCCGGTACGGAGGCTGTGATCCTTCAGCCCGATCAGGCCTTTCAGATCGAGCATCTGACTATCACTCCGATTGCACTGAGCCATGATACAGAGCGGACGGTCGGTTATGTGATCACAAGCTGGCAGGAGAAGCTTGTCTATATTACCGATACCGGATATGTCAAAGATGAATACCTGCCCATACTGAAAGGGGCAGACTACATTATTCTCGAAAGCAATCATGATACGGAGATGCTGATGCATACCAGCCGGCCGATGTATCTGAAGATGCGCATCGCCGGGGACAGCGGGCACCTGTGCAACGAAGACTGTGCGTCGTTGCTGACACGGATCGTGAATGAGAAAACCAAAATGGTCATACTGGCGCATATCAGCCAGCAGGCAAATACTCAGGAAACCGCACTGCGGATCAGTCATCAGGCATTGCGGGCACATGGCAGCTGCCGGAGGGATCTCGTGCTTGCGGCAGCCGGACAGAATGAAATCATAAAAGGAGGTGACTGGCAGGGTGAAAAAGTGGATCATAGCAGCTGCAGCTGCGTTGTTGGCATGGAACCTGTTTCTGACGGTCGGCTATAGCAATCTGAAAGCGAAGATCGCAAACGGTTCTGCGGCAGTCAGTTCGGATGAAAACGGCGTGATCAACAATACGATCGAAGGCTATACGACCGACATCACGGAAACGACCGCACAGGTCATGCCGAAGCTGGTCAGTATTACCGCTTCCAATGATCAGAGTGAACATGTGATGAGCGGTGTAATCTATGCCTCCATGGGAACAGATACCTGGATCCTCACCGCTTCGAGATGGGTTACGGAAAATGAAGAATTTACCGTCCTCTTCGATAACGGACTTTCCTGTCCCGGGGAACTGTATGGAAAAGATGAACTGACCGATGTGTCTTTGATCCTGACGCATCCGGATTTTGAAACCGAGCCGATCCATCTTGGCGCATCGACGGCAATCAAACAGGGCGAATACGTAATCGCACTGGGCGGCAGGAACCTGCATACCCAGACCGGAGAAGTCAGCTTTGGCGTAGTGTCAAAACCGGGCCAGTATTATGTTGGTTCCCTGAGTGATGAAAACGAATGGATCACGGAAGGACTGCTTACCGACATCAATCTTACCGAGAATCTGATCGGGGGACCGATCGTAAACCTCAGCGGGCAGATGATCGGTATCCTGACAACTGCACTGGCAGACGGAAGAAATACGGCAACCGCGATCGGCATCAATGAGGTTGTGCTGGCGGCAGAACAGATCCGCAAGAATCGGGAAATCACCCGAGGGTATCTTGGAATCGTCGGTATCAATGTCCGGGATCTGGAACTGTACCAGAAATCCGCAATGAATATTCCTCTGGAAGTCACCGGCGTTGTTGTAGCAGAAGTGATCGAAGGATCTCCGGCAGAGACTGCGGGCATCCTTCCAAATGATGTGATCACGAATCTCAATGACACCACGATCAGCAGTCTTGAAACCCTGCAGCGGCAGCTTTACCTTGAAGAACCGGGTACTGCGGTTTCCCTGAATGTGGTACGCAACGGCAATGCTTCGCCGATTGCGGTGATCCTGCGATGATCCGGCTCTTGGCCTGCGGAAAACTGAAGGAACCCTGGATGAAGGAAGGGGTCAGTGAGTATGCCAAACGCATCCGGGGTTATGAAAAGCTGGAACTGGTTGAAGTAAAAGATGAAAAGGCACCGGAATCCAATTCTCCATCGGAGAATGGAGCGGTGAAGAAGATCGAAGGGGAACGGCTCCTGAAACAGATTAAGGAAGGGGAATATGTGATCCTTCTGGATCTTGCCGGAAAGCCGATCGACAGCGTAAAACTTTCGGAAACGATCGATGGCTGCCATACTTCCGGAAAGAGCACGATTACGTTTGTAATCGGGGGAACGCTCGGCGTCAGTGAAGAACTGATCCGCAGGGCAGATCTGCGGTGGAAGCTCTCCGACAACACCTTCCCGCACCAGCTGTGCAGAATCATTGTATTGGAACAGATTTACCGGGCATTCCGGATCCTGAACCACGAACCATACCATAAATGAATCGGAAAAAACAGCGTTCTTTCCTTCCGAAAGGTAAAATGTAACCGCTTGCAACATTCAGGTTCATGAAGTAAAATTGAATCACATTCCACAAGGAGGTAAATGATTAAATGAAACAGATTTCCGTAACAGTTGTTGATCCGGTAGGATTACACGCACGTCCGGCTACCGTTGCAGTCAACGCAGCGAGCAAGTTCAAGAGCGAAGTTAAGGTTGCTTATAAGGGCCGTACAGTCAACATGAAGTCCATCATGGGTGTCATGTCCCTTGGTATTCCGACACAGTCCGAAATCACAGTTACATGTGACGGCGACGATGAGGATGTTGCGATCAAGACTATTGAAGAAGTTCTTCGCACACAGAAAGTAATCGCTTAATCTCTGTCAACATCTGGAAGACGCCCTGCGGGCATCTTCCGTTTTTTTTAAACAACTCCATACAAGGAAAGGAATAATTGAATATGTACATGGATGAGTATAAGCGCTGGCTTGAAGCAGATCTTCAGGATATCGATCTTGGCACAGAGCTGCTTCAGATCAAAGGGGATGAAGAGGCGATCAAGGAGCGGTTCGCAGTCGCACTGCAGTTTGGAACCGCAGGCCTGCGCGGAACCCTCGGCGCAGGCACCAACCGGATGAACATCTGGGTCGTCCGTCAGGCAACACAGGGTGTTGCGGACTGGGTCAAGACACAGGGCGGCACACAGACAGTTGCGATCTCCTATGACTCCCGTCTCAAGGGCTGGAACTTTGCCCGTGATGCGGCAGGCGTTCTAGCGGCAAACGGAATCAATGTCCGCATCTATGATGAGCTGATGCCGGTTCCGGCACTGAGCTTTGCGACCCGTTACTACAAGTGCAATGCGGGTATCATGATCACCGCATCCCACAACCCGGCAAAATACAACGGCTTCAAGGCCTATGGCCCGGATGGCTGCCAGATGACCGATGACGCAGCTGCCGTTGTTTATGACAGCATTCAGAAGACCGATGTGCTCACCGGTGCGAAGTACATGAGCTTTGCGGAAGGCGTAGAAAAAGGCCTGATCAAGTTTGTCGGCGACGACTGCAAGGAAGCGCTGTACAAGGAAATCGAAGCACGTCAGGTAAGACCTGGTCTCTGCAAGACGGCCGGACTGAAACTCGTCTATTCACCGCTCAACGGTACCGGTCTCGTACCGGTTACCCGCATCCTGAAGGATATGGGCATCACGGATATCACGATCGTTCCGGAACAGGAATACCCCAACGGCTATTTCACCACCTGCCCGTATCCGAACCCGGAAATCTTTGAGGCACTGGAAAAGGGCCTTGAACTGGCAAAGGAAGTCGGTGCAGACCTGATGCTCGCAACGGACCCGGATGCGGACCGTGTCGGTATCGCAATGAAGTGTCCGGACGGCAGCTATGAGCTGGTATCCGGAAACGAAATGGGTGCGCTCCTGCTGGATTACATCTGCCAGGGCCGTATCGAAAAAGGCACCATGCCGAGCAAACCGGTCGCTGTCATGTCGATTGTTTCCACTCCGCTGGCAGACAAGATCGCAGAACATTACGGTGTTGAACTGCGTCACGTACTGACCGGCTTCAAGTGGATCGGTGATCAGATCGCACAGCTGGAAGCTGCCGGCGAAGTAGACCGCTTCATCTTCGGCTTCGAAGAGAGCTATGGCTATCTGGCCGGACCGTATGTCCGTGACAAGGATGCCATTATCGGCGCAATGCTGATCTGTGAGATGGCTGCTTACTACCGTTCCATCGGTTCCTCTATTAAAGAACGTCTCGAAGAGATCTATGCGGAATACGGCCGTTACCTGAACAAGGTCGACAGTTTTGAATTCCCGGGTCTTTCCGGCATGGACAAGATGGCAGGAATCATGACTTCCCTGCGTACCGATGCACCGAAGGAATTCGCAGGCCGCAAGGTTGTCAAGGTTACGGACTACAGCAAGCCGGAAGAAACCGGTCTGCCGAAGGCAAACGTACTGATCTATACACTGGAAGACGGTGCTTCTGTCATCGTCCGTCCATCTGGTACGGAGCCGAAGATCAAAACCTATTTCACAACCCTCGGCAAAGATCTTGCCGAAGCACAGAAAGAAAAGGATGAGCTGGCAGAAGCCTGCAAGCCGATCCTCTCCTGATGGAACTGACAGGCGCCTCCGGGCGCCTTTTCAGAAGGGGAACATTTGTTTATGAAGTATGTATTTCTGGGAATCTATCTTCTGCTAGGTGCCATTGACTGCTGGTGTGATGCGAAGAAACAGATGCGCATCTGCAAGCCGTTTCTGATTCCTTCCCTGCTCGGCTATTACTGCTGTTCGGTACCGTCTGTTCAGCCGATGCTGGTGGGCGGTCTTCTTTTCGGATGGATCGGAGATCTGATCCTGCTGGCAAAGGATCGGCATTCGTTGCGGAACGGGATCCTCTGTTTCCTGCTGGGGCACCTCTGTTACTGTGTGCTGTTTACGCAGGACATTGTTCTGGAGCGGCTTTCGCCCTGGGCGGTCGTGGCTGGTGTGATCGGCTACGGGTACTGGATCCTGCGGACCATCCGGCAGCTGGATCCGAATCTGAAGAAGAACATGAAGTCTGTTGTAAAGCTTTATGTTGTGGTGATCGCCTTCATGAGCTTTTTGGCATTTCTTCGGATCGGGCAGGTCATGCCGCTGGCGTTCCTGCTGGTCTGGTACGGATCGCTGTTTTTCTGTTTCTCGGATCACCGGATCGCCTGCCGGGAATTTCTTGGCGGACCGGATACCTGGATCATGGAAACCTATCTTTCTGCACAGTTGTTAATTACGGCGGGGTATATTCTGATACAATAAATGCGCTGATTTGAAAGGACGATCTTTGTATGGATCAGGCAAGAATCATTGAATCGTTTCATCAGGGACACTGTATTGACGCGTGGAAACTGTTCGGCGCGCATTTTTCCTATGAAGGGGCAGAAGGCGTTCGGTTCACGGTCTATGCGCCGCATGCCCGCAATGTCAGCGTTATCGGCAGCTTCAACAACTGGGACGGCAGTGAGGCACGCATGGAGCGTACCGGCTTCCGGGGTGTCTGGAGTATCTTTATTGCCAATGCAAAGGAATGGGACAGCTATAAATACCGGATCGAAGATATCAATGGAAAACTGATCGACAAAAGTGATCCGTATGCGTTTTACAGTGAGACCCGCCCGGAGACGGCATCCAAGGTCTATAACCTGCACGATATCCACTGGACGGACAGTGACTGGATGAAACGCAGGACTGCGTGTTATGACGAGGCGGTATCGATTTATGAAGTGTATGCCGGCGGATGGAAGCGGAACGGAAAATACCCGTATACCTACGGCATGCTGGAAGAAAACCTGATTCCCTATGTAAAGGAACACGGGTATACGCATATCGAGCTGATGCCGATCAACGAATATCCCTTTGACGGTTCCTGGGGCTATCAGGCTTCCGGCTATTACAGCGTCACGAGCCGGTATGGCAATCCCACGGAATTCGCATCGTTCATCAACGCATGTCATGAAGCGGGCATCGGCGTGATCATGGATATGGTTCCGGTGCATTTTGTCAAAGATGCATTCGGTCTGCGGAAGTTTGACGGGCAGGCACTGTATGAATACCGGAAACCGGAAGATGCGGAAAGCCAGTGGGGAACGCTGAACTTTGATCTCTGGAACGAAGAAGTCCGTTCCTTCCTGATTTCGAGTGCAATGTTCTGGTGCAGTATCTACCACATTGACGGCATCCGCATGGATGCGGTTGCCAATATGATCTACTGGAACGGAAACTCCAACCGCGGTACCAATGAAGGCGCACTGAACTTCATGAAGCGGCTGAATTATTTCCTGAAAAAGGAATTCCCGCAGGTCATGTTGATTGCGGAAGATTCTTCCGATTTCCCGAAGGTTACCGCTTCGACCCTGGACGGCGGGCTTGGGTTTGACTACAAGTGGGACCTTGGCTGGATGAATGATACGCTCAGCTATTACGCAAAGGATCCGATCTATCGCAGCTACGAACACCACAAACTGACTTTCTCCATGGCTTATTTCTACAGCGAACGGTTCATCCTGCCGCTGAGCCATGATGAAAACGTACACGGCAAAAAGACGGTGATCGACCGGATGTGGGGAAGCTATGATCAGAAGTTCGCTCAGGTAAAAAACCTGTATGCCTATATGTTTGCCCATCCAGGCAAGAAGCTGAATTTCATGGGCAATGAGATCGCTTCGTTCCGGGAATTCGATGAAAAGAAGGAACTGGACTGGTTCCTGCTGAAATACCCGAAACACGACAGTTTCCTGCGTTTCTTCACGGATCTCAACCGGATCTACACCGCCCATTCCGTGCTGTACCGGAACGATTATCAGTTCAGCGGCTTCCAGTGGGTCGATGCCGACAACACAAAGCAGTCGGTCTTCAGTTTCTTCCGGGAAGATGAGAGTGAATATCTCCTGTGCATCCTGAACCTGACACCGGCATCCTATGAGATCTACGATGTACCGGTACCCCGGAAAGGTACCTGGACGGAGATTCTCAATACCGAGAAGGATATCTATGATGGCTGCAACATGACCAACTATGAGCCGCTGCGTACCCATACGGTAAAGGGAGAATCCCGTTTTCCGCAGAAGATTACGATCCGTCTGGCACCATTTGCGGCCGTCTGGTTCACCTGTCCGAAGAAGAAAACACGCTGAAACAGCCTGAAGCAGATTCATGATTATGTAAAAGGGTACTGAAATAATGCCCTTTTTGTTTCTTTTTTTATGTTATAGTACAGGGGCGTTAACAGAAAGCTTGAGGTCTTTTATGTTTAAAAACAAACAGGAGTTCAAAAGGGAGTTTACACAGAGACTCATCGAATCCTATGGCACCACGACGGAACTGACCCATCCGACCGAGAAATATCTTACACTCGGCGAAATGGTCCGAAATTATGCGTCCGTCAACTGGAAAGATACAAAGGTTGCGGTACGGGCCCAGAAGGCAAAGCAGGTTTATTACTTCTCCATGGAGTTTCTGCTGGGCCGTTCTCTGACCAGCAATCTCAAGAATCTCGGCATCTATGACATTGTTGTCGAAGGACTTGCGGATCTTGGCATCAATTACGAGAATCTGGCCGCGATGGAACGCGATGCCGGACTTGGAAACGGCGGACTGGGCCGGCTTGCGGCATGTTTCATGGATTCTGCGGCGACGGAGAACCTGGCAGTCAACGGCAACTGCATCCGCTATCAGTGCGGTCTGTTCCGTCAGCTGATCGATGCCGAAGGCAATCAGGTTGAAGTACCGGACATGTGGATGCGCATCGGCAACCCGTGGGAGGTACGCAAGCCAAAGCACGCGGTCGATGTCAAATTCTGGGGAAATGTTGAAGTGACCGGGGATGCCAATGGTGACCTGCACTTCAATCACGTCAATGCGGAACACATCCTTGCGGTACCGTATGACATGCCGATGGTCGGTGCGAATACCCGCATGACCAATACGCTGCGTCTCTGGTCCGCTGAGGCATCGGATCGTTCTCCGGCCTGGATGGATTACCGGAAGTATCTGCAGGAAGTTAATGAAATCTGCCTGAACGTCTATCCGGATGATTCCACAGAAGAAGGAAAGTACCTGCGTCTGAAGCAGCAGTACTTCTTTGTCAGTGCCGGCATTGATGCGATCCTCAAATCGCACCTGAAGGATTACCCGACGCTGGATAATCTGGGTGAGATGGTTGCGATCCAGCTGAACGATACCCATCCGGTGCTTGCGATTCCGGAACTGATGCGCGTACTCATGGATGACTACGGCTATCAGTGGGCAAAGGCATTTGCGATCACCAAATCCGTCATGTCCTATACCAACCACACCGTAATGAGCGAAGCGCTCGAACGGTGGCCGGTAGAATACGTACAGAAGCTTCTGCCGCGTATCTATATGATCATCGATGAGATGAACAGCCGCTACGGTCATTATCTGTATGAGCGGTTCCCAAATGAGCAGAACCTCTGGTACGACACCCGGATCATTGATAACGGCGTGATCCACATGGCAAGACTTGCCGTGATCATGTCACACACCGTCAACGGTGTTGCCGAGATCCACAGCGGTCTGCTTGTCAAAGATCTCTTCAAGGATTATGCCCGCATCTGGCCGGACCGTTTCCAGAACAAGACCAACGGCATTACACCGCGGCGCTGGATGCTTTACAGCAACCCGGAACTGAAAAATATGCTCGATGGTGTGATCGGGAAGGGCTATGAGAAGGATTTCAACAAGATCGACAAGCTTCTGAACTATGTTGATGATCCGAAAGTCCAGCAGAAATTCCTGAAGGTCAAGCAGGAGCGCAAGGAGATCCTTGCGGCTTACATCCGCCGTACGACCGGAATTGAAGTCGATACGA
Source organism: Solobacterium sp. (assembly GCA_017512725.1). Classification (GTDB taxonomy): domain Bacteria; phylum Bacillota_I; class Bacilli_A; order Erysipelotrichales; family Erysipelotrichaceae; genus Bulleidia. Next base: position 92,962 of record JAFWEW010000002.1, read on the forward strand.
ATTCCATCTTCGATTCTCAGGCAAAGCGTCTTCATGCCTACAAGCGCCAGCTGCTGAACATCCTGCATGTCATCTATCTGTACCAGCGGATCAAGAGCGATCCCAACTTTAAGATCTATCCGCATACGTATATCTTTGCCGCAAAGGCAGCACCGGCATATGTATTTGCCAAGAAGGTCATCAAGCTGATCAACTGCGTTGCCAAGAAGGTAAATGATGATCCGGATGTCAACGGCATGTTAAAGGTCGTATTCCTGCCCAACTACAGTGTTTCCATGTCGGAGATCCTGATGAACGGTTCCGATGTATCCGAGCAGATCTCGACTGCGGGCAAGGAAGCCAGCGGTACCGGCAATATGAAGTTCATGATGAACGGTGCGATTACACTGGGAACACTGGATGGTGCGACCGTTGAGATCGACCGTCTTGTTGGCAGGGAAAACGATGTGATCTTCGGCCTGCAGGAGGAAGAGATCGATTCGTTCCGTCAGTTCTACCGCGCGATTGACTATGTCAACAGCGATGAGCGGATCCGCAAGGCTCTCAACAGTCTGATCGACGGTACCTGGAACGGAAATCATGACGACTTCCGTCCGATCTATGACGAACTGATGATGAAGAACGATGAGTACCTCGTACTTGCGGACTTTGATTCCTATGTCAACGCACAGGAAGAGGTCAGCCGTCGTTATGAAGACCGCTCTGCATGGGCAAAGAGCTGTCTGATCAACATCGGCAAGTCGGCTTACTTCTCCAGCGACCGTACGATCAAGCAGTACGGCGAAGAGGTCTGGGGCATCAAGCCGGTCAGGCTTTGATTGCGTGAATCGGCAATTTCGAATAAGATTAAGGGCGCTCGATAAGAATGCCTTTTTTCTCGGCAGAAGCGGGGGTTTTTATATGGAAGCGTTTCTGGATGATTTTGGACATGTCCAGGTGATTGTTTCAAAGAATTACTACAACGGTGCAGTCAGCGGCTTTTATCTGACTGCAGATGACGGTACGTTCAGTGACTGTGTGATCCGCGGGGTGGAAGAACATGAGCGGGAGATGCGTTATGAGCTGACGATTCCGGCAGTGTTCCGGTTCGGCCAGCTGTATACACTTCATGAGTCGCATGGCTCGGAAGTGCCGCTGAAGATCCGTCACATTGTCCGCAAACCGGAGTTTGACCGGCAGTTTACCTATCACGGGGATGACCTTGGGGCGATTTATACCAAAGACTACACGACCTTTGCGCTGTGGGCTCCGACTGCGATCCATGTTTATCTGAGACTGATCGATTCGCAGAAGCGTACGGTCATGTATCCCATGAACCGCGGCGAGAAAGGGGTCTTCCGTACCCGTGTCAACGGGAACCTGCGCCATTATCTGTATGTCTATCTGGTGGAACGGGACGGCATTCTGGTTGAAACGATCGATCCGTATGCGCTGTCTTCCGACGCCAACGGCAAGCACAGTGCCGTAGTTGATACCTCGGAGATCGAAGCGATTCCGGATGAAGGGGTGTCTTCCGTCATGAACAGTGCTGCTGATGCGATTATTTATGAATGCAGCGTACGGGACATGACCAGTTCAAAGGATACCGGCACGTCGACCCATGGCAAGTTTATCTCCCTTTCCGAGGGCGGTACCAGCTGGAAGGGAAAGCCGACCGGACTGGAATATCTTTCCGATCTCGGCATTACCCATGTGCAGCTGCAACCGGTCATGGATTTCATGACGATCGATGAAAACCACGCAGAGCGGGGCTATAACTGGGGTTATGACCCGCAGCAGTTCTTTGCGATGGAAGGAAGCTACAGCACGCATCCCAACGATCCCTACAGCCGTGTTCTGGAGTTCAAAAAGATGGTTGCCGCCATTCATGCCAGAGGCATGCGCGTAACTCTCGATGTGGTATTCAACCACATGTATGATGTGGCGAAGTCCTGTTTTGACCGGATCGTACCGTACTACTATTTCCGCTATACCGATTCCGGCTGGATGAGTAATGGCAGCTACTGCGGAAATGATCTCGACAGCACGCGTCCGATGATGCGGAAGCTGTATCTGGATGTGATCCGCACCTATATGAAGCTTTACAACATCGACGGGTTCCGGTTCGATCTGATGGGAATTCTCGATGTCGATACGATGAATGAAATCTATCGTCTCGCCCGGACGATCAAGCCGGATGTGCTGATTTACGGCGAAGGCTGGGATATGCCGACGGCCATCAGCGACAGTGCAAAGGCACGGATCTACAACCAGCACCGGATGCCGGGCATTGCGCACTTCAACGATACGTTCCGCGATGTGGCAAAGGGCCGCACCAGCGATGACAGCAAATATGACAAGGGCTATCTGACCGGCAATCTCGGCATGGCCTTTGACATGTGCAGTGTCCTGACCGGAAACTCCCTTGGAGATCCGTATTTCCGCCGGTTTGATTCTCCCGTTCAGAGCATCAACGGCCTTGAGACCCACGACAATGCGACCGCCTGGGATAAGATGCATGCATGCTGTGCGGAGGAGCCGCGGGAAATCCGTCTTCTGCGTCAGAAGCTGATGATTGCCGCAACGCTTGTTGCACAGGGCATTCCATTCTTCCATGCAGGAATGGAATTCTGCGGGACCAAACAGGACAACTCCAATTCCTACAATGCCGGAGACATGATCAACCAGATGAACTGGGAGCGCATGATCCTCAACTATGAGATCGTCGAATACTTCAAGAAGATGGTAAGTATCCGCAAACGCTGGAAGGCGTTCCGTCTCGATACGGCCGCACAGATTGAAAAGTATGTGCGCTTTTCCATCGCAGAGGGCTCGGTTGTTCTCTATGACATCAACTATACGGATGTGAGCAACCAGTCGGCCGGTGTACGGGTGATCCTGAATCCGTCCCGGGATGAACGGCATTTCCATTTTGAACATGAATGGCAGGTCATCGCGGACCAGAACGGCAATCCGCAGGAAGGGAAACAGGCAGAGATAATCGTACCGCCGTGTTCCTGTATGATCCTTTCCAGATCGATCGTGAAGATGGGCGAATAACCCATCTTTTTTGTATAATTAGTTCTGTTGACAGGAGGTACGCAAGGATGATGAAACGTTTCCTTTCCATTGCCCTGAGCATCGTTATGGCATTTGGCTGTACGATCGGTGTCCGGGCTGAAGGTGAAGATAATTCAAAGTTTGATGAGTTCCAGACGGAGCTGTTCGTGGAGTTCATGGAGAATGACTACCTGACGATGCATTATACCGTCAAAGACTACGGGAAGTACGGCATTGAAAAACCGGAACTGATCGCGGGCAAAGCGGACTGGCAGTCGTTTGAAGACGAAGCCAACCGGCTCCAGGACTGTCTGGACCGGCTCCATAAGTTTGATCCGGATACGCTTTCTGAGCGTCAGAAAGCCGAATACGATTCGATTGAGCAGTACCTTGAAAGTATGATCGGGCTGAACCGCCTGCCGGCCGTATCTGCCTACTTTGAACCGGGCAACGGCATCCATGACAATCTGCTGACCAATTTCACGGAATTCGTCTTTTATGAAAAAGGAGATATCGAGGATTACCTGACGGTACTTGAAAGTGTTCCGCAGTTCATGGAAGATGCCGTGGATGTCACAAAGCGGCAGGCGGAAGCCGGCTATTTCATGACCGACAGTGCACTGGATGAGACACTGGATTCGATCCGGGAATTTACGGCAAAGAAAAATGACAATGAACTGATCATTATCTTTGATGAAGCCCTCGCGGCGATGAGTGACCTCACGGAAGAAGAACGCGCGCAGTACAGTCAGCGCAACCGTGAGATCGTATTGAACAGTTACATTCCTTCCTACGAAAAAACCGCTGACGTGCTGGCCAATCTGCGCGGCTCCCGGAACTTTGAGGGCGGCATGAGCAGTTATAAAGACGGCGGCAGCGAGTACTACAAGTGGCTGGTTCAGCTGAAAACGTCTTCGAGAGATTCGATTGAGAGTCAGCTGGATCTCTGCACGGGTATCCTGAACGATCTGATCGATCAGTACATCACGCTGGTCATGACCAACCCGAATGCGGAAAACGCCTATAACAGTGAAACGGTGGCATACAAGACTCCGGATGAGATCCTTGGCTACCTCAGCACCCACCTGAATGATTATCCGGACGCTGCGGATGTGACCTATCAGTATTCCTATCTGGATCCTTCCGTTGCCAGCGATTCGGTCGTTGCCTATTACGTTGTCCCGCCGCTGGATGACTACCGGCACAATGTCGTACGCATCAACGGCGATAATGTCTCGGATGAAAATGATCTCTATGAGACACTTGCCCACGAAGGGTTCCCGGGTCATCTGTATCAGAACACCTGGTACCTTGCCCAGAACCCGAATCCCCTGTCTTCCGCGATCAGTCAGATCGGTTATTCGGAAGGCTGGGCCATGTACAGTGAAATGGTTGCCTGGGATATCAGCGGCCTCAGCGAAGGTGCACGGGAACTCCATAAGATCTATGTCGCACTCAGTTATATCGAAGATGCGGCAGTGGATCTTGGCGTCAACGGTCTTGGCTGGACAGTCGATGATCTGGCGGACTGGCTGAATTCCCTTGGCCTCAATCCGGCCAGTGCACAGGATCTCTATGACTTTGTGATCAATTATCCGGGGATGCTGCTGCCGTATGGCGTGGGAATGGCACGGTTCATGACCATGCGCCAGATTGCCGAAGAAGAACTCGGTTCGGATTTTAATCTGAAGGAATTCCATCAGGCGATGCTCAAAAACGGATCCCGTCCGTTTGAGGATGTGCAGAAAGATCTGAACGACTACCTCGGCAAAGGCGAACAGCTGTTTGAAGGCGAAGGGCCGATGGTCATGCCGACTCCGGTCCCGGTGGAAAAGCCGGAAATCAGCAATCCGGCTGCACTGCTGAATCTGGACCACTATGTTGAACCGTATGTTTTCTACTTTACGGGAGGGTCTTTGATCCTGGCGATTATTATGCTGATCCTGCGCGGACGGCAGGACAGAAAGGATCCGCTTGCGTAAAGCAGGAACGGTAGTTCTTGCCTGTCTGCTTCTGACCGGCTGCGCACAGAAAGCGGAACCGGAACCAGAGCGTGTCATCACGGCTCCGGAATCGGAAGAAACGGTCGAGGTCCTTGCGGTCCCGGCGGTGCGTGTCAACTACGGAACGGTAAAGAAGAAGGCGGAAGAAGCTGCCGAAACAATCAGACAGGGAAACTGGGAAGGACTCGCTTCCCTCTTTTCGCATTCTTCCGCAGAAACCTTCAGCGCTTCTGCTCTGAAGGAACAGTTCCATTCCGTTTCGGAAGGCCCGTATGAACCGATTGAGGCAGATCCCGTGATCCGGGAGGATGTCATGGGCGGAATCGTACTGGTATCCTGCAGTGAAGGGATACTCGAATGTGCATTCCGGCTGAATGATTCGCTTGAGATTGAAACTCTGGAATGTGCGCTTCGCCCGTCCATCGAAGACCGGGTGGAAGAAACCGAAGACTGGCGGGAAATTGTGATCACCGCCGGCAATGCGCCGGTGATTACCGGTATCCTCACGCTGCCGGCTGATAAGGAAAATGCGCCGGTCGCTGTGCTGATGGGGGAGATGCTGAATGATGAGAGGGATGCCTCCGGCAGCAATTCCGATTTCCGGAAAGAGCTTGCGCATGGGCTTGCGGAACACGGCATTGCCAGTGTCCGCTTCGACGCAAGACTTGCGGAAGATCCGGTTCTGACATCCGTATTCGGATGGGATTTCCGGAGCGTACTCAGCGAGGACTTCGCTTCGATCGTACATTCGCTTGAACACTATCCGGTGAACGCTGCCAAAATCATCTATGTCGGACACGGGGCGGCCGGGGCACTTGGCTATGGACTTGTCCGTGCGCATTTTGAAATTACCGGCGGACTGGTGCTGATCAATGCGCCGTTTGAAGATGACGGAGCACATCTGTTTGCCCGCTCCGTCTGGATCGATGAAGAGACGGCAGATGAAGCAGTGGAAGCCCTGCAGAATAAAGAAGACGAATCGAAGATGATCGGCGGCTATCCGCTTTCCTGGTGGAGCCAGTGGCAGGACATGGGTGCGCTTGTCTATACGCGCTACGTGGCGATCCCGATCCTGATCCAGCAGGGAGAAGAGGATCAGATCGTACTGCTGAAAGAAGATTATAACCGCTGGAAGACTCAGAAGGGCTCCAATGTCACAATGAAAAGCTATGAGGATATCGGGCATGATCTGAAAACAGAGGATGGCGACTTCGAAGAGAAGATCGCAGAGGATATTGCGGACTGGATCAACGGCATCGATATCAACAAGAAGGAAGATGCCAGTTCGAAGAAGACCGCTTCTCAGACAGGACGGAGATCATGAAGCACAACGAGTGGTACCCATGGCTGCAGGAAGAATGGCAGCAGCCGTACTTCAAAACACTGGCAGCGTTTATTCACGAACAGTATGAAACAAGGGTGATCTATCCACCCAAGCATCTGGTGTTCAGTGCGTTTGAGGCCTGTGACTATCCGGATGTCAAAGTCGTGATCCTCGGTCAGGATCCCTACCACGAACCGGGCCAGGCACACGGTATGTGTTTCTCGGTCAATCCGGGGGTTGAGATCCCGCCAAGCCTGATCAACATCTATCATGAACTGGAGACCGACTGCGGCTGCCGGATGCCGAACAACGGTTATCTGATGCCCTGGGCAGAGCAGGGTGTATTTCTGCTCAACACCGTGATGACGGTAGAGCGGGGCAGAGCGAATTCGCATCAGGGAAAAGGCTGGGAGACGTTTACCGATCATGTGATCCAGCACATCAACGAAAAAGAAGAACCGGTGGTCTTCCTGCTCTGGGGCAGGAACGCCCGGAACAAGGCACCGATGATTGATCGGACAAAGCATCTGGTGCTGGAGGCAGCACACCCGTCCCCGCTGAGCGCCTACCGCGGGTTCCTCGGGTGCCGGCATTTCTCGAAAGCCAATGTGTTCCTGAAGGAACACGGCAGGGAACCGATCCGCTGGCAGATTGAAGATCTATGAGATTTGAAACCTACGAAGAAGCCGAGCAGTGGGTGCTCGGCAGAAAATCGATCCTGGTTTACTATGAGCCGTTTGCGGAAGCGATGCATATGCTTGGCGATCCGCAGAACGGCCTTTCGTATGTTCATGTCGCAGGTACCAACGGCAAGGGAAGTACGTGCCGGTTCCTGTATGATATCTGCCAGAAACAGTATCCGAAGGTCGGACTGTATACCTCACCGCATCTGGAAAACATCCGTGATCGGATCCGCATCAATGATCAGTGGATCCCGGAAGAAGTGTTCCTGCGTTATGTGAATGATCATATGGATGTGATCGAAGCCTGCAATCTTGGTATGGTAGGCATCTGCACGATGATGTGTTTTCTCTGGTTCCAGGAGGAACAGGTGGATCTTGCGGTGCTGGAAGTCTCCATGGGCGGCCGCTATGATACGACCAATGTGATCCGCAATCCACTTGTATCGGTCATTACTTCCATCAGCTATGATCATATGAATTTTCTCGGCAATACCCTGCAGGAGATCGCAGGTGAAAAAGCCGGCATCATCAAGGAACACTGCCCCGTTGTACTGGGCAGGCTTCCGGAAAAAGCGTATGAAGTGATTGCTGCATACGCAGCGGATATGCAGGCGCCGTTGAAATGCTTTCCCGATTCGTTTTCCGAAACCGAAGACGGGTTTGTTCTGAAAGGGGTGCGGTACACATTGGGTTCTGCGGTTTCCTATCAGAAACGCAACGCTGCCGTTTCCTTATGTGCGGCAGAGGAGATCGGCATTGACATTACTTCCGAGGCAGTAAAGGAATCCATTCACAGCAGTGTCTGGCCTGGCCGCTATGAAGTAATTCGGCACCATCCAAAAATCATCCTGGACGGGGCGCATAATCCCGAAGGGATCGAAGCACTCTTGGAAGCATCCTCTGCAGAACCGCGTCCGAAGATCGCAGTGTTCTCTGCCCTGAAAGACAAGCAGGGACAGCAGATGCGCAAACAGCTGGAAGAATCGTTTGATGAAGTGATCACGACCGGATTTGCGCATGTCCGTGCCGACAGTACGGATCATCTCGGAGGCAGCTGCGTGATCTCCGACTGGAAGGAAGCAATCGAAACCGCGGTCCGAAAAGCAGGGGAAAATGGAACGGTAATCATCACCGGATCCCTGTATTTTATCAGTGCAGTTCGCGCTTATCTCAAAAACAAAAAACAGTAAACGCATCGCCGGCGGTGCAGAACAAACCATCCGGCAAGGAGCCTGATCTTTGATGGATCAGGTTTTCGTTTGGGAACGAAAAACGGCGCAAGAGCGGAACCGCGCTGTAATTCTGCGAAAAAATCGAAATAATTACGTTATAATGAAAGCGTTATCATTACTTAATAGTTCAGGAGGCAAAATATAATCATGAGAGCGAACAGTATGGTGGCCATGATTCTTGCAGGGGGACGCGGATCCCGTCTGTATGATCTGACCAAGAAAGTCGCAAAGCCGGCTGTCCATTTTGGCGGCAAGTACCGGATCATCGACTTTCCACTCAGCAACTGCGCAAACTCCGACATTCAGACCGTCGGTGTTTTGACGCAGTACGAATCCGTCTTACTGAACTCCTATGTCGCACGGGACCACTACTGGGGTCTCGATACGAACGACGGCGGAGTTTATGTACTGACACCGCGTGAGCGTGACGACACGAATCTGGAAGTGTACCGCGGAACCGCTGATGCGATCACCGCAAACATCGATTTCCTCGACAACATCAATCCGGAATATGTGCTCATTCTCTCAGGCGACCACATCTACAAGATGAACTATGACAAGATGCTGGATTACCACAAGAAGATGAATGCGGACGCAACCATCGCCGTACGTGAAGTTTCCCTCAAGGAAGCTACCCGTTTCGGAATCATGAACACGAACAAGGACGACATGATCGTTGAGTTCGAAGAAAAGCCCGCTCATCCCAAGAGCAATCTCGCATCCATGGGTATCTACATCTTCACCTACAAGACACTCCGCAAGTATCTCGTAGCTGATGCAAAGAACCCGGATTCCAACCATGACTTCGGAAAAGACATCATTCCTGGTTTCCTGAATGATAAGAGAAGGCTTACCGCTTACCGTTTCCGCGGCTACTGGAAGGATGTCGGAACCGTTGATTCTCTCTGGGAGGCAAACATGGATCTGCTGCAGGACAAGGCAGAGCTCGACCTCGGCGATCCGACCTGGAAGATCTATACCGAAGATGTCAACGCACTTCCGCAGTACATTGGACCGGAAGCCAAGGTGGAACACTGCTATGTTACACAGGGCAGCGTGATCGAAGGCACAGCGGTCAATTCCGTAATCGGAACAAACGTATACATCGGCAAGGGTGCCAAGGTAATTGACAGTGTCATTCAGCCGGGCGCAAAGATCGGTGACGGCGCAACGGTTACCCGCTGCATCGTAGCGGATGACGTGGATGTTCCGGCCGGTGCCGTATGCGGATCCAAGAACAGTGCAGAGATCCAGCTTGTGGCTGGCAAGGTAAGTGAGTGAGGAAGGAGAGACAGATATGCGTGCATTAGGAATTATCAGTTTTGAAGACAGTACGGCGAATATCGAAGGTCTCTGCGATCATCGTCCGGTACCTGCAATCGCGTTCATGGGACGCTACCGTATTATCGACTTCATTTTGAGCAACATGACCAACTCCGGCATCGGAAACGTTCAGGTCTATGCAAAGGAAAAACCGCGCAACCTGATCGAGCATCTCGGTGACGGCAAGCACTACAACATCAACTCCAAGCGCGGAAAGCTCCGCATCCTCTATGGTGAGAAGAGTTTCTCCTCGGATGTCTATAACCACGATGTCGCAAACTACATGCTCAACATGCAGTACATCGAAGAAGATCCGAATCCGTATGTTGTGATCGCTCCGAGTTACTTCGTATATCAGATCGACTTCAACGATGTGCTGAACCAGCATATTGAAAGCCGTGCAGATATCACACTGCTGTATGCGAACATCAAGGATGCCAAAACCTCCTGCCTGGGCTGCGATGTCGTCAAGATGGACAAGTTCAAGACCGTAACCGGTTTTGAAAAGAACCGCGGCAACCTCAAGAGTCAGACCATTTCGCTGGAAGCGTATGTCATGACCAAGAAGCTGTTCATCGAACTGGTCAAGAAGGCTGCTGAGACTTCTTCCCTGTACTGGTTCAAGGATGTACTGGCAGATTCTGTTGCGGATCTCGTAATCAAGGGATATCAGGTCAAGGGCTATGTTGCCTGCCTGAACTCGCTGCCGGAATTCTTCCGTACCTCCATGGAGCTGATCGATCACAAGAAGGCAATGCAGCTGTTCAAGCCGGGCTGGCCGATCTATACACAGACCAACGACAGCTGCCCGACCATCTTTGCGGAATCCGCAAAGGTCAAAAACAGCGTTGTTGCCAACGGCGCAACGATTGAAGGCGAAGTGGAAGGCTCCATTATCAGCCGCGGCGTAACTGTACGCAAGGGTGCTTCCGTCAAGAACTGCATCCTGCTTCCGGGTGCCTATATTGGCGAGAACGCCAAACTGGATCACGTCGTTGTCGACAAGTATGCGATCGTTCACCACGTGAAGAAGCTTGTCGGAACCGACGAATCTCCGGTTTATGTAGCACGCAGAGACCGGATCTAATCGAAAGAGGTGTTTTATGGGAAGATCAATTCTGTTTGTCGGGGGAGAAGCGCTGCCGTTCATTAAGACAGGCGGTCTGGCAGATGTCATGGCAAGTCTGCCGAACGCACTGGTAAAGCGCGGACACGACGCAAGAGTCGTCATTCCCCTGTACAAAAAAGTAATTGAAAAGTATTACGATCAGCTGGAACGCATCGGTACCATTCAGGTTCACTCCGGATGGATCGATCAGCCGGCTACGTACTACACCGCAACGGTAGACGGTGTCGTGTATTACTTTGTCGAACATCAGCACTATTTTGAGCGTGACGGACTGTATGGATATGAAGACGACGGCGAACGCTTTGCCTTCTTCCAGAGAGCCGTGCTCGACATGATCTACTTTATCGACTGGTGGCCTAACATCATCCATTCCAATGACTGGCAGACCGGCATGGTGCCGCTGCTGTGTCATGCATGTTATGCGGATGATCAGCGCTATCAGCAGATCAAGCATGTGTACACGATTCACAACCTTGCCTTCCAGGGCAACTTCGGCGTCGACATGATGCCCAGCTGCCTTGGTCTGGATTATTACTACTTTGACAACGGCTCCATCAAATTCGATACCGGTATTTCCTTCATGAAGGCGGGTCTTGTCTATGCCGACAAGATTACGACCGTATCGCCGACCTACTCCAGTGAAATCCTGACCCAGACCTATGGTGAGAAGATGGATTCCATCCTGCGCTACCGCAGAGATGATCTCTGGGGCATCGTCAACGGCATTGATACGAATGAATGGAACCCGAAGACCGACAAGCATCTGGCAAAGAACTATGATCTGCGCAGCTATGTCGGCGGCAAGAAAGCCAACAAGCTGGCACTTCAGAAGGAACTTGGCCTGAAGGAAACCAATGATGTATGTATGATCGGTCTGGTATCCCGTCTGACCAATCAGAAGGGTGTTTATCTCATTACCGACCGTCTGCAGGAAATCATGGGAATGGATGTCCAGTTTGTCGTACTCGGTACCGGTGAAGCAAATGCGGAGAACGCATTCAAGTGGATGGAGAACGAGTACAAAGGGAAAGGCGTCTATTACTGCGGGTACAACGAAGAGCTTGCACACCGGATCTATGCCGGTGCCGATCTCTTCCTGATGCCGTCACTGTATGAACCGTGCGGCATCGGCCAGCTGATTGCCATGCATTACGGAACCCTGCCGCTTGTCCGTGAGACCGGCGGTCTCAAGGATACCGTACATCCGTTCAACCAGTACACCGGCGAAGGCAACGGCTTCAGCTTCTGGGCGGTGAATGCGGATGACATGATCTACACCCTGCGCTGGGCGGTAGAGCAGTACTACGACAACAAGCCGGGATGGAAGGGCCTCATCAAGAGCGCCATGACGACCGACGTATCGTGGGAACAGAGTGCCGGCATCTATGAACAGCTGTATTACCAGCTGTGCAACTGGCCGGACAACTGATCCACACAACAGTGTTTTACGGGCTGTGTTCTTCGGAGCACAGCCTTTTCTGTTGGGAAAATCGACTTTTCAGAGGGAAACTGCTATCCTTTTCCCCGATGAGCAGGAACCAATTCCGAAACGGACTGATCCGGGAACTGTCAGTTCTCGTGATCCCGATCGTCATTCAGAGCCTGATCTCCAACTTTGTGAACTTCGCAGATACCGTCATGCTGGGTAGAGTATCCCAGACCGCACTATCTGCCGGTTCCCTGGCCGGTCAGGTGTATTTTGTATTGTCCATCATCTATTTTGGGCTGGCATCTTCCATTACGATTCTTTCGAGTCAGTACTGGGGGAAGAAGGATTATAAAACAATCGGTTCGATCTTCGGCATCGGACTGATCATCTCGGCACTGTTTTCCATACCGACGGCGGTGCTTGCCTTTGTGATCCCGCAGAAGGTTCTGCTGTTCTGGACCAGTGATCCGGTCCTGATTGCAGAAGGGGCTTCGTATCTGCGGATCGTTTCGTTTTCCTATCTCTGCATGTGCTTTTCACAGCCGTATCTTTCCACGATGAAAAGCTGTGAGCGGGTGCAGCTTTCCACCCGGATCAGTGTGACAGCACTGATCGTCAATGTGATCGGGAATGCGATTCTGATTTTCGGTCTCTTTGGTCTTCCGGCCATGGGCATCCGCGGTGCGGCACTTGCGACCTGCATTGCCCGCTTTACGGAACTGGCAATCTGCGGCGTTGACTATTTCCATCAGGAAATCCTTTCGCATGATCCGCGGACGTTTTTCCGGATTCCTTCACAGCTGTATCAGGATTTCCGAAGACACTGCCTGCCGGCTTTCATCAACGATGTGATCTGGGGCTTTGCCTACAATATGAACTCCGTGATTATGGGGCACCTTGGCTCGGATATGGTTGCGGCATCTTCGGTTGTCGGCATCGTCCGTGAGATCGTGACCGTAGTCGGCTTCGGTATTGCGACCGGAAGTGCGATCCTGCTTGGGAAGGAAATCGGAAGCGGGAACAGTGAGCTTGTGCGAAGGGATGCGTCTTCGATTCTGAAGCTGACCTTTCAGGTATCGCTTGTACAGGCAGCACTGCTGTACCTGATCTCCGGATCGATTCCGTCCCTGGTCGTGATCAGCGATACGGCAAAGCAGTACCTGCTGTATATGCTGCATATCAGCTGTATCTACACGATCGGTCAGGTAATCAATACGCTTTTGATCGCAAGCTTCTTCCGCTGCGGTGGAGATTCGAGATACGGGATGATGCTGGATGTGCTGTCCATGTGGGGCTTTGCGGTACCGGTGGGCCTGCTGTCGGCTTTCGTGTTCCATCTGCCGCCGTTAACGGTCTATACGCTGTTATGTCTTGATGAAGCGGTCAAGCTTCCGTTTGCCCTGATCCATTACCGCAGGGGAACCTGGATCAACGATCTGACGCGAACCGAATTTGCGGAATGAAGAAAAATCAAAACAACCGGGTCACAGACTTCGCTGCACAGCGGAAGCGGATCCGGCTGTTTTTTTGCGCCATGCATGACGAAAAGATGGATGAGATGTGAAAATATGCTGATTATTGCGGTTTCTGCGTTTACTCTTAAAAGTTATAAATGTTATAATGTGAAGGCTTAAAACAAGGAGGAGATACATAATTTATGTCTAAGGTTACTCTTAAGGATCTGGACGTTAAAGGCAAGCACGTAATTGTTCGTGTTGATTTTAACGTTCCCCACAAAGGAGATGTCATTACGGATGACAACCGTATTCTGGCAGCGCTTCCTACCATCAACTACCTTACAGAACATGGCGCAAAAGTTCTGCTCTTGAGCCATCTCGGCAAGGTGAAGACGGATGAAGACAAGGCAAAGAACGACATGTCGATCGTTGCCAAGCGGCTTGCGGAAGTTCAGGATGCACCGGTTGTATTCGTGAATGCGACCCGCGGAGAAGAACTCGAAAAGGCAGTTGCAGCACAGGAAGACGGCACCATCGTTCTGATGCAGAACACCCGTTATGAAAAGGGCGAATCCAAGAACGATCCGGAGCTCGGTGCTTACTGGGCAAGCCTCGGCGATATCTTCGTAGAAGACGCATTCGGTTCTGTACACAGAGCACACGCTTCCACAGTCGGTATTCCGTCCCACCTGAAGCAGGCTGCAGTCGGCTTCCTCGTAGAGAAGGAACTCAATGTTCTCGGCAAGGCGCTCAATGAGCCGCATCGTCCGTTTGTCGCAATTCTTGGCGGCGCAAAGGTTTCGGACAAGATCGGTGTTATTGATAACCTGCTGAAGATCGCGGACAAGGTTCTGATCGGTGGCGGCATGTCCTACACCTTCGCAGCAGCAGCCGGCGGAAAGATCGGCAACTCCCTGCTGGAAGAAGACAAGATGGATCTTGCAAAAGAATTCATGGAGAAGGGCAAAGGCAAACTGTTCCTTCCGGTTGATACCGTAGAGGCAAACGACTTCTCCAACCCGACAGAGATCAAGGTCGTCAAGGCCGGTGAGATCGATGACGGATTCATGGGTCTCGATATCGGACCTGAGACGGTCGCATTATTCAAGAAAGAACTTGAAGGCGCAAAGACCGTATTCTGGAACGGCCCGATGGGCGTATTCGAAGATCCTCGTTTCGCAAAGGGAACCGAAGAAATCTGTGAGACACTGGCAGGCCTTGAAGGCGCAACCACAATCATTGGCGGCGGCGACAGTGCAAGTGCAGCGAAGAACCTTGGTTTCGCAGCGAAGTTCAGCCACATTTCCACAGGCGGCGGCGCTTCTCTTGAATATATGGAAGGAAAGGAGCTCCCGGGCGACGCAATCATCCCGGAAGAGTAAAAAAACAACATGGCAAGAAAACCTATTATTGTCGGCAACTGGAAGATGAACAAGACCCCTTCGGAAGCAGAAGAATTCATGAAGGGAATCGAGCAGATCCTGACCGGAACGGAAGCAGCGGACTATGGTGTCGGCGCACCGTTTGTTGATCTCGATGTCTGTGTCAAGAACGCAAAGAACCTGATCATTGCGGCAGAGAACTGCAATGAAAAGGATTCCGGTGCCTATACCGGTGAAGTTTCCGTACCGATGCTCAAGGAAGTCGGCATCACTTACTGCATCATCGGCCATTCCGAACGCCGTACGTATTATGCAGAAACCGATGCGGCATGTGCAGCAAAGGCAAAGAGACTGCTCGCAGACAACATCATTCCGATCCTCTGCATCGGTGAGACCGAAGCACAGTATGATGCAGGTGAGACTGCGGATGTCATCAAGAGCCAGCTGGCAGGAAGCCTTGCAGGTCTGACCGGGGAAGAAGTTTCCAAGATGGTCATCGCTTACGAACCGATCTGGGCGATCGGCACCGGCAAGTCCGCAGATGAAACAACTGCTGAGAACTGCTGCAAGCTCGTACGCGACACCGTCAAGGGTCTCTATGATGAGGCAACCGGAGAGGCTGTACGGATCCAGTACGGCGGAAGCGTCAAGCCGGCCAACATCAAGTCCTACATGGCATGCCCGGATATCGACGGCGCGCTGATTGGCGGTGCATCCCTTAAGGTTGATTCCTTCAAGGAAATCATCGACGCGACCAAATAAGGTTTCAGGAAGACAGGGTCTTCTGAAATATAGTAGTTAAGGTATTGAAGGAGGAAAATAATTAATGCCTTATATCGTAAGTGTTTATGCACGTGAAGTAATTGACTCCCGCGGCAACCCGACAGTAGAAGCAGAGGTTACCACAGAGTCCGGCGCGTTTGGACGTGCCATCGTTCCGTCCGGCGCATCCACCGGTGAACGCGAAGCTCTTGAACTCCGTGACGGTGACAAGAAGCGTTTCCTTGGAAGAGGAACTCTGAAGGCTGTCAGCAACGTCAACAAGATTATCGCTCCGAAGATCCTCGGCCTTGATGTTACATGCCAGAGCGAAATCGACAAGATCATGATCGATCTCGACGGAACAGCGTTCAAGTCCAAGCTCGGCGCAAACGCTACACTCGCTGTATCCCTGGCCTGTGCACGTGCTGCGGCGGACTATTATGGAATGCCTCTTTATAAGTACATCGGCGGTGCAAACGCAAAGGTTCTCCCGGTTCCGATGATGAACGTTCTCAACGGCGGCAAGCATGCGGATTCTGCAGCGGACTGCCAGGAATACATGATCATGCCGGTCGGCGCAAAGACTGTCCGCGAAGCGATCCGCATGGGTGCAGAAGTATTCCACGCTCTGAAGTCCGTTCTCAAGAAGTATGGATACAACACAGCTGTTGGTGACGAAGGCGGATATGCGCCGTCCTGCGTACCTGGCGGCAAGGGACCCCTGGAGAAGTTCGGAAACGAAGGCCCTCTGGCTCTCATGGTTGAGGCTGTAAAGGCTGCCGGCTACAAGCTCGGTGATGACATCTGCTTCGCAATGGATCCGGCTTCCTCTGAATTCTATGATGAAAAGAAGAAGAAGTACGTTCTCGCACGTTCCGGCGAAGGTGAGAAGACCAGCGAACAGATGATCGACATGTACGAGAGCTGGGTCAACAAGTATCCTCTGATTTCCATCGAAGATGGTCTGGCAGAGAATGACTGGGATGGCTGGAAGAAGCTCACAGAGCGTCTCGGCAGCCGTATCCAGCTGGTTGGTGACGACCTGTTCGTTACAAACACCACATACCTCAAGAAGGGTATCGACCTTGGCGTTGCCAATGCGATCCTCATCAAGGTTAACCAGATCGGTACACTGACCGAAACACTCGACGCAATCGAGATGGCAAAGGAAGCTGGCTACACAGCAGTCGTTTCCCACCGTTCCGGTGAGTCCGAAGACACAACGATCTCTGATCTCGTAGTCGGTGTCAACGCCGGCCAGATCAAGACCGGTTCCATGAGCCGTACGGACCGTATCGCGAAGTACAACCAGCTCATGAGAATTGAAGAAGAACTCGGTGTTGTTGCGCAGTACAACGGCAAGAAGAGCTTCTACAATGTCAAGTCTCTCTCTGCTGAGGCAAAACCGGCAAAGAAGGCTCCGGCTAAGAAGTCCACAAAGAAATAAGTCCTTCTGAAATGCAAAGACGAAGCGGTTCTGATCACCAGAGCCGCTTTTTTCGATTCCTGAAAACAGGGGCCTGTGAAATGGTGCACGGTATTTTCCGGCAGTCTGCCGGAAATCCTGAGCGCGGGCCAAATGGACATGATTTTGAGAAAAAAAGAAACCCGATAAGGGAACTCAATGTAAGATAGAGGTAGGATAATCAGCAGAAAGGACGAATCCTCATGGAGAAAAAGACGTTTTATGATAGTGCCAGCGGATCACCATTGTATACCGCGGAGGTGCCGGAGACTGCCGAATGCAAAGCGAGGCTCAGTTTGCAGCGCGATAACATCGGAAAGATCAAACTGACTTCCGAAGGTGCAGTCATTGATCAGACCAATCAGTTTGAACTGTATTTCAAAAACGGCGATGCCTTCAATAATATTCCAATGCAGCAGGGACAGCAGCGGGATGGAGTGTTCCATCAGGTGTGTGAGGCAGGGGCACAGCTGGATGAGTATGTGGCACAGTTTATGGGCCAGCCTCTGGCAGCTTCGAACAAGTTCTATCTTCCTCAGGGGCGTCTTGAAAAACTGCAGATGCACGGGCAGGAGAGCATTTCGAAAAACATTGGCGCAATGCAGCAGGTCGCACGGATGGGAGGAGCACCGGTCAATGTTCAATGCACCGGAACAATTCTGGACGGAGCGATGGGTGTCTACCCGTTTACCAAAGACGGCCAGCAGAAAACACTGTACAGTGCCATCTGGAGAATAGGCTTATCCGTATCGTTTGGTACCTATGAATCCGCTCTTCGCGGCATGTTCAATCAAGGAGGACCGACGGAACATACTTTCTGGGCTGTTCCGGTTACAATCAATATGGTCTCGCACGGCCCGGCCAGTGAAGATACGATGCGGATCTTTATGTCCTTTGTCGCATCCTTCGATGATGTGCCGGAATTCCTTGCCTATACAAAACAGGTTGAAGATGCCAATCTCAATATTGATATGCAGAAGGCAGCCGCAGAGGCGATGAAGAACCAGCAGATGATCGACAACATGTGGGCGCAGCATAATGCGGCCTGGGCACGTTCGAGGGAGTTAAGCAAATCCCTCTCTCGGGACATGGATGAGTTCCGGGCAAATCTTGCGGCCAATTCGGCTGCCATGGATGCCTTCCATGACAACCTGAGCTCCATGAATTCATCGAGCAGCAGCTTCGGTTCTTCCTTCGGCGGAGAATCCCCGGATGACCGCATCCAGCGCCAGCGCCATGAATCAATCATGGGTGTGAATACGTATGAACGGAATGACGGTACGACCTATGAACATACCATTATGGACGACCGTGTCTTCGAAAACAATCTGGATTCCAATACGCATTTCGGAACGCAGAATTACTACGGTGATTACGTACCGGACGGATGGACGGAGCTGAACCGGAAAAAGTAACGAAATACCAGTACCAGAACCGACGAAAAAAAGAGTTGTTTCATCGCATCAACTCTTTTTTTCAGTTTTGGAATCAGCCCATCGTCACAACGACGTCGACTTCTCCTGCAGTCTGGCCCAGCGGAATGACATGTCCTTCCACCGGTTCACCGTTGACGGTCATGGAGACAACGCCTTTCTGGACATTGTTCGGATTCTTTACGGCAATGTTGTATTTCACGCCGCGGTATTTACGGGTGATCGCGAAGTCACCGAAGCCTTCTGGAACACACGGATCTACGGAGAGACCCTTGAGGGTCGGGTAGATGCCGAGGATGTACTGCGAGATGTCGGTAAAGGTCCATGCGGCAGTACCGGTGAGCCAGGAGTTTTTGCCCTGACCGAAGAACTTCGCATCGCGTCCGGCAACCATCTGGCTGTAGACATACGGCTCGGTGCAGTGAATCTCACTGATGTCTTCGATGTAGGCAGGGCAGGTCTTCTTATAGATTTCGAATGCCCGGTTGCCGTCACCGATCACAGTCTCGGCGATCGATACCCACGGGTTGTTGTGGCAGAAGATGCCGCCGTTCTCTTTATATCCGGGAGGATAGGAAGAGACTTCACCAAGTTCGAGATGATATCTCGTATAAGCTGGCTGCAGGATCATGATGCCATATTTGGTGTCGAGCTTTGCCTCAACGGAATCCATTGCCTTCTGGGCAAGACCTTCTTCCACACCGATTCCGGCCATGACACAGAAGCCCTGCGGCTCAATGTAGATCTGACCTTCTTCACATTCCTTGGAACCAACCTTGTTGGAATATGCATCATAGGCACGGACGAACCATTCACCGTCCCAGCCGTCTTTGAGAACGGCCTGGCGCATCTGTTCGACTTCTGCGCGGGCATAGTCCGCTTCTTCGTTCTTTCCCATCAGTTCGCAGAGATCTGCGTATTCCTGACCGTACTTGACGAACATGCCGGCAATGAATACCGACTCGGCGACCGGACCTTCGGACGGGCCGAATGTCTGGAAGCTTTCACCCGGATGAGCGCTGAAGCAGTTGAGGTTCAGGCAGTCATTCCAGTCCGCACGTCCGATCAGCGGAAGATTGTGCGGTCCCTTATGGGTGACGATGTAATCGAAGGAACGCTTGAGATGCTCGAGAAGCGGCTGGGCGACAGATGCGTCATTGTCGAACGGAACCATTTCCTCAAGGATCGAGGTATCACCGGTCTCACGTACATAGGCGGAGGTGCCGGCAATCAGCCACAGCGGATCATCATTGAAGCCGCTTCCGATATCAGAGTTGCCTTTCTTGGTTAACGGCTGGTACTGATGGTAGGCGCTGCCGTTTTCAAACTGCGTGCTTGCGATATCGATAATGCGCTCTCTTGCGCGGTCCGGAATCATGTGTACGAAGCCGAGCAGATCCTGGTTGGAATCACGGAAGCCCATGCCGCGGCCGATACCGGATTCATAGTAGGAAGCGGAACGGCTGAAGTTGAAGGTGACCATGCACTGGTACTGGTTCCAGATGTTGACCATCCGGTTTACTTTTTCGTCCTGTGTCTCAGCATGATAATTGGAAAGCAGATCGGTCCAGAATTCTTTCAGTTCGGCAAGTGCCGCATCAACCTGATCAGTTGTCTTGTAACGGTCGAGCATCGCCCAGGCCTTGTCTTTCTTGATAACGCCGTAGCTTTCCCACTTGTCATCATCCGGGTTCTCGATATAACCGAGAACGAATACGAAGGACTTGGACTCTCCCGGTTTCAGGTCGACATTCAGCTGATGTGCTGCGATCGGGGACCAGCCGGATGCGAAGGAATCTCTGCATTTGCCGGCGATCACGGCATCCGGATGATCCGGTCCGTTATAGAACCCGAGGAACTGGTCTCTTGCGGTATCATAGCCGTCGACATCCGCATTGACGGAGAAGATTGCATAGTGATTTCTGCGTTCGCGGTATTCGGTCTTGTGGAAGATCGTGGAGCCGATCACTTCGACTTCACCGGTGGACAGGTTGCGCTGGAAGTTGCGCTCATCATCATCTGCGTTCCAGAGGCACCATTCCACATAGGAGAACAGTTTGAGTTCTTTGTCGGCACTGCCTTTGTTGGTGAGGGTAACCTTCATGACCTCACAGGTGTCATTCAGCGGTACCAGTGTTACAACATTTGCTTCTACGTCGTTGCGGGAACCGGTGAATACGCTGTAGCCCATGCCATGACGACATTCATAGGAATCGAGTTCGGTGCGCATCGGCTGCCATCCGGGGTTCCAGATCGTATTGCCGTCTTTGATGTAGAAGTATTTGCCGTTATTATCATAAGGAACATTGTTATAGCGGTAACGGGTGATTCTCAGCAGCTTGGCATCTTTATAGAATGTATAGCCGCCCATTGTGTTTGAGATCAGCGAGAAGAAGTCCTTGTTGCCGAGATAATTGATCCAGGGCAGCGGTGTCTTCGGAGTTGTGATGACATACTCGCGGTTTTTGTCATCAAAGTAACCGTACTTGATAAGAGTGTCCTCCTTCCTTTAACAGGATTAATTGTTTTTACCTAATTTCATTGTGATGTTGGTACTTCAAATCATGCTGGTACACAGGACTTACAAACAAGATTTAACATTCTTTCCCGGCGAATACAAGATATCGAAAAATTTATGAAAAATGTAAAAGATAGGATAAATTGGCTAAATTACGCAAGTTGAAACGTTTACAATGCACCAAAAAATTTTGTTTGTCAATACGTTTTGTGTGAAAAGTTAGCGAAAACCGCTTGCATTTTTCTTTGGTAGGGGTTACATTTCAATTGTCGAAAGCGAATACATCCCATAAATGACAAGATGTATCAAAAATCATTCCATTCACTGGTACTGATTAGAATGATCCGCTTCATGACTCTGAATGGTCACATTCAGGATAAACACAGGGCTATAATGGGAGGAAGAAAAATGAAGAAATTAGCAAGTGTGTTACTCTCCGCTCTGATGGTTGCCAGCCTCGCAGCTTGCGGCACAGCCACAGATGCAGGAACTCCGGCAACGGACGGTGGTGAAACCACAGTTACCGAAGGCGCAGAAGGTTCCGTACTGAACATCTACTGCTGGAACGAAGAATTCAAGTCTCGTCTCGAGGATCATTATCCTGGTTACGAAAAGATCGATGCGACATCCGGCAAGATCGGTGATGTCACAGTCAAGTTCACAATCACTCC
Organism: Solobacterium sp.; assembly: GCA_017512725.1. Classification (GTDB taxonomy): domain Bacteria; phylum Bacillota_I; class Bacilli_A; order Erysipelotrichales; family Erysipelotrichaceae; genus Bulleidia. The sequence goes on from JAFWEW010000002.1 coordinate 114,812, forward strand.
GTCTGATGACAACGCTTATCAGAACAAACTCGACGAAACACTTCCGGGCAATGCTCAGGCAGCTGCTGATGACAGAATCGACATCTTCCTGGTTGAAGCTGACTACGCTCTGAAGTACACAGGTGCTGAACCTGCAGTTGCTCTCGATGTCAAGGGTGACCTCGGCCTCACAGATGCAGACCTCGCTAATCAGTATCAGTACACAAAGGATGTTGTTACTGCTAACGGCGTTCTCCGTGGTGTTTCCTGGCAGGGCTGCCCGGGCGTTATGATCTACAGACGCGATATGGCGAAGGAAGTATTCGGAAGCGAAGATCCGGCTGACATCGCTCCGCTGTTCGATTCCTGGGAGAAGTTCAATGAAGCAGCTGGCAAGCTCAAGGAAGCTGGCTACACAATTACCTGCTCCGCAAACGACACATACCGTGTTTACTCCAACAACGTAACTTCCAAGTGGGTTGAAGATGGCAAGATCAACATCGACAAGAACATTGAGAAGTGGGTTGAAGATTCCAAAGCTCTCGTAGACGCAGGCGAAACCAACACATACGACCTCTGGGGCGATGAATGGAACGCTGGCTTCATGAATGACGGCAAGGTATTCTGCTACTTCGGTCCGGCTTGGCTCATCAACTTCTGCATGGCTGCTGATCAGGACGGTTCCGTTGCTCACGATGGCGGCTGGGCTGCAGTCGAAGGTCCTCAGGGATTCAACTGGGGCGGAACATGGATCTGCGGTGCTCAGGGCTCCGACAACCCGACACTCGTTGCTGACATCATGAAGCAGCTGACATGCACAGAGTCCGTTATGACTGACATCGTCAAGAAGGACAGCGACTTCGTTAACAACAAGCCTGCAATGGAAGCAGCTGCTAAGGATGATTCCTATGCATTCCCGATCCTCGGCGGTCAGAACCCTCTCGCAATGTTCTGCGCTGGTGCAGACAAGATCTCCATGGCCAACATCTCCAACTATGATCAGGGTTGCACAGAGGAATTCCAGAACGCGATGAAGAACTACTTCGATGGCCACTACACCTATGAAGAAGCACTCGATGCATTCTACAAGGCAGTTGGTGAGAAGTATCCTGAACTCGCTCAGTAATTCTGAACAGTAAAGAATTATAAAAAACAGCTTAAGTGCCTGTCCGGTTTGGCCGGGCAGGCACTTATTTTATTCGAAAATGATTCCAGTATTCAGAAGATATATATAAAATGGATATATATGCTCTAAGTACTAGAATCATCATAATAATGTGTTTAAAGGGGAGGCAAATTATCAATATGAGTGACAAAAAGTACAAGCACAAGCAGAAAAGCGCAGTCGTTTCCTACAACCGGTGGGGATACCTGTTCCTGGTTCCCTTCTTTGCGGTTTACTTCGTTTTTCAGCTGATTCCGCTCTTCACGACGATCTACAACAGTTTCTTTGAGAACTATCGTTCCGGTCTCACACAGATCGGCCCGAACTTCGTCGGACTCAGAAATTACACGACAATTCTTACAAACGGAGATTTGATAAACTACAGTAAAAACACGCTGATCATGTGGATTATCGGATTTATCCCGCAGATTATCATTTCCCTTCTGCTTGCCGCATGGTTCACAGATCCCTCGCTTCGATTGAAGGGACAGCGCTTCTTCAAGACGGTCATCTATCTTCCGAACCTGATCATGGCATCTGCGTTCTCGATGCTGTTCTTCACGCTGTTCTCGGACAACGGGCCGGTCAACTCGATCCTGATTCAGCTCGGATTCCTCTCAAAACCGTTTACCTTTATGTCGAATGTTACGGCGGTACGGTGCCTGGTTGGATTCATGAACTTCGTTATGTGGTTTGGTAATACCACGATCCTGTTAATGGCTGGTATGATGGGTATCGATCAGTCCCTGTATGAAGCAGCCGAGATTGACGGCGCTACCGCGACGGAGATCTTCTGGAAGATCACGCTTCCGATTCTTCGCCCGATTCTTGTATACGTATTGATTACATCTCTGATCGGCGGTCTCCAGATGTTCGATGTTCCTCAGATCCTGACGAACGGTACCGGTGACCCGGCCCGTACATCGATGACGCTGATCATGTACCTGAACAAGCACCTGTTCTCGAAGAACTTCGGTATGGGCGGTGCGCTGTCGGTATTCCTGTTCATCATCACAGGCATTCTCAGTATGATTGTTTTCCGGATCTCCTATGCCGGAGAGATTAAGTAAGGAAAGGGGGTAAGCTGAAATGAGTGAAACTACAATGAATAACACAACACGCAAGGGCATGAATATCCATGCCAGAAGAACCATTGCTTACATCGTGCTCGGCATTCTCTCCTTCCTCTGCCTGATCTGGTTCTATATTCTCTTCATCAATGCGACCCGTTCGAATGCCGGTCTCAAAACCGGATTCACCGTTGTACCGGGCAGCTTCCTCGTACAGAACTTCACCAACATGATCAAAGGAACCGTACCGGTTCTTAACGGTATGCTCAATTCCCTGATCGTGGCTGCCAGCTCGGCTGCTCTCTGTGTATATTTCTCCTGCATGACAGCATTCTCGATTCATGCGTATAAGTACAAGGGCAGAACCGCACTGTTCACCTTTATCCTGATGGTCATGATGATTCCGACACAGGTCACTGCTCTCGGTTTTATATCCTTCATGAATAAACTGAAGCTTATGGATACCTTTGTCCCGCTGATTCTTCCTGCGATTGCAGCACCGGTTGTTTTCTTCTACATGAAGCAGTACATGGATTCCAACCTCCCGCTGTCTTTGCTGGAAGCAGCACGTATCGACGGATGCTCGGAACCTCAGATTTTCAATCGAATCGTTCTTCCGCTGATGAAACCGGCGATTGCGGTAGAGGCAATCTTCTCCTTTGTCTCCTCCTGGAACAACTACTTTACTCCGGCGCTGATCCTCAGCACGGATAAGAAGAAAACCCTCCCGATTCTGATCGCTCAGCTGCGTTCGGCGGACTGGCTGAAGTTCGACATGGGCGTCGTCTATGTGACGATCGCATTCTCAATCTTCCCGGTTATCGTTGTTTATCTTATCCTCTCCAAGAGCATTGTCGGCGGTGTCACAGCCGGTGGTGTAAAGGAATAACAAACGGAAAAATGTGTGGTCAGGCGGACAGAAATGTCCGCCTTCTCTTTTTTAAACAAACGATTGTTGGAAAGATATGCTATGATAACAGCGCTGACAGTGACGAAGAAAGAACAGAGCGGGCTTTCAAGAAGAGACCTTCCGGCTGGTGAAATGGAGGGAAAGAATACTCTGTTTACAAGGACTTCCGAGTCGGCCGCAGTTCAGCGATAGCGACGCAAATGAGGCATTATCATTATTGATAATGTGAACTTGGGTGGTACCACGACAGAGCGCTCGTCCCATGCGGAGAGCGCTTTTCTATTTTAGGAGGATAACAACATGAGAACAGATCCGACACCATTTGATGACCTGAAGAAGCTGAAGGAACAGCAGCTGGAAGTACTGAAGGAAAAAGCTGCAGAACAGGCAAAAGAAATCGTAAAGGAAATTTCAGAGAAGGAACTGAATGACCAGCAGAAAGTGCGCCGTCAGAAGATGAACGCACTGCGGGAAGCAGGCATTGATCCGTTTGGAAAGGGGTATGAACGGACCCACCGGAGCGGAGAACTGCGGACGCTTTACGAAGATAAAACTTCGGAAGAACTGGATGAAATCAATGCCGAAGTATCGATCGCCGGAAGGATCATGTCCAAGCGCAGAATGGGCAAGATCGGCTTCATGCACATTCTTGACCGGGACGGGAAAATCCAGGTTGTCGTAAACAAGCAGATCGTTGGAGATGACATCTATGAACTCTTCAAGGCTAGCGATCTTGGCGACATCATCGGCGTCAAAGGCAGAATGATCAAGACAAAGGCCGGAGAGCTTTCGGTAGAAGCGCATGAATATACGCATCTGTCCAAGGCACTGCGTCCGCTGCCGGAGAAGTACCATGGTCTGACTGATAAGGAAGAGCGTTACCGCAAGCGGTACCTTGACCTCATCATGAATGACCGCTCCAGAGAGATCGCAATCCTGCGCCCGAGAATCATCCGTGCCATTCAGAAATACATGGATGAGCATGGCTATATCGAAGTGGAAACACCGGTGCTGCAGCCGATCCTCGGCGGTGCAGCCGCAAGACCGTTTGTGACCCATCACAACGCATTGAACCGGGATTTCTATCTGCGGATCGCCACCGAACTGCCTCTGAAGCGCCTGATTGTCGGCGGTCTTGAGGGGGTTTATGAGATCGGCCGTATTTTCCGCAACGAAGGCATGGACCTCAAGCACAATCCGGAGTTTACGACGATGGAAGCCTATTGTGCCTACTCCGATCTGGAAGGCATGATGAAGCTGACCGAAGGGCTGTATGAATATGTGGCCATGGAAGTATTCGGAACAACTGAGTTTGAATTCATGGGTCATACCGTCAGCCTGAAAGCACCGTACAAACGGTGGAATATTGTGGATGCGGTCAGGGAAGTAACCGGTGTAGATTTCTGGCAGGAGATGAGTGTGGAAGAAGCACTGAAGCTTGCAGAAGAGCACAACGTGGAAGTGGCACCGCACCAGCGTACGGTCGGCAATATCATCTCGCTGTTCTTTGATCAGTTCTGTGAGGAAAAGATTGTAGATCCGACCTTTGTCTGGGGTCATCCGATCGAGATCAGTCCGCTGGCAAAAAAGAACCCGGAAGACCCGCGCTTTACCGAACGGTTCGAAACACTGATCTGCGGGGTGGAATTCAATAACGCCTTCAGCGAGCTGAATGATCCGATCGATCAGAAGGAACGGTTTGAGAAGCAGCTGGAAGCCAAGAAACTCGGCGATGATGAGGCGTCCGAAATGGATGAGGATTATGTTGAGGCACTGGAGTACGGCATGCCGCCGACCGGCGGAATCGGCTTCGGCATTGACCGGCTGATCATGTTATTGTGCGGAGTCGATAGTATCCGTGATGTTCTGTTGTTCCCGACTCTGAAGTCTTTATCTTAAAGAAACTCAGTAACCATGCGGCTTTGAGGGATTTGAAGTGGTCTTTACTACCCCATTTCTACCCCACTTTTTCCAAGAATAGTGCATGATAATTCATGATTATGCATTTATAAACTACTGAGACCAAGTTAATATTGAAAGACCAAAGGACACTTTCTATGAAAGAAATTTCAAAGGAAGTGTCTTTTTTTGTCTCTGTTGTGGTGAACTTTTGGACACGATGTCCAGAAGTTATTCGGTAGAAAGGAGGAAGAAGCGATGCCAAAAACAGCGATATTGCAGTTGGCAAACAAAAGATTGCACATAAGCTTCCGTTTTTTAAGATACCCGTAAACAGGCAAGGAGGAACCGGAAGATGAGTAAATTGCACAGGCCACTGTCAGACAGAGTGGAAGTTCGCGTCAATGCGGACACATCCTATCAGATCAAAAGAGTAATGGATGCAGTGGCAAAGGAAAAAGGCATGGAGATGATGACCAGATCAGGCATCAAAAAGAACAACAGAAGAAGGGATGAGAAACAGCCTCTTCTGAGAGAACATGCAACATTCAAAGATCTTAAGTTTGAAAAGCAGGATCAGAGGAAAAAGAAGAATTATAACCACAACAAAAATCAGAACAGATAGTTCAGGAATAGGAGACGCTTATGTGCAAAGTAATCGCAATAGCCAATCAAAAAGGTGGTGTGGGTAAGACCACAACCACCGGGAATTTAGGGATAGGGCTTGCAAAAGCCGGAGAAAAGGTACTTCTCATTGATGCTGATGCGCAGGGTTCGCTTACAGCCAGCCTCGGATATGAAAATCCGGATGCTATGGAATACACCCTTGCGACAGCTCTTGGGAAGATTATAAACGAAGAGGATATAGATCCGCAAGAGGGAATTCTGCACCACGAGGAGGGCGTTGACCTGATGCCCAGCAATATCGAGTTATCGGGGCTGGAAGTCTCCCTTGTGAATGTCATGAGTAGAGAACTTGTTCTCAAGGAATATCTGGAAACGATCAAGGATCAGTACAGTTATGTCCTTGTCGATTGTATGCCTTCGCTGGGTATGGTAACGGTAAATGCCTTCGCAGCTGCGGACAGCGTTCTGATTCCCGTGCAGGCGGCATATCTGCCTGCAAAAGGACTGGAACAGCTTATCAAGACGATTCAGAAAGTGAAGCGGCAGATAAATCCCGGACTTGAGATCGAGGGCATTCTAATGACCATGGTTGACGGCAGGACAAATTACGCAAAGGAGATCATGCAGCTCCTTTCAGAGGGATACGGAGATCAGATCCGGTTCTTTAAGAATAACATTCCTTTGTCTGTAAGGGCTGCGGAGATATCAGCTATTGGAGTGAGCATCTATGAGCACGATCCAAAGGGGCGGGTAGCCGAGGCATACCAGTCTCTTACAAAGGAGGTGCTGGCAGGATGAGCAGGACTATAGCGGGAAAGATCAAGATCAATTCTTTTGCGGATATTGTCGGCGGTGATGATTCTGCTGTGACAGAGGTTCCGCTTTCCGACCTTCATACCTTTAAGGATCATCCTTTCAGAGTCCTTGATGACGAAAAGATGGAAGAGACTGTGGAGAGTATAAAAGAGCGTGGAGTGCTCATGCCGGGAATCGTAAGACCAAGGATTGGTGGGGGATATGAGATCATCGCTGGGCACCGTAGAAAGCGAGCATGTGAGCTTGCGGGGCTTAAGACCATGCCAGTAGTTATCCGCAAATATACGGATGAAGAAGCGGTTGTGGCCATGGTCGATACGAATCTGCAGAGAGAAGAGATACTTCCCAGTGAGAAGGCTCGTGCATACCGCATGAAATATGATGCCATGAAGCATCAGGGATCCGGCGGAGGCAATACGCTGGATGAGATCGGAGATTCTGCCGGGGATAGCGGTAAGACGGTTCAGCGGTATATCTGCCTTTCAAATCTTACTGATACACTCCTTGGATATGTGGATACGAAGAAGCTTCCGATAGTGTCCGGCGTGCAACTGTCCTATCTGAAAGAAAAGGAGCAGGTTTGGATCGAGGATATCATCAGTGAAACAGAGATTGTGGTTTCATCTTCTCAGGCTGAGAAAATCAAAGGATATTCACAGAGCGGGGAACTTACAAAGGCTCTTCTGAAAGAAATTCTAACGGATGAAAAGCCTAAGCCACGGAAATTTGTAATGAAGGATGATAAGATTTCCAAATTCTTTTCAGATGATGTCACAGACGAAGAGATAGAGGAAACAATCATCAGGCTCCTTGAAGAATGGAGAAAGAAAAAATAACGATAGAACAGGGAGTGGTCGGTATGAACGAGCAGATAGAATTTGAATACTATTACGGTGAAGAAGCAGAGCAGTTTAATTTTCTTATGCTACCCAAATTTCTTCTTAAAGAACCGCGTTTTGCACAGTTGTCGGATACATCTAAAATACTGTATTCGATGATGCTTGAAAGAATGGGTATGTCCAGAAAAAATGGATGGTTCGATGATGAGGGTAGACCATTTATTTATTACAGCATTGATTGTGCAAAACAGGAAACCGGCCATTCAAAGCCTACCGTGATAAAAGCCTTGAAGGAGATTGAGGAGATAGGGCTTATTGAAAGGAAAAAGCAGGGGCAGGGCAGACCAACCATAGTGTACGTAAAGAAATATGTATCAAAGAAAAAGCCACCAAACCCAGA
>JAFWEW010000006.1 GCA_017512725.1 Solobacterium sp.
ACAACCCTTCGGCTGTCGTCCTCTTGTTCTCCCTGGTTACTCAGGGCTACATCTGATAATCCGGCAGTTCATCGTCCCTTGACGACGCATACTGGATTTGCGGTAACTGCACCGATCTGACTTTCCTCATCGAGGAACTTCGTTATTTACCCAAACCCATACTTTTGCAATACCTTTTTTGAACTTTTTTGATGAAAGTGTTTTCATGTGGGTACCATGCATGAAAACTGACCGGAAGTCTTTCATTTTTGAACTGGAATTTGTCGCTTTTCGGGCGACCAAATCCGCATGACCGGGATGTAATCTGGTATCAGATCCGGATCAGAGAAACGAAATAAGGAGGAAATACCAATTATGTATGGTGCAGTCTTAGGAGATATGATTGGAAGCCGCTTTGAATTTGACCGCGGCGGGAAGACAAAGGATTTTGAATTATTTACCTTTCAGAACAAGTGGACAGATGACTCCGTCATGACAATCGCTGTCGGAGAAGCGCTGATGGATGCAGGAAGAAATGCATCTTCCGAAGAAATCGAACAGGCATGTATCCGCTCCATGCAGAAATGGGGGCAGCGATATCCCTATGCCGGTTACGGAAGTATGTTTATTCACTGGGTAAATGCGAAAGATCCAAAACCATATAACAGTTATGGCAACGGATCTGCCATGCGGGTATCCGCTGCCGGATGGCTGTATGATTCCCTGGACCGTACGAGAGAAGCAGCACGTGCCACAGCAGCTGTTTCCCATAACCATCGAGAAGGCATCAAAGGTGCAGAATGTACCGCGGCAGTGATTTATCTTGCCCGCACCGGTTCTTCCAAAGAGCAGATCGAAGAATATGTAAAACGGGAATTTGGATATGATGTTTCCCTGACGCTTGACGAGATGCGCAAACGGCACTGCCATGTGGAGACCTGTCAGGATTCACTGCCCAAGGCACTGCGCAGTTTCTTTGACGGCTCTTCGTTTGAAGATACCGTCCGGAATGCGGTATCGCTTGGCGGAGATGCCGATACGATTGGGGCAATAGCAGGGGCAATGGCAGAAGCGTATTACGAGATACCCGAAGACCTGAAGAGAGAGTGCCTCAAACGCATCCGGCACGATATGCAGGAAGTACTCATGCGGTTTGACCGGGAACTTGGAAGAAGCGGATCGGAATGAACCATTCTTCGTGAGAAAAGGGAACGATGCATCCCAAACCGGAACGCATGCGCATAATCAAGTGAACCAGCAGGCAGCGAGTTTTCATGTATACTGTTGATATGTTTTTACCGGGTCATTCTGGCTATGAAGCGATCCGGTTTTTCTGGATATGGAGAAACAACAGAATGAAGAAAATAGCGAAGATGATTTTGGCCGTATGGATGATGATCAGCACAGGCTGTACCTCAGCTCCCAGGGAGGGGGCCGGCACCAGCGGAACATTTGAAGGTGTGGGTTACAGTATTGAAGGTACTTATACGGTAAAAGTAACGCTGGAGGATTCTGTCATTCAGGATGTGCAGGTGGAAACGCACTTTCCAGAGAGTCTGCCGGATCATTTCAAAGAGGATGGGACCAAAGCAGTTAATGCTGTGGCTGCAGATATCAGGAAAAACAACGCTCTGGAAGCAGATATGATCAGCGGTGCAACTGTTACCTGTCAGGCAGTACTCGATGGTGCTGCACAGGCTCTTGGAAAAGCCGGTCTGATTCAGAACGAAAATATCCGGTTAACCGACGGAACCTATGAACGGATGATCTTCGGCAATAACGATATGATCACGGTTGAGACGGTGATCAAAGACAATGCGATCGATTCGGTAAAAGTGCTTTCGGATCATGAAACTGCCGGTGTCGGCTCGGTGCTGAAAGATGCGGATGGAACCGTTATAACAAACGGAGGCAGGTACCCGACCGTTTCCATTCCGGAAGAGATCACTGCGAACCAGACTCTGGATGTTGATGTGGTAACCGGAGCTACGGTAACAAGCTATGCGGTTCTGACTGCGGTAAAAGGCTGTATCCGTGATGCCGGCGGGAACAGCTGGCTGTTCCGCGGCAGACCGGAAACGACCCATGCGGAACAGGAACAGAGTGATGTTGTAATTGTTGGCGCAGGCGGAAGCGGACTTGCGGCAGCTGTCTGTCTGGCACAGGAAGGTAAGCATGTCATTCTGATTGAAAAGAACGGATCCGTCGGCGGCAATACCCTTGTCTGCGGAGCGATCTACAACAGTCCGGATGAAGCACGTCAGAAATCCGGAATCATGAACGAAGCGCAGAAAAAAACAGTTGAAGAGGCACTGGCAATGACCAGTGAGGATCCGGATCTTCAGAAGACACTGGAAGAACTGCAGGAACCGGTGAGAGCGCAATGGGAAGCGTTTCAAAAAGATCAGAAAGAAGGAATCTTTGACAGCGCGGAATGGTATACGCTTCAGACATGGCTTGGCGGCGATATGGTGGCAGATCCGTCCCTTGTCAGAATTCTCTGTGAGAATGCGGAAGACGGTCTGGAATGGATCACTTCTCTGGGTGTGGAGTTTGATCCGGAAATCACTCAGGGAGCCGGATCGCTGTGGCAGAGAACACACACCAGTGTAATGCCGATGGGAACCGGTTATATCACCGCATATCTGAACGAACTTAACCGGTATCGGAATCAGATTGAACTTCGAACGGAGTGCACCGCTGCAGAACTGATCATGGAAGATGGAAACGTGGCAGGTGTAAAGGCAGTTTTTAATCATGACGGAGCGGAAGAAATCGTTCTTGCCAGGGAAGGGGTAATTCTTTCTACCGGTGGATTCTCTGCCAATAGCGGAATGGTTCAGGAGAACAATACCAGCGGAAAGTGGCCGGATCTTTCGTATCTGCCGACAACCAACCGTGCAGGCGCATCTGGTGACGGGATCCGGATGGCGGAATCCGCTGGTGCAGCACTTACCGACATGGATCAGATTCAGCTGCTGTATCTGGGAAATCTGCAGGACGGCCAGCTGACGAAGTATCCGCCGCGAGACGTTAACGGAACGGATCAGATCATCTTTATCAACAAAGAAGGAAGACGGTTCGTACGGGAAGACGGAAGAAGAGATGAGATCTGTCTGGCTATACTGAAACAGCCGGACGGACAGTTTTACATGCTGGAATCCGGAGACGGCGATTATAAAGATATTCATGATGATTCCTGGAGAAGTGCAGACGGATTCTCATTTGCTTACCTGGAAGAAAATGGCTATGTCGTAACAGAAGATACGGTTGAAGCACTTGCGGAGAAACTGGATATAGATCCGAAGGTATTACAGGAAACGATTGATTCCTTTAATGAATGCGTGGATGGAAAACAGGAAGATGAATTTGGAAGGACACTGTATTCCGTCCGGCTGGAAAACGGTCCATGGGTTTCTGCGCCGCGTCAGGTAAGCATTCATCACACGATGGGCGGTATTCACATCGATGAGAACTGTCATGTGCTGAATGCGGAGGAAGAGATCATTCCCGGCCTGTATGCGGCAGGGGAAGTGACTGGGGGCATACACGGTGCGAATCGTCTCGGCGGCAATGCGGTAGTAGAAACCGTTGTCTTCGGGAAACGCTGTGCGGAGACAATCCTCTCAGAAACAGAATAACGGACAGGGTGATGCGGATCCGATACAGAAAACCCGCATCACTTTTTTCTGCTTTGCCAATTATGGAAATTCTGCTGCTGAAGGTACGGATAGTATCGTGCACATGTACTATAGAAGTAGCAGCAGTCATTTGATTTGCAGTACAGGAGGTACCGAATATGGGATTTATGGATGAGCTTTCGAAAGCAGTTGATACCATTCTCAAAGAAACGGAAGGAAAATCCATGGAAGAACTGCAGGCCAAGGCGGCCAATATTCTGTTTGGTGGAGCAAATGTATCAAATATCTTTGGCACGGCAGGTACCGGCGGCCGTGTTGCAGGCGAATACACGGAGGCGGACTTCACCCGTGAAAGCGTTCTTCAGACAATAGATCCGGCAATCGTCCAGATGCAGTTCAATGCGGAAGTGAAGCGCCGTGCGGCTGTGAAAAAGCCAGGACAGTATTGTGATGCATCCTGTCTGTTCAATGAAGAAAACTGTAAGCACTGTCTGCAGTGCCAGCAGAAGTTTGCAGAAGCGATCCGCAATCTTGAAAAGATGGAGGAATATCTGGATCTCTCACCGGATGAAGTAAGGGCGAAGGCACCTTTGCGCAGAATTGAAAAATGCACAGCCTGTGATGCACCTTATCAGCAGGGGACTTCCGTATGCCCTTACTGCGGAGCACCTTATCCGGAAACAACGGAAGATTTTGAGATTCCTCTGTCAAAGATTGAACGAAAAGAAACGTATTACCGGATGGCTGAGGAAGCTTTAAAATACCGGGCGGAGAACATGGCAGAAGTGTGCCGGAACTTTGACCGGGAAGAGGGGAACGACTGGTTCCATCTGCTGGTTCGGATGCCGGATGTCCGTCAGAAAACGCTGAAGTATCTGGACCTGACCGGTGAGCAGATCAAGGCCGGTGCAGATATTTATCAGGTTCCGATTTCAGAATATCTTCATAATCTCGGAAAGACGATCATGAAGACACCTCAGCAGCTTGCGGATGAACAGGCTCTGATGCGGGACAAGGAAGCCTCCCGTCAGCGTCTGGCGGCGGTGACCGAATCGCTGCAGAGAAGTTCTCAGAGCTTTGCACAGGAAATACAGCAGAGACAGGGTCAGATCCATCAGCCTACACAGTACAACGGCGGCGCAAACCGCTCCTGCGGCAACTGCATGTACTACTACGATGGTGATAAGTGTGCCAACGGCCAGTATTCCGGCGGTGCATCCGGATACTGCGCACTCTGGAAGCTGAAGTAACCAGAGCGAAGTTTTGAAACAGAAAATAACATTGTACCCCAAGTCGGAATGACATACTATGTTGGTGTATGGAACTGAAAAAGATCGTAATCACCGGCGGCCCGTGTGCCGGTAAGACAACAGCGCTCAGCTGGATTCAGAATTATATTTCACAGCTCGGATATACGGTGCTGTTTGTGCCGGAAACGGCAACGGAACTGCTTGGCGGCGGGGTTACTCCCTGGACCTGTGGGACCAATGCGGATTATCAGCTGGGACAGATGGAACTTCAGCTGACGAAGGAACGGATCTTTGAGCGTGCAGCCAGAACGATGCCTCAGAATAAGATTCTGATTGTATGCGACAGAGGCGCAATGGATAACCGCGCTTATATGAATGATGAAGAGTTTAAAATCGTTCAGAAGTCTACCGGCCTTACGGAAATCGAACTGCGGGACAGTTATGATGCAGTATTCCATCTGGTGACTGCCGCAAACGGTGCTGAAAAATACTACTCCTATGAAACGAATTCAACGCGGTATGAAACACTGGAAGAAGCGGTGAATCTGGATAAGCGGATCATCAGCGCCTGGACAGGGCACCCGCATCTTCGCATCATTGACAACTCTACATCCTTCGAAGAGAAAATGAAGCGGCTCATCAAGGAAATCAGCTTCTTCCTCGGAGAATCGGTAACGCTTGAAATTGAACGGAGACTTCTGATCGAATATCCGGATATCAAGTGGCTGGAGAGTCTTCCGAACTGCCGGAAGGTCGATATAGTTCAGACGTATCTGATCGCACCTGCCAACGAAGAACGAAGGATCCGCAAACGCGGAGAGAACGGCAGTTATATTTACTATAAGACCACGAAAAAAAGACTTTCCGATATCGGACGGATTGAAGTGGAACAGCGTCTTCGCAAAGGGGATTACGAGGAGATGCTGAAAGAGGCAGATCCCGAACTGAATCCGGTGGTTAAGACCAGGTACTGTCTGATCTGGAAGGAACGATATTATGAGATCGATATTTACCCGTTCTGGAACGACCGTGCGATACTGGAACTCGAACTGGATGATGAAAATGAACCGTATGAAATTCCGGATGGCCTCAAAGTGATCCGGGATGTATCAAACGAGAACGAATATAAGAATTCCTCTCTTGCAAGATCAATTCCGAAGTAAGCCGAAGCAATTCGGCTTTTTTGGTGAACGGCGTTTTGTCTTGTTACAGACAATGAAAAACAGCCGGGTATTCCGGCTGTCAGTCAATCAGACCAAAGTGCTTTAATGCGTTTGCGATGCCGTCGTCATCGATGTCGGTGGTAATGTAGTCTGCGGCAGACTTCAGATTTTTGATGGCATTGCCCATTGCCACACCGATTCCGGCATAACGGATCATGTCGATGTCATTTTCTCCGTCACCGAATGCCATTGTTTCTCCCCGAAGCAGTCCGTATTTTTCAATGAACTTTTCCAGACCCTTGGCTTTTCCGCCGTGTTTGGAGATGATGTCGATGCCGGTTTCATTCCAGCTTGTAATAATGCATTCATCCAGCATGTTCTCCAGCATCAGCCGCTCCCGGTCTTTTACAAAGGCAAGACACTGGTAGATCTTTTCTCCTTTGTACTCCCCGATATCAGGAATGGTTCCCTTCGTATTGGCCTGGGTGTCAATCACGATATCATCAACATAATTGATATATCGGTTCTTTTCACCGATCAGCACAAACGGGATCTTGCTGGCACGGAAGATGCGGACCAGAATATCCACTTCACCGGGATCGATCTCATTGCCGGCGAACAGCTGTTTGTTTTCATCCAGACACAGGTTGCCGTTCAGGGTCAGAAAGCCGTCAAACGGCAGATCATTGAGCGGCAGCTTTTCCAGTTCTACCAGATCTCTTCCGGTACAGATAATGGCGTGAATGCCTTTGTCACGAAGTTTGAAGATTGCCTGCCGCGTACTTTCCGGAACAACACCCGTTTTATGAGAAAGCAGAGTGCCGTCGATATCAAAGAATACTGCGGAGATACGCTGCTGTACGACATCGGATTCCTTTACGGTGATGATATCCGCAAATCCGGTCAGATCAAACACTTCCTGAACAGCGGAATTAACATGATGTGCTTCGAGAGAAACCCCCTCGGGAAGGCGTTTCTTTAACGCGAGGAGCACACGCAGTCCTGCAGAAGAAATGAAGTCCATTTCCTGAAAATCAAGAACTACAACTTCTGCGTCATTAATGGGTTCTTCAAAAATCCAATCTTCGAATTCTTTCGCGGAATCAGAATCAATACGGCCCTTCACATGAAAGGTCACGGTATTGCCGCTTTCAGAACGTCTGACATTTAACATAAATGATCAAGCTCCTGTTTAATGTACTTATAAAATAACATAAAAAACCCAAATCCCGAATGAAAGGGAAATGGATTTGAGACCATGGGTTTGAGGATCAGTGCTCGGATGGATATTCTGACTTGCCGGTAATCTTCTTTTTCAGAATCTTAATACCGCGTTTGAGTACATAAGGCCCGACACACTTCATCATTTCTTCCGCGGTATGCATATCTGCCGCATGCGGAATGTCCCGGCTCAGGTGAATCGCATCAAATTCACATCGTGTTGTACACAGGCCGCAGCCGATGCACTTGTTGTAGTCAACCTTGGTGGCGCCGCATTTCAGACAGCGGTTCGCTTCGGTTTTAACCTGTTCTTCACTCAGGGCTTCGCGCAGATCTTCAAACGTCTTGGTGGCAGAAGTGCGCATGCCGGGAGTCTGGCGTTCGGCGTTGTCATACGATTCGATCCGGATGTCATCACGGTCGAGTTCTATGAATTCACGCAGATCACGGCCGATCGTCATAGACTGCCCTTCATGGACAAACCGGTTGATGGATACCATACCAAGTTTTCCTTCTGCGATTGCGTCAATGGCGAAGCGGGCACCGTGATAGATATCTCCGCCGACGAAAATATCCGGTTCGGCAGTCTGATAGGTGACTGGATCGGCGACTGCAGTGCCGCCGCGGTTCAGCTCAACTTTGGTGCCTTCGAGCAGACTGCCCCATTCTGCGCTCTGTCCGATCGACATCAGAACGTTGGAACACTTGATGGTGATGGTGTCATTTTCATCGTACTGTGGATTGAATTTTCCATCGGAGTCTTTGACACTGGTGCACTTTTTGAAGACGATTCCGGTGACTTTGCCATCTTCCTGCAGTACGTTCATCGGACCATAGCCGTTGTAGAGAACAATGCCTTCTTCTTCCACTTCTGCGACTTCATCCTTTGCGGCAGGCATTTCATCTTTCTGTTCCAGACAGATCATGAATACTTTTCCGTCGGAAGCACGCAGAGCGGTCCTTGCGACATCTGCCGCAACATTTCCGCCTCCGACAACGACGGTATCACCTTCCAGCCGGATGGACGGATCGAGATTGATTCTGCGCAGGAAGGAAACACCGCTCTCAACGCCTGCCGAATCTTCACCAGGCACTCCTGCAAGACGACCTCCCTGAAGGCCGATGGCAATATAGAATGCCTTGAATCCCTGATCCCGAAGCTGCTGGATCGTAATGTCTTTACCGACCTCGACCCCGCAGCGGAACTCAGCGCCCATCTTTTCGATGATGGAAATCTCCACATTCAGGATGTCCTTTTCCAGCCGGAAGTTTGGAATTCCGTTCATGAGCATTCCGCCCGGGCGGGATTCTTTTTCAAATACGGTAACCGGATAGCCTTCTGTCCGAAGCCAGTAAGCGGCGGAAAGACCCGCCGGACCGGAACCGATCACGGCGATTGGGTAATCACTCCACTGTTTGCCGTCCATGTTGTCACAGATCGGAACGAACGCATCCGGATTTTGGACTTCATACTGGCAGAGGAATTTTTTGATTTCATCAATTGCGACAGGCTTGTCAATTTTGCCGCGGGTGCAGCGGTCTTCACAGCGCTTGTTGCAGACGGCACCGCATACAGCCGGGAACGGGTTATCCTGACGGATGAGCCGGACTGCATCTTCATATCGGCCTTCGGCAGCCATCCGGATATAACCCTGTACGGCGATATGTGCCGGACATGCAGTCTTGCAGGGGGAAGTGCCGGTGTCATAACAGTTGATTTTGTTGTGATCACGGTAATCCGGATCCCACTTGTCTTCTCCCCAGACATTGTCATCCGGGAGTTCATGAAGCGGATAAAGGACTCTGCTGCCGTCTGCACGGCAGAGTTTCTGGCCAAGTTTTGCGGCACCGGCCGGACAGACCTCTACGCACTTGCCGCAGGCGACACACTTTTCCGTATCAACATGTGCCCGATAAGCACTGCGGCTCATGTTAGGGGTATTAAAGAGCTGACTGGTACGCAGACCATAGCAGCTTCCCGGAGAGCAGTTGCAGATGCCGACAATCCGGTTCGGGCCGTCCAGATTGGTAATCTGGTGGACATAGCCTTTGCGTTCCGCCCGTTCGATGATTTCCATTGCTTCTTCCCGGGTGATGTAATGTGCATCCTTGCCGGAGGTCACAAGAAACTCCGCAATATCTCCGACACCGATACACATGTATCCTTCGATATCTCCGACGCCTTCGCCGCGGATCCGCTGTGCCTTCCGGCATGCGCAGACCATTGTACAGAACGTATCGTATTTCTCGAGCCAGTGCGACAGATGCTCTACAGAAACAGACTGGCTTTCGGCTTCAATCGCCTTTTCTACCGGAATGACATGCATGCCGATTCCGGCGCCTCCCGGAGGGACCAGTTTTGCCGCAAGCTCCAGCGGTTCCTGCGGGGCAAGGTTGAACATCGTCGCAACTTCCGGATGCTCATCCGGCAGAGTCGGGTGTTCTACCATATATTCGCCGCTGCCGACGACCCATTTCGGAACCAGATACTGGATGTGATGATCGGCGTTGTCCCGGTTCTGTTCTATGATTCCGATCCAAAGCAGATGATTGATAACTGCCTGTGCCTCTTCTTCGCTCATGTTGTTCCATGCGGCAAGCTCTTTTGTGGTACGGCCGACACGGCGCTTCTTAAAGCTCAGCATGAACTTTACTTCCTCTTTGGTAAGCATGCGGTCGAGGATCCAGAAATCCATGTGATTCTCATGCATGCCGCCGGACAGTTTGCGGGGAATATTATCCGTAATCATTTTTGCAAGCTTCATGACAAGCTGCTTTTTTTCCGGATCATCACAGTGATAATCGGTAAGGGGGAAATCCCGTTCATTGACATGGATCCGGGGATTTACTTCTCTTGGCATATTGTTCTCCTTGTTGTGTAACCGCTTCCAACAGTGGTTAAACCAATTAAATTATAGAAAAGCGGTCAAAAAAGCGTCAATATAAAACAAAGCGATAAAAAAGCATTCTGTACGCTTTCAGAACATCTGGTAACTGGTTTGACCACAAAATGTAAGCGCTGTAATTCTTCTTTTATTCTTTTGGGAAGCGTTTATAATGAAACCAAGTAACAGATCAGTCATTACGGAGGTTATGATGGATAAAAATGTAAAAATCTGTATCATCGGTGCAGGTCCTGCAGGGCTTTCCGCCGGTATGTACCTCGAGAAGAAGGGATATGAAAACTACACCATTCTCGAGCGTAACGATCATGTAGGCGGAAAATGCCATAGCCCGTATTATAACGGCAGACGTTATGAAATGGGTGCGATCATGGGTGTTCCTTCCTACTATGCGGTTCATGATGTAGAAGAATTCTGCGGCATTACGCATGACGGTCCGCAGCTTAACCGTAATTACAAGGACAGGAACGGCAATGTTATTGAACCGTTTGAACCGAAGAAGAATATCTTCAAGATCCCGCGTCTGCTTAAGATGAAAAAGCAGATCACGGAACTCGGCCGTATTCTTGAAACGAAGTATCAGGGATATGATCTGAACGGTCACCGCGGGGTTGCACAGGGCCGTTATGAAGGCTTTGAAGTGAGCCCGGAACGGGAACCGGTCAGCGGTGTCAATGAGAATCTGAAAGATCTCTCCATGCCGTTCAAAGACTGGTGTGAGATGAACAATGTCGAACTGGTACAGGATGTCTGGATCGGACCGTTTACCTCATTCGGCTATGGCTATTTTGATGAGATTCCGGCAGCGTATGTTCTGAAGTATCTCGACTTCCAGACCTGCATGAACTTCGTACGCATTAATCTCTGGACCTGGAAGAACGGTACACAGTTTATCTGGGAAAGCCTGAATGACACGCTGAAGAACCATGCACGTCTCAACAGTGACATCACAAAGATTGAACGCAAGGGCGGCAAAGTTTATGTAACGGTAAACGGCAAGACCGAAGAATATGACAAGCTCATCGTCACTTCTCCGCTGCAGTTCTTCCCGGACTATGCGGATGCGCGTGAAGATGAAGTGAAGTATTTCAGTAAGATCGACTATGAACGTTATGACGTTCTGGCCGTTGAGACCCGTCCGGAAGATCATCCGGAGATTTCCTACTATGTCTTTGACAACATGACCCCGGATCGTCTCGGTCATCTGATGGTTTACTACAGAAGATGGAGAGACTCCAAAGATCAGGTCATCACGACTTATGCACTGCGCAAACACAAGAACTCCGAAGAGATTCCGTATGAAGAATGCAAGCAGATGGTTCTCGATGATCTTAAGACCATGAAGAATCCGGCAACCAATGTTGTCAACGAGAAGAGCTGGTACTACTTCCCGCATGTATTCTCAGAAGATTATGCGGCCGGCTGGTATGATGATGTCGAAGCAATGCAGGGCAAGTACGATACCTACTATGCAGGTGAGATTATGTCCTTCGGCGATATGGATGAAACTGCAGAATACTCCAGAGAGCTTGTAGAGCGTTTCTTCTGATTTCATCTCAATCCATTTACTGAAAATGAAAGTGCCTTGGGCTTAGATTCCCAAAGCACTTTTTTCGTTATGAACAGATTTACGATCTGTTTCAGATTGCGATTCTCCTGTGGTTCACACCCTTATCTGCAGGGGGAAGCACCCGGTGGGTTAGCTTCATCCTGATTCTTTGGCGCTCTTCCGCATCTCACGATATTCCTAAATATCTTTCATTCTTTATCGAAATGCTTCTTCCACATTGTTCGTATTTCTGCGATTTCTTCTATGGAAGAAAACCGTCCGGTTTGGAAAACATCTTCATCGCTTTTTCCTTCCAGAAACAAATCGAATGCGAAAGCGACATTATTCAGCATCTCTTCTTTTCCTTCTTTTTTGCCTTTTTCTATGCCTTTTTCTATGCCTTTTTCTATGCCTTCTTCCCGGGCCTCATTCAGT
>JAFWEW010000007.1 GCA_017512725.1 Solobacterium sp.
GTTAGAAAATTAAAGAAGTATTGACGATATTTTTAATACGCTCTGACCAGCATGTCGGCTGTAGTTAAGAATCATATCACGAAAAGCAAAAGCGCCAACCATTCATAGGTTGACGCCATTGCGCTTATTTATGCGGTTTTTTTATTTTTTCGATCTTGGATTACCGCATGATTTATTAATTCATTTTACCGCTCTTCCTTTGCCGGTCAAAAAAGAAGCGTTGACTATACATAATCTTCCACGACTTCCGGTTTGGGATATAATGTACCTATATTTTTACAGGAGCATATATAAACATGGCAATGACAGATAAAGAAAAAAAGAAACTGCTTCGCAATGCAAAGCGTGTATTTCTTCACGAATACGCGGAAGAGATGGAAGAAGAAGCTGAGGACTCCATGATGATGGTGAATCTTCCTTTTGTTGTTCAGGAAGACAAGACACCGGATGAAATCCTTCAGAACTATCGTAATTCCATGGAATCTTACGTAATCGGAAATATGCTTACGAGTCTGCTTGAATCAGAAGATGATCCGCGGGAAGCACTTCTTGTTCTTCTGGAGGGTTCTCCGCTGGGAGATCTTCTGCCGGAGCTGTATAAGCACTGGGATGATGATATTGATAAAGAAGAACTGGAAGAACTTTTTGCCGATAGTATTGAAGAAGCGAAAGAACTGGCAGAACTCGCTGAACGTATGAATGAAGAGGATGACTTTGATAATGACCTGGCAGACCTGCTTTCCGATGTGAACGATCTGCCATTCAATTAAGCCTGTAACATTTCTGCGTCTTTTCCCAAGTGGAAAGGACGCTTTTTTGTATGATACCCTGTCTGATTCTATGGAGTAAAATAGTGCCATGAAACTGAAATGTCCGGTATGCGGGAAACCGCTTGAAACCATTCATCGCTCATTCGTCTGTGAAAACAGACATACGTTTGATTTTGCGAAAAGCGGCTATATCAATCTTCTGAATTCCAACTCCGCTTCGCATGGCGATAACAAGGAAATGACAAAGGCCCGTACTGCCTTTCTCAATACCGACAGCTATCGATTTCTCAGAGACTTCATTGAAAACCTGATGCGTGAAAAACAGGATGATGTATTTCTGGATCTTGGATGCGGAGAGGGTTATTACACCTGCTCGATGCCGGGAAAAGAACGTTACGGTTTTGATATCTCAAAAGACATGGTGAATTATGCGGCAAAGAAGGATAAGGAAACCCTTTATGTCGTCGCTTCCATCTTTGACCTGCCGGTATTTGACGCCTGTGCCGGCGCGGTTTTAACCTGTTTCGCTCCTTGCAGGGAAGAAGAAATTCTGAGGGTCCTGAAAGATAACGGCATCTTTGTATTTGTCTCACCGGGTCCAAATCATCTGAAAGAACTAAAGGAAGTGCTGTATGAAACGACCTACGAAAACGAAACCGAACAGCGTTTTCATACTCTGAAGATGGAACAGGAACATCTGATTCGTGCGCCGTTTGCAGTAGAACATGATAATCTTATGAATCTGTTTATGATGACCCCGTACTATTACCGCACCGGTACAGAGGGAAAGAAAAAACTGGAGGACATCGCCTCCATTTCCATTACTGCTGAATTCCTGGTACGCACTTACCGCAAACAGCTATAGTCACCTATTCGTACTTGTTTCTGATTCACGATTCAGATGCTTCCTGGCGGATGGTAATCGAACCATAGGTTCCCTTATACGCTACCTCAAACAGCACCTCATACGTTCCTTCCGAAAGCCGGATCTCTGTTTTACCCGGCTTTTCAAATACCCAGTTGTATGCAGGCATATCCGACTTCGGAGCTTCTTTATTCTGAATCGTTATTTCAATTCCGCCGGACTCCACTTCGGAAGTTATAACGGTGGTCTCTCCATCTTTAACGATCAATGTCGCAGACGCTTCATTCACCGTGCTGGAGTTTTCTGCCGTAATTGTGATCGTATTGTTTTCCTCGACCGCCTTAAAAGCGGACGACTGGCCGCATGCGGCCAGACATCCCGCCAGAAGAACAGCAGCGATTATCCCGCCTGTCTTTTTCATCCTCTTAAACTCCTGTTACTTTTCTGAATCTTCTATGTTATAGAGAAATACCTCCGATATTTCTCTGTCATAGCCTTCATAAAATCCACTCGGCATTCCCTGTATGATTCTTGCGCCCCGGTTGTACAGAACCAGCAGACGATTGGTCTTTCCGTCAAATGTCAGGCCTTCAATTTCGCCCTGCTTGATCACATCATCAAATGTTTTCTCCAGCGTGACGGCACACATATCTGCCCCGTCTGTAACGTTTGTGCGGTAAAGATGATCCGGTTGATCCGCATCCGCATCACCGTCATCGGAAGTTACATAGAGATAGCCGTCATGATATGCGATTCCCTGAATCAGAGTCGGCTCCGGATCCATAAGAACTTTGCCAAGATACGCTCCGGTATTCATATCATACCGATAAAGGTATTTTCCGCTATCCTCCCCGACCCATGAAACCATCCATACACTTTCACTGTCGGGATCGACTGCCAGTCCGGAACATTCAAGCTGTCCGCTCTCCGGTTCAAACGGGAAGGACCGCTTATACTCCAGTGTGTCGCCGTCAAATATCGCGATCTGAATATTCTTTCCCTCTCCATCCATGAAGTATTCTGCACCGGCATAGATTTCGTTGTTGTAAACATCAATATCACCGATATGATTGGCTTCAATTTCAAAACTCTGGAATGGGGCATCGTTCGTTTTAATGACATTCCAGTCCCGGTCATATTTAGTCAGTGTCTTGGATCCGCTTACCCAGTAGTAATCCCCTTCCACACAGACACCCTGTCTTCCATCTACTTCAACGTGGTCTGCCAGAGTGTACTGATTTGCAGGAAGGACTGTTTCCGCAGAATCCTTCGGGTTCTCTTCCGGAATGGCTTCATTCGTCTTTGTACATCCTGCCAGGAATAACGTTATCAGTGAAATGCTCAGCAGGATCTTCTGTATGTAGTTCTGTTTCATTTTTATTTTCCTTTTCTGTTCTTTTCGGCTGTTCATTCAATCCCCAACATACGCTTCAGTTCATTCCGGACTTTCTCCAGATCACTGCAGGTCAGCAGCGGAATCAGACGATTGATTTCTTCGATGCTTTTGTCCCACCACCGGAATTTCAGTAACAGATCGATCAGTTCCACATCAAACCGTGTTCGGAGAATCTCCGAAGGATTACCGATCATAATCGTATATGGATCCACATCACTTCCGACGACGCTGTCCGCTCCGATGATGGCGCCATCACTGATATGTACGCCCGGAAGAATGACCGCATTCTGCCCGATCCATACATCATTTCCGATCACCGTATCTCCTTTATACGGAAGGTCCTCAGGTAACGGTGGATCCATCTCCCAACCTTCCAGTGTATAAAACGGATATGTGGATACTGCGTTCATCTGATGGTTCGCTCCGTTCATAACAAATTCAACACCCGGTCCGATCTGGCAGAACTTACCGATAATCAGTTTGTCTCCATTCCATTCATAATGATGCGTCACATGGCTTTCAAAATCTGAATCTGCGATGTACGTAAAATCTCCTACAATGATGTTTTTCCTTGTGATCGTCGGCTTCACGTATATTTCGTTCTCATAGCCGCTGATCGGGTGAATCACATTTGGATCTGGTTTCTTTCCGCTCTTCATTGTTTTTTCCTCTTTTGATTTATTCATGAACCTCTGATTCTGCATTACTCAGAATCCGATGGTTCCGGCGGCACCTTTTTCTTCCAGCTTCGGAACCAGAGCTTCAACAGGTTCCGGTATTCTGCTTCGAATTGTTTCAGATCCGTATCTGAAACCGGACGGTCTCCATAAATAATATCTTCATAGATCCCGATGATCGAATGATCCAGTTCCGGGACCGTTCCTTCTGCCCGAACTGCGAACTCCGAAAGTGTTTCGCCGTTTTCAGGCTGCAATCCAAAACGTTTCAACACTTTCAGACATCGACCAAACAGATGTACGGCCTTATCTCTTTTGGACAGTTTTCGATACTGTATACTTCGTATCAGAAGATCGACAGGAATGAAGAACAGAAGGAACAGCACTGCCAGCATGAACGGAATATACAGTTTTTCAGAAATCTTCTTTACAGGGTTCTTTGTCTCCACCGATTCTTTTGGACCTTCTGTTTCACTGCTGTTCTCTTTTTTGTCAGCATAATGCTCGTAAGGATTATAAACTTCTTTTTCATCATCCCCCGTACCATCTGATACGTTCCACCCGGAGATCGTTCGAGACCCCGGTGTCGGTTCAAATACGATCCAGCCGATCCCTTTAAGATATGCCTCCGGCCAGGCATGCGCCTGATCGGACATAACGGTCGTCATACCGGAAGAAACCGGGAAGCTGTAGCCCTGTACATATCTTGCAGGAATTCCTTCGGTTCTTGCCAGCAGTACAAAGGCAGTCGCAAAGTGCGTACAATATCCTCTTTGTGTTTTCAGAACAAGATAATCCAGAAAGTCAGATGCGGAATTCACTTCCGATGGAAGTTCTCCGGGCTGTTTTGTATATTCCATTTTCGACAGGATTGATTCAATCCTCTGCAGTTTTTCATAACTGCTTTCCGTCCCTGCAAGTGCTTCTTCAAGAAACGCATTCATTTCCTTTGATATTGCAGGCTTCTGACCATACACTTCATAGATCCGTTTCCGGTATTCCTGAAGTCCTTCGACAGTATATTCAAACGAATTACTCCCCGGTATCTGCTCTGCCGCTTTGGAAAGGATCTCCTCATTCATTTCGCTGTTGTTAGAACCGGCGGTTTTCAGCAGATCTTCAAACTTTTCATATTCCCGGTTCAGGCGAATAAAGTCTATACTGTATTGATTCCGCTGCTTTTTTGGAAAACAGAGATCCCCTCCAACCTGATTTACTTCATGATATCGAAGGACCGGAACATATTTTGTCGGCGCAAATACATGAACCGTCTTAAGACTCTTGATGTCAACATTCATCAAGCCATTCCGGATGTAATCCTGTACATGTTCCGGATCATACGAAAGAACTGCGCCTGTTGTCTCAAGCACGTCATACATCCGGTAATCCATATCGGAGTCATCCTGCTTGATCCATTTTCTTCCGTCAAAGGTATCGAAGCTTTTTCCAGCCAGATAGATCCCTGTCCCGACCGGAGTACCGGTTGTGATCTGAAAGATGGTGTAAGGGGAAGAACTGATATTCCCAAAAAACTCCGCTTCTTCCGAAAAACCCACTTCTGCTTCCCGTTCGTCCCAGCCTTTTTTCAGATCCAGCGATTCCATTATCATCTCAAACCGGTATTGAGCATTCCGGGCAAGATCTTTTACGAACTTCCAGTTGTAAGGTTCCTCTGATCCGTTCATTCCGAAGATCATTAAAAACAGCAGAAGAATAAACGGAAGCAGATAAACCACATGTGCCTGCGTATCCGTATCGCCTTCTTTTTGCCATCCTTCCTGAAGGAGTTCTACGATCATCAGGATGATCAAAAGCAGAATCATCAGTACCGGCATTTTCTCAATCCGGATCCCGCGAATCAGACAGAACACCAGTACGATCACTCCTGAAGCAGCAGGAATGATTCTGAGCTTACGGTTATTTTTTACCAACCGTTCAAACAAAACACAGAGTATACATCCGAACAATACCCATAAAACCCAGACACTGTTTCTCAGGAAGTCCATCCGCTCCCCCGGACTTACCGAAAGGACATTTCCGACAACCAGCGCTGCAGTAACTCCGGCAAGAATCGTACGGCCCCTGGCTTTCAGATGAATCGGGAATACTGTGACTGCCGTACAGAACAGCGTTACCAGATAGTGCACCGGCAGTATCTCCTGCCCATTCCCTACAGAAACAGCTGACAGTACTGCCGTAAGTGCCAGAACCAGAACTTCTGTAAAATCATAGATCAGTCCGATCATTACAGAACCTCCGTAAGATCCGCTTCTGTCGGGATCTTAACCACTCTGGTTCTGGAGATTGTCACATCCGGTGCGATCTCATCATCACTTACAACATAAACGACTGTCGCAACATTATTTCTGCTCAGCTCCCCTGCAATTCTCTCCGCTTCCTCATTCCATTCATGAATAACAAGAAATACAGCCTTCTTATTAAAAAGCCTGCTGTTTTTCATTACCTCTTCATAGAACCGGCCTGTTTTATGATCCGGATCAAACCGATACGAGACCATCTGCTCATAGAACGATTCAAAACCGCTGGTTCGCTCAACACGACAGGTCTCAATTTCATCCTGCCATATCCAGGTTTCAATCGGAATCCCCTTACTGCTCAGATGCAGATTCAGTGCGACTACGGTTTCAAGTATCTTGTTTTCGATCGGCAGATACTGTTCCTTCTCTTCTCCGTACCGCTGCGGATCCACGAGAATACCAATCCCTTCCTGTACTTCACCGATCCGCTCCCGTACCATCGGTTTTCCGAGTGCTCCGGTTGCTTTCCAGTTGATCAATCGGGGATCATCTCCTGCGATGTATTCCCGCATCAGTACATCCGGTTCGCTCGGATTGACCTTGGAATCCCGTACTGCCCGCAGAATCACGTCAGAACTCTTCAGTTCAGAAAGATGAATGATATTTGGCCGGACCCGTACTTTCAGGGGTTCTCTGTTTCGATAGGAAACCGTAAAGAGCCGGAAGAAATCCGAGACTTCAATCGTCTTGATTCCAACCTCATACTCCCCTCTGTATTTGCATACCAGACTGGTTTCTCTTCGAATGCCGGAATAGGGATGAAGTTCATATTCCGTTTTGTCATCCAGACCGCTGATTGTGGAGAATGAAGAATAAAAACGTACCCGCACACTGGAAAACAAAACCGGGCTTTCATTCTGCAGGATAAAATGAAAGGCCGCAGGCTGATTGCATACAAGACCACGGCCTTCCAGACTCTGATAGATTTTGAACAGCAGAATCACCGCAAGAATATAGACGAGGGAAATAACCGGAATCAGTGTGAGCAGGAAAAAAATACCGTAGGTGATCTGACCTCCGCGAATGGATATTCCAATCAGTGACAGGATCCACAATACCAGCAGAATCCTACGGTTTCGTTTCATAGCTTACTCTCTTGGAACTCTGACCTTTGCGATCAGTGTATTCAGAATACTGTCAGTATCTTCTTTACGAATCCGTGCTTCTGAAGTCAGCACAAGCCGGTGGTGAAGGACATTGACCGCTGTCGCCTTCACATCATCCGGTTTTACATAATCCCGGTTTTCCAGGAACGCTCTTGCACGGGAGGCGGCTACCAGAAACAGCATCGCTCTCGGACTTGCGCCAAGAACGAACCGGTTTTCTTCACGGGTCAGATTGATGATCTGCTGGATATAACCGATCAGTGAATCGCTGATATGTACGTTCTTCACCTGTTCCCGCAGCGAAAGAATGTCACTGTCTTTACAGACGCTTCCAATGGCATCCACAGTCTTCCCTTCGATCATATACTTCGCAAGCTGTATCTCTTCTTCTGCCGTTGGATATCCGATAGAGAGCCGCATCATGAACCGGTCCATCTGTGCTTCCGGCAGCGGATATGTGCCCAGGAATTCAATCGGATTCTGTGTGGCAATTACCATAAACGGCTGCGGAAGCAGATGCTTTACACCATCCACGGTTACGCTTCCTTCGGCCATCGCTTCCAGAAGACTGGACTGTGTCTTTGGAGAGGTGCGGTTGATTTCATCCGCAAGGATGATCTGACGCATGATGGCGCCTTCTTTATATTCAAATTCCTTTGTATTCAGATTGAAAACAGAAACACCTACAACATCCGACGGCAGCGTATCCGGGGTAAACTGAATCCTGCCGAAACTGCAGTCAATAGACTGTGCCAGTGTTTTCGCGAGGGTTGTTTTTCCGACTCCCGGAACATCTTCCAGCAGAACATGTCCCCCTGCAAGCAGGCAGATCAGGACATTATCCACCACTTCCTCTTTTCCGATAAAGAATTCATTGATCTGGTTGCGCAGTTTATTAATCATATTCCCATCTCTCCCCTGCAATTGTGTTTTGACATGAACCGGAAATGATTCAAACAATCTCTCTCTTCATAGTCTACCAAAAGAATGGGAAAAGGTTCTCCGTGGATACGGTAAATCTGCACGGAACCGTTTTCTGGAAATCCATTCATTCTTTGTGGAATTTCTGCTCAGTGTCTTGAAACGTGACCGAACGGTCACTATAATATGAGAACGAGCGATCACTTTTTATCAAAGAGACCGACTATATAGAAGGAGCGAAAAAATGCATAAAACAGCACTGGTTGTAATCGACATTCAAAACGACATCACCAAGCATTATCGGGAAATCATCGACTCTCTCAACCAAGCCATTAAATGGGCTGCGGATCAAAACATGGAAGTTGTTTACATCAAGCATCATAATCTTTCCGCGGGCACACGAACCTTTAAGCCTGACACAAAAGGTTCTCAGCTTGTTCCGGAGCTGCTTATCCTTTCTGATCACATCTTTGTAAAAACAAAATCCAACGCTCTGACCAGCAAGGAATTCTCCGATTTCATTCAGGAAAATGATATTCAGGAGTTTTTCATTGCCGGTGCAGATGCCACTGGCTGTGTAAAATCCACCTGTTTCAACATGCGGAAAGCCGGATATCCTGTTCATGTGATTTCAGACTGCGTCACAAGTTATGATCTGAAAAAGGTAAATGAGATGCTTGCATATTACGCGGACAAAGGCTGTGAAGTGAAGACCCTGAAGCAGTATCAGACTGAAGGATATTGATCCTAAAAGCATATTTATGAACGGAGCGATGTCCCAGATCACAATGGGACTTTTGTTCGGTTCTTCAATTGGAAAAAACGAAACTTTAACTCTTTTCACTCAAATTGATTTTGAAATAATAGATAAGCTGACCGAATGGCTCGGCGGAAGAACAGTCCGGATGGAATATGAATCCAAACTGTTTAATACCGATGAGATCATTTCCGTGAACATCAAAATGGATGAAGACGACTGGAATAAAATGTTAAAAAATGCGACATCGGAGGAATACTATGTCTGCGATGTCACCATCAACGGAACGACAATCAAGAACGTTGCCATCCGTCCGAAAGGAAATACCAGTCTTTCTGCCATAGCCATGGATGAAGATACCGACCGGTTCAGCATGAAGCTGGAGTTTGACCATTTTGTAGAGGGGCAGACCTGCTTCGGCCTGGATAAACTGATTCTGAACAACAACTACGCAGATGCGACCAACATGAAGGAAGCCATCATCTACGATATGTTTCAGTACCTTGGGACGGATGCGTCTTTGTACAACTATGCAAAAGTATCTGTGAACGGTGAGTACTGGAGCGTCTACCTCGCACTGGAAGGTGTAGAAGACAGCTTCATGCTCAGAAACTATGGCACGCAGAACGGAGAACTGTACAAACCCGACAGTATGGAAATGGGCGGAGGAAACAAAGATGACTCAAAGCCGGGTCCCATGCCGGGTGGAATGGATTTCTCCAATATGGATAACTTCCCGCAGGGTAACAGAAAAGAAGAAAGCGGCAGTGATTCTTTGGAAACCACAGAGGATAACCGTCCTTCTTTCTCCGGTGGGGACTTTAACTTCGATCCGAACAACATGCCTGACATGGGCAATCCGGGAGAAATGCCGGATATGAGCGGATTCAATCCTTCCGGTACAGAAACAGGTGAAAATCCAAGCGGAACAGAACCT
The DNA here is from genome assembly GCA_017512725.1 of Solobacterium sp. Lineage (GTDB taxonomy): Bacteria > Bacillota_I > Bacilli_A > Erysipelotrichales > Erysipelotrichaceae > Bulleidia. The sequence continues at coordinate 9,748 of JAFWEW010000007.1, forward strand.
GCTGACAACAGCGGTGACAATCGTCCTTCCTTCTCTGGCGGAGACTTCAGCTTTGATCCAAACAACATGCCGGATATGGGTGAATCAGACTCCGGATCAGATTCGGATAACAAGCCGGATACGGGTAACTCAGGCAATCGCCCGAATATGGGAGGCTTTTCAAGAGGCAATGGAGGTGCCATTCTGAACTATACGGACGATGATCTCGACAGCTATTCCACGATCTGGGAAGGCGAAATTACCGGTTCCGGTAAGAATTGATCACCGTCGTGTCGTCACAGCCCTCAAGCACATCAGCGAAGGCGATGATCTTGAGACCTATCTCGATGTGGACAACGTGTTGAAATACATGGCCGTACACACCTTCTCCGTCAACATGGACAGTCTTTCCGGTTCGATGGCTCATAACTACTATCTGTATGAGTCAAACGGTCAGCTGAACATCCTCCCATGGGATTACAACCTCTCGCTTGGAGGAATGTCGATGGGCGGCGGAAGCGGTACGGACATGGTCAACGATCCGATCGACACGCCGTTCTCCGGCACGCATTTCTTCGATACGCTTCTTGAAAACGAAGAATACCGGGAACGGTATCACGACTATCTGCGGCAGCTGGTTGATGAATATGTCAACGGCGGAAAGTTCGATGAAACATACAACCGCATCCGCAATCAGATCGATACTCTGGTGGAAACAGACCCGACTGCCTTCTACTCCAATGAGGACTATGAGAAGGCAACCGAAATCCTCTACGATGCGATCAAGCTTCGTGCAAAAAGTATCGAAGGACAGCTGAACGGAACCATCCCATCCACAGATGAGGGACAGAGAGAAGATTCTTCTGCTCTGATCGATGCGTCCGATCTCGTTATCCACGCCATGGGTCAGTTCAGTATGGGCATGGGCGACGGCGGCAACGACTTCGTCGGAAGAAGACGGCCGAGACCATCGGATTCTTCTTCAGAAGAAACCTCTTCGGAACAGCCGGAAGGATTTGATCCTTCGAACATGCCGTCCGACTTCGATCCTTCCAATATGCCGGATATGAGTAATTTCAATCCGGGAGACATGCCGGATATGGGAAACGCCGGTTTCCCGGGAAGTCCTGGCAGCAGTGAATCCGAATCATCGGATAACACGCAGATGCCGGAAGTAAGCTCCTTTGAAAACGGAATGCCCTCTTCCTTCCCTGATGCTCCGGGACAGACCTCCAGTGTTTCTAAGCAGAAGACGCTTATGACTTATGGAATCTGCTTCCTGGCTATGTTGGCAGGAGTGATCGTGGTGTCCTTCGTTAAACGGAGAAAATAAAAAAGATAAGTGTGTGAAAACAGCTTGCAGTTCAACTCTGCAAGCTGTTTTTCGAATTATCGTACTGGCAGTGATTCCCTTGTTATTCGGATTCTTTCTGCACCTCAGACAACTTTTCATCCCGTGAATCATATAAGGGATCCAACTGACCGCTGTCCATCAGTTTTAATATAATTGCACTATATTTGTAATCGAACTGTTTGCCCATTTCATTCGCAAACTCCCTTCTGACCTTTTCTTTTGACAATGCATTACGGTAGCTCCTTGTGGATGTCATGGCGTCGTAGGAATCCGCAACTGTAATGATCCGTGCATATTCCGGGATATTCTCACCCGCAAGCCCGTCCGGGTATCCGTCTCCGTCATAGCGTTCATGATGGTAGTGTGCACCGATGCTCAGATACGGAGACTGTTTGATACTGGAAAGAATCTGCGCCCCAAGAACAGGATGCTTTTTCATCTGCTCAAACTCTTCGTCTGTCAGCTTTCCCGGTTTATTGATTACGGTATCCGGAACACCAATCTTTCCTACATCATGAAGCAACGCTGAGAAAAAAACCTCACTGCATTCTTCGTCCGAAAAACCTGCTTCCTTTGCGATCATACGAGAGATCGTTGCGACTCTTGCGGAATGACCTCGCGTGTATTTGTCTTTTGCGTCAATTGCATTCGCAAGAGCTGCTGTGGTTTCTTCAAAGAGAACTGCTTCACGTTCCTGTGCTCTTTTATAAAACTCGATTTCCCGCGTTCTTGCATTCCCCACTTCTTCTCCGAGGGAACTCAGTGTATAGACGTAGAACACAATAACAACAACGACGGTTGTAATACTCATGAGGGATATGCCATAGCAGAAAAACTGGATCACAGCCGCGATTGTCGGCATGATAATACTCAGCATCAGCGCAGTCTCAAGATTTCGGTTCAGCCGTCCGCGGTATTTTAAGATAACTGATTCCTGAATGATAACAACCAGGAACGGAATGATGTAGCTGATGATGTTTCCCGGTGCTCTCACGTAGCGGTTCTGATCATCAAACGTGTAGTATAAGCCATTGAACTGGGAAACAATGATCAGTACTGTTCCGATCACAAACAGTACTTCACAGATTCTGATGCCCATTGGAGTTTTCTCGAGTTTCCCTTCATCCCGATATAGGTCCTCCATAAAGTACGTTACCAGAAGCGGAATCAGCAGCATCAGGAAATAACACATACCATTACTGAGTCGGACCATGAAGCCGCCGTAGTTACTCACATCCCCGCGGTACAGATAGGAAAGACGGTCAAAAATGAGCAGCATCATGGAAGCGAATTCCATCAGTGCAAGGATGCTTCTCCGTTTGTATGACATGAACTTTGGCAGCAGTGTCATGACCATCAGGATGCCGAGACTGCCACTCAGAAACAACATGACGCTAAGCTGATGTGTACGAATAAAATTCATAAGAACACCTTCTGAATATCTTTCTTCATGTTTTTGATTCAGCAGACAAAGAAATCAAGTAAGAATCGTTTTAACTACAGTGTTCTGATTTTGGACATTGCATACCCGCAAAGACAGCAAAAGCGAAACAGCGGTCCTTATGACAATTCCATCAGTTTCCAATTACTAAATCTGAATATTTATCAGTACTCTTCCTATGTTCATTATCGCAGATAATCGATGTCAAAAAGCACAAAGTAAATCAATCTGAACAGGTTAATGCGTTCGCTCTCACATACAAAAAACAGGAATCCGTTCAAAAACGCCTGCGCATTTCTGATTCGACTTCCCGTTTTTGCCATTCCTGATTTGGTTTAAGACTGTCTTATCTGAGATACTGCGAAATCATATTGATAATCTGATCCGGGTTCCCCTTCTTTGTTGAAGGGACAAAGGATACCGCTTTTCCATTCTTCAGTTCAAGCACAATCGTCTCCTTCAAACCGGCGTATTTTCCCTTATGGACATTTGCGATATCCCGGTAATAATACACATCTACCGGATTCTTCTTTGCACTGTTAACGGACATCACCGCACCGACGATCGGTCCAAGCGCATAGCCTCGCTGATCACCAGTCTTTTTATAGAATTCAAGACGGTCATCATAGACAGTAACATCACCACCGCCTGTCACGGTACCGATTGCTTTCCCGCCGTTATACCGAGTCATATTTCCAGCCTCAAGTAGAAGCGCTCCGGTCTGCTGAGGAGCATAAGCTGGTTGCGCATAAACAGGCTGCTGATATGCCTGCTGCTGCGGATAAACCGGCTGCTGAACCTGTTGCTGGGTATAGACAGGCTGTTGTACCTGCTGAGGGGGAACTGCCTGCTGAGCAGCAGGTTGTTCCGGCACAAATGTCTGAGCAGCTCCACAGCTGCAGCAGAATTTACTTCCGTCCGGAAGCTGGGTTCCACAGTTTAAACAAAACATGATTTCATTCCTCCTGATTTATTTATACCATTCATCTTTGTTCGCAAGCCAGAAGTCCAGGCGTTCCCCGTAAAGCTCTTCCTGGATCAGAGCTTCGAAACGCTTCTGTTCTGACGCATTCGGCATCTTAATATGATTCGGAACCGAAACACCATTATATTCATGTTCAATGTTTTCCACTTCATAAGTTACATATGTACGCATGACTTCATCCGGCACAACCGCCGTATTTCCGCCGTTTGACGGAAGCGGTGTTGAGAAAGTCGGGTTGCTGGTGGTGGGCTTGTTATTGTATTCCACGAACGTGTTGCCCGCTGATGCCGATTCCTTCAGAAACTGCTGGGCGACCGATGTCCCTGCCAGCTCATCACGAGTGATCTGATCATAGGTGACGGTCTCACCGGTGGAAGGTATTGTCCAGTATTCCCCGCCTGCATAACGGACAGGTACCATTTTGTTATAGAGATTCGCGTAGCCTTCGTCGGTACTGGTACTCATCATTCCGGAAAATGAACCGTCGGAATTCTTTTTGAGGGAGATGGATCCGGTTCCTTCCTCCTCACTGACATTGAGGCTCAGACTGCCGGAAGAAGGAGAACCGCTCATCGCAAACATTTCTTCTTCGGATCCATCATCGTATACATAGTACGCAACGCCGTCTGAACCGATCCGGATCAGAATCGCTTCTATCCCTTCTGACTCAGGAGAGTAGGATTCCCAGATAAAGTACTCCCCATCCGAAAGACCCTGACTAGTGCTGACATTGCCGCCGCTGTTATTGCCGGAGGTATTACTTCCTCCCTGCTGCTGTACGATCGGAGGCTGATACGTTCCGCCGCCTTCTCCGCCTCCGCCGTCATCAAACATTCCACTTACCGCTGCCACACCAAGTCCGACCGCCGCAGCACCGATGGCAAGCTTGGCTCCAAGACCAAGTCCGGCTTTTCCGGCCTTGGCGGCTGCTTTTTTCCCTGCCTTGGCGTAGACATTGTTCGCAGTGGTCTGCCGGTTCACATACGTTGTCTTCTGTGACGGCTGCGTATACGCATTCGGAGCCTGCTGAGGTGCCTGTTGATTGGTATATACATTGGGACTCTGAGGCTGCGGGCTCTGCTGTGCCGGTGCTGCAGGCTGAATCATCTTTGCCCCGCATTTCTGACAGAACTTTGCCCCGTCCGGCATCTGTGCCCCGCAAGATGCACAATACATATTGTTCCTCCTTCTGTCTGCTGTCGTATCATCCCATAGGATCAACGGTAAATGATAATGTAGTTGTCTCCCATATACTCATACCATTCGTCTACGGAACGTAACTCCTTGTAATCCGATAACATGGTAATCCGATGGATGTTGTCGGTTTCCGCAGAATCTTCTTCATGTCTGCCGTTTCCATCGTCCCCTTCCGCATAAACATGTCCCTGATCCAGCAGAATAATATCGACCTGGAACAGATCCTGATCCGGGAAATAAAGAATCTCAAAACGGGAGAACGCCTGATACTCTATATCACGGTATCCGGTCAGTTCGTCATTACTGTTATAGATGCCTTCCTTGCCCTGCTCGGTGATTCCCGGATAGGTATATAAATTTTCATGCGTTTTCTTCATGTTTACATACATGCCGTCATGGTTATAGACCGTCTCTTTGTATCCGGAAGTAAAGCCCTTATCGGTACGGATATTGTTCTGTACACGGTCAATCGTTCCGTTAACGTAGTAAACGGTAGCGTTTGTAAACACATTTTTCTCATAGCTTCCGGAATGTTTCCCATAGTGAACATGGGTATTCGGGTCCATCTCTCTGGTGGTACCATAATCGGTAATTGTTCCGCGAAGTGTGATTCCATCCCGATAGCCATAGACGACTTCGATCTGTTCATCCGGAACGTTCGCAGGCGTTACATTTCCGTTTCCAAGATCCGCAAAAACCACCGGTGTAATACCTGCCAGCGGTGCAAGCTCGATCGTGACACTGTTTCCGGAGATTTTCACGGTATTATTCGCCGCTGGTTCGACTTCCGGAATATCTTTGGGAATGTAATCTCCAAGCTCCGGACAGAGCGCCACCGCCCACTGAATATTGGTATAGGCAAAGTCATCTTCCTTGATCAGGTAGAGCGGTTTTGTAACATTTACGATCTGATTTCCGGAGACCGGATTTGCCTTCTCCGGTACTGAGATTCTAGCAGCTGCCGTATTGCCCGGCTGCTGCGATACATAACAGACACCCGCAAGGACTGCCGCAGCCAAAATCCAGGCTACGGTTTTCTTACCGGAACCGGCTTTTTTATCTGCTGTTTCAGTCTTCACCGCTGCCGTTTCGGTGTTCTTTGTAAGGTTCTCATCAAGGGCATGACCGCAGCTGGGGCATACCGTATCACCTTCAGAAACCGGCTTTCCGCAAAAAGGACATACTTTTTCCATTACAGACTCCTTTCTTTCCGTAATCGGATTAAAGATATAAGTCATCCCGCTATATCGGCATAGCGCCAAAAAATTCCGGGAATATAAAAATCTATTTAAAACGAATCAATTAGATGAAACAGTCCGTCCCTGTCTGCATGCCGTCAGTTTTTGAGCGGCACAAACACTGTCGGCCCTTCGGCAGGGGAAACGGTACTCTCATCAGAGAGCTTGCTGTTGGTATAGGTACTGACTTTAAGACTGTCGTTGGAAACACGTTCCAGAACGACGGTCTCTTTCTTATTTGATTCATTCGTGAAGGTAACAGACTGATTGGAACTGTCAAAGGTATAGTCGCAGTAACTGTACGTTACATAATGCGCGTCCAACCCTCCAAATCCGGTATCATCTCCTAACGGATCGATACTGTACTGGATATAATTCAGCCGGCCGTCCTCCAGGAATCGAATCGTGAAATAGTAGTTTCCGCCTTTCCAGGTATCCTCGAGAAATTCCAGTCCGCTCGGTGCCGAAACCGTTTCCGGTGTTCCGTTTTGGCTTGTCGGCTGCGTCTGCGCCGGTTTTACCTCCGGCTTCTCTGTAATAACCGGTTCTGCCGACGGTGAAGAAGCTGGAGTATCTGATGCTTTGCACATTGCAGCATACCCAAGACTGCCGTCATAATCGGAATAATACGTTCCGAGAGCATACAGGAAGCCGTTATATTCATAGATGTTTGTATACGTCAGTTTATTGTTAAAGTATTCTTCCGTCAGACTGAGTGTTAACGGATCCGCTTCCGCCGTTCCGCTGTAAGGAAGATCGTGCGCTGCGGTTCTTGCGTCTTCCATCTTTCCGTCAGAGTAAAAAAGATACTGCCACTCTTCCGTGTAAGATATTGTTTTTCCGTTTGTCTCAAGATCGGCTTTCAGAATCTGCTTCTGCCAATTTCCATCCGGATACCGGTAATGTGTAGCAATCCATTCTCCGTCCAGTTTTGACAGATCCGTTATTCTGACTGCTCCCGCCGGCATATAATCCAGACCGCGGCCGCTGTCCATATAGCCAACATAGAACCAGTCAAATCCCGCGAGCAGTTCTTCTGCAGCATCCTGATTTCTATCCTTCAACACAGATCCAATGGAAACCGGTGTGACTGCTTCAAATCTCAGCTGTTTAGAACTGCTGTTCGTATTCGATGCGGTGGTATTGTTTGCATCAGATGACCGGGATGAAGTGCAACCGGGAAGAAAGAGTATGCTTACTGACAATACAGCGGTCAGTATTACTCTGTGGAATGCGATGTGGTTTCTCTGAATCATCATCAGTTCCTCCTTCTGCAGTGCCAAAAGAAACGATTATCCTGCATAATAATTGTCACATTAATCAAGAAGATAATACCCTTTATTGTCAAAATTGGCATTCGCTCTTCACTGTCAATAAATCACTGTTAATCCATCTCAGTTCCTTCCAAAGGCGCTTATATCCATATAAGAAACTAGAATCTAAATAAGTTACTATATTCGAATGAAAAGATTTAATAAAAGTTATAATATTTAAAATGTGTCAAGGGAATCGGAATCAAGCTTTTACGGGATCACCCGTAAATTTACACAAATATAGCGAGGTAAACGTTTTATGAACAATTCAGAACTTGAGCTTCATGCAAGAAACATCCGGAGAAATATCATCCGGCAGGTTTCCAATGCCAAGTGCGGACACCCGGGAGGATCGCTTGGTGCCGCTGACATCCTGACTCTGCTTTTTCTTGAGATTATGGATATCACAGCTGAAAATGCAAATTCGATCAATCGTGACCGATTTGTCCTTTCCAAAGGTCATACATCTCCGCTTCTCTACGCGGTACTTGCGGAAAAAGGAATCCTTCCGGACGAGGAACTGCTCACCTTCCGTATGATCAACAGCAGACTGCAGGGTCACCCCAATATGAACTACACCCCGGGTGTTGATATGTCCACCGGCTCCCTCGGTCAGGGACTGGCAGCCGCTGACGGTATGGCAATCGCCAACAAACTGAGCGGAAATAACCATCGGATCTACTGCCTTGTTGGTGATGGTGAGAGTGAAGAAGGAGAAATCTGGGAAGCCGCAATGGCTGCAGCGCACTACAAGAGTGACAACCTCTGCGCAATCATCGATGTCAATGGTCTTCAGATCGATGGCACTACGGATGAAGTTATCGGCCCGAACCCGCTCGATGAGAAATTCAAGGCATTCGGCTGGCATGTTATCAATGTAGACGGACATAACTTTGATGAATTGAGAGCCGCCTTCAAAGAGGCAGCTGAGACAAAGGGAAAACCTACCGCGATCGTTGCCAAGACCATCAAGGGAAAAGGCGTTTCCTTTATGGAAAACAACGTCGCATGGCACGGAACCGCGCCGAATGAAGAGCAGACAGCAATTGCATTAAAGGATCTGGAGGCATAATCATGGCAAAAGCAACTAGACAGGCATACGGAGAAAAACTCGGCGAACTCGTTGTCGAAAATCCGAAAATCGTCGTACTGGACGCAGACCTCGCGAATGCGACTAAGACTAATATTGCTCAGAAAGCAGCACCGGACCGGTTCTTCGATCTTGGAATTGCAGAAGCAGACATGATTGGACACGCAGCAGGCTTTGCGGCAAGTGGCTACATCCCCTTCGCTTCAAGCTTTGCGATGTTCTGCACCGGCCGTGCATGGGAACAGGTACGCAACAGCGTTGCTTACCCGCACCTCAATGTTAAGATCTGCGGCACCCACGCCGGTATCACGGTCGGTGAAGACGGCGTCAGCCATCAGGCAATTGAAGATATCGCTCTGATGCGTGTTATACCGGAGATGGAAGTCTATGTACCGTGTGATGAAAAAGAAACACGTGCTGTACTCGACTACATCGTCAAAACGAAAAAACCGACCTATGTACGCCTGGGCCGTGCCAGTGTCGAAGATGTCTATGAATCCGAAGAGATCGATGTTACAAAGGCAAACATTCTCCGCAAGGGTTCAAACATTGCGATCTTCGCAACCGGCGTATGTGTACAGTCCGCTCTGGAAGCGGCTGACAAGCTGAAAGAAGAAGATATTGATCTGACTGTCGTTGACATCTGTGCGATCAAACCGTGCGATGAAGAAGGTATCGTTAAGATTCTCGAAGACCATGAGTTGATTTTTACTGCAGAAGAGCACAATATCGTTGCGGGTCTTGGAGGACTGATTGCAGAGATTTCCACCAGCCGCTGCCCGCGCCGCATTGTCCGCATCGGTGTAAATGACCAGTTTGCAGAAAGCGGAAACTACAAAGCGCTCATGAAAAAATACATGCTTGACGGTGATGGTCTTTACAAGAAGATCAGATCTGAGCTGTAATACGCATCTATCAAGCGTAATCGATAATGGCGTCAACCTGAGTATGGTTGGCGCTTTTGTTTTTCTTCATGCATACTTTTTCCGTAACAGATATTCCTGTTTTCACCTTTCTTAATAGAGGATGAATAAAGGACAAATCCTTACATGCATGAGGCTTATAATAAAGAAAAAGAGGGAATATGTCATGAATCAGAGTACAAAAAAAGAGTATATTCCATCCGATCTTCCAGGGGGTTTCTTCATTTACAATGCCGACAAGGAGGAGAAGATCCTGTTTGCGGATGAAAATGTCATTCATCTGTACGGCTGTGAAACGTTTGAGGAATTTCTTGAATTGACAGGAGGAACCTTTCAGGGGATGGTTCATCCGGATGATCTTCAGAAGATCCAAAACCAGATCCAGGCCCAGACCATGTTTGGCGAACGACGCCACGATTATGTCCGCTACCGTATTTTCCGCAAGGACGGACTGATCCGCTACATCGAGGATTTCGGTCATCTGCTCCATAATCCGTCAGGAAAGAGTTTCTTCTATGTATTCATCGTCGATGTGGATCAGAATGAATTCCTGAACCGGAACCGCAACTCCTTTGCGGAAGCCGAAGTGCTCACAATGAATGAGGAAACCGACCAGCTGACTGGTCTTTACAACATGTCGTATTTCTACCAGCATGTCCAGCAGCTCCTGAGCTCGCAGGAAGGACTGAAGGAAGAACTGTCTATTATCCATTTCGATATTCCAAATTTCAAGCTGTTCAATGAACAGAACGGATTTCAGAAGGGTGACGAACTGCTTTGCGATACGGCAAAGGTCATTCACGAGGTTTTTGAAAACGGAACGGTTGCCCGCTTCTCCAACGACCACTTTGTGGTGTGTGCTCCAGGATCACAGGAAACAATCGTAGAACAGGTCGAACAGGTCCACAATCTCATCCTGATGTCAGAAGATCCCGTAAAGCATGTCCGTATCAAGGCCGGTATCTATTTCATGAATGACCGATATACGGAAGTTGGTCTTGCCTGCGACCATGCGCGTCTCGCCTGCAATGCCGTTAAGCACCGTCATGACATCAACTACTGTATTTATGACGATATGCTGCGGGATCGTCTCCGCCGCCAGCAATACATTATTGACAACATCGACGAAGCAATCGAAAAGGAATATCTCAAAGTATTCTATCAGCCGGTCATCCGTGTACAAAGCGGAGAGATTTGCGGTTATGAGGCGCTTGTACGATGGAAGGATGAAAGCTTCGGTCTCATCTCACCCGGTGAATTTGTTGAAACACTCGAGCAGTTCCATCTGATTCATACTGTGGACCGCTATGTTATCCGCAAAGTTGCTGCGGAATACAAGCAGCTGAAGGATGCAGGTGAACCGGTCGTGCCGGTTTCAATCAATCTGTCACGTCTTGATTTTGAACTCTGTGATGTTTTCGCCATGATCGAAGGCATTACGAAAGAATATGATATGCCGAAGGATATGATGGAGATTGAGATCACCGAAAGTGTCCTTAACGACAACATCGGCTTTATCCGCAAGGAGTGTGAAAAACTCAAGGAAGCCGGCTACCACATCTGGCTTGATGACTTTGGAAGCGGCTATTCTTCACTCAACACCCTCACCGAATATAACTTCGATGTATTGAAACTCGATCTTGTCTTTCTGCGCAGTTATGACCACAATCCGAAAACGGCAGGACTGCTTACCCTCATTGTCAAAGGTGCGGAACAGATGGGATTGGAGCCGCTTTGCGAGGGTGTTGAAACAAAGGAACACTATGAATTCCTGAAGAAGATCGGATGCACGCGGGCACAGGGTTACTATTTCGGAAAACCGATGCCGATGGAAGAGACCCGTGCGTATACCCGCGCGAATGGTCTGACCTTTGAAAGTGAAGAAACCAGAGAAAAGTTGAAGAAAAACAAATAAAGAGAAAAGAACAGGTCATCGTGCAGAACTGACACGGGTGACTGACCTGCATAAGAAAACGATCTTACGTTATCGTAATGAAACAACAAACCTCCTCCGCTTGCGCACCTTGTGCATTGAAGTGGAGGAGGTTCTGTTTTATCGGCGCTTTAAAATCGCATAGGGTTAGGGAGAGGCTTTAAAATTCCGTAGGGTCAAAAAACGACCCTTTTTTCATCTCCTTAGGGAAACCCTTTTAATTCCTGTAGGGTTATCTCTCTTCACGAAAAATCCTCCATGCTA
>JAFWEW010000008.1 GCA_017512725.1 Solobacterium sp.
GATAAGCTTCAATCTCAGGAGAAAGAACTTTTCTTCTGTACTTGACAGACCATACCATATGGTAATTGATATTGCATACAGAAGTTCTGTAATGAACAAGATTCTGTTTCATACATATAGTATAGCAATAAAAGGGTATAAGAGATAGGGATTAGAAGAAAAAGACTATTAAATGACTTTCTGAGGTGCGATTTTCATCTCGGTAATTGAATTACCGAGGATTCCCGCTTAGTGTCCTAAAACGGCAGTCCTCCTCAAAGAACACCTCCGGAATATGTTCAGACAGAGCCATCATTTATTGTGTACCCCTGTATTTGCAGATTGCAGTAAAAAAGATCCTCTCAGATCGATGTCCGAGAGGATCGAAATGTCCGGAACCCTCTACTATGCGATTCGATCGCTTAACAAGCGGGCGAATCCTCCGGGGTATGTAGCATGAATCACATAACTCTCAAACTGGAACGAGAGTTAAATCAGTTCTAGTATGATTCTCCGACATGGTCTTTAAAGGTTTGAAACGTTTCAAGCGCCCAGCTCTGATTAACAAAGAAACCACCGTTCCATATTTCCGCCAGAAAAGGCTGATAATCTTCTTTTATCTTGTCATACATAGTTTTCGGAATAATCATATCCCCTAAAAGATTGCCGTTGGATAGCAGCTGAACATAATTATCTTCGTCCTGTCGATAATACAAAACCTCATCCGGCCAGTCTTCTTTCTTCTGCTCGCTATACCAGATCAGAATAAACATTTTACACAACTCAACGATTCGGTCATCCAATCCCGCATCGAAAATCTCGATCTTCTCCAGAAGTTCGTTCTGAGTCCGAACAATCCTCATCAAGTAATGTTTTTCTCTCATTATGCGCATCATCGGCGAGTTTTCATCAGACCAAATATCCTTTACTTTCTCAGCAGATTCATCCGTCTGCACATACTGGATCATAAATCTGTCGCTCATCTGGTGATAAAGAAAACCATAATCAAGAATGGTTTCGTAGCCACAATCAGGGCAGGTATACTTAAACGCAGATTTATTCCTGACTGCTTCCTTCATCTCAGGGTTCAGAGATGTATTAATGCTTTTCCAAATTGATACCGTTTGTTTTTTCCCACAATTAGGACAGTTTAGTTCGATGTTTTCTTTCGATGACATTATTGTTTTCCTCTATAGAGCTAAGGATTTATGATTTTATCCCTGTAAAAAATATACCAGCATCTAAAGAGATTTTCTGTATTACGGTTGTTTTCCTATCATGGTTTCTGGTCCCGATCATTACGGTCATCCTATGTTAAGTGACATGGCTTCTGTTAAGCCCAACCCATAAAAACGTTGTTTTCATCCCGAAAAAGCGTACGCTTTATGAAATGACTGCATATGCAAATGTAAAAAAGATCCTCCCAGATCAATGCCTGAGAGGATCAAAATGTCTAGAAACCTTTTTGTTAAGCGGTTTTAATTACTTAACGTTGGAGAAGTACTTAATGGTACGAACCATCTGGGATGTGTAGCTGTTCTCGTTGTCATACCAGGAAACAACCTGAACGAGGAACTCACCATCCGCAACCTTGGAAACCATGGTCTGGTTAGCATCGAAGAGGGAACCATACTTCATGCCAATGATGTCGGAGGAAACGAGCTTCTCTTCTGTGTAACCGAAGGATTCGTTAACCTGGGACTTCATAGCTGCGTTGATGCCTTCAACAGTAACATCGTCTTTCTTTACGACTGCGTGCAGAATTGTTGTGGATCCTGTAGGAGTCGGAACACGCTGTGCAGCGCCAATGAGCTTGCCATTCAGTTCAGGAATAACAAGACCGATAGCCTTTGCAGCACCTGTGCTGTTCGGAACGATGTTTGCAGCACCAGCTCTAGCTCTCTGCAGATCGCCTTTTCTCTGCGGTCCGTCGAGAATCATCTGGTCACCAGTGTAAGCGTGAACGGTTGTCATGATACCGCTCTGAATCGGAGCATAGTCGTTGAGTGCCTTTGTCATCGGAGCCAGGCAGTTTGTTGTGCAGGATGCAGCGGAGATGACTGTATCTTCAGCAGTCAGTGTCTCATGGTTTACGTTGTAAACGATGGTCGGCAGATCGTTTCCTGCAGGAGCAGAGATAACAACCTTACGTGCGCCGGCCTTAATGTGAGCAGAAGCCTTTTCCTTGCTTGTGTAGAAGCCTGTGCACTCGAGAACAACGTCGATCTTCAGATCGCCCCAAGGCAGGTTAGCTGCATCAGCTTCCTTGTAGATCTGCAGTGTCTTGCCGTCAACAGTGATTGTGTTTGCTTCATCATCAGCAGTAACTGTGTGAAGGTTCTCACCGATCTTTCCTGCATAACCACCCTGAGCGGTGTCATACTTCAGCAGGTGAGCCAGCATGGAAGGCTTTGTCAGGTCGTTGATCGCAACAACTTCGTAGCCTTCAGCACCAAACATCTGGCGGAATGCAAGACGTCCAATACGTCCGAAACCATTAATCGCAACTCTTACATCTGTCATTATATTTTCTAGACCTCCTATATGTTGCATAGCAATTATACGTGTCAGCGCCGGCCCTAGTCAATTGACAAATCGCCGGATTCATCGCTTTTTCAGCATATTTTCATTTAAAAAGACGGAGCTTCACACCCCGTCTTTTCGGATCAATTCATACTCGTTCGTTGAGATACAGCGGCCGGCAGGAAATCGCATAAGCCTCCTGAATCGTTCTTGCTTCGGCATTGAACAGCCGAGAGAACAGTCTTGCGTCATTAATCTTGGCAAGCACTGCCGGATACTCTTTCTTTTCCGCATCCGGAAAAATCTTTGCAAGGTTCTCTGCTGCCGTTACATGCACATTGATGACCGACCGTTCCTGAAGAGCTGCCCCGAGCATCTTCATCAGTGCCTGGGAATCAACGTAGATCAGTTCTTCGACTTTTGCCTCGCGGCCTTCAATCAGGATCGTCGCATATCCTTTGATGACCCGTTTTTCATCGTAGTACGCTACGATCTTACCGCCTCTGGCACTGATCTCCCGCTTGAGGTTCACAAAATAATCCAGATTGCGGGCATAATACCCGTTGAAATGCCGGATAAAGGCAGAATAGACCTTCAGCATATCCAGCGGCTGGGGATCGTAGGCACATCCATAGCTGCTGGTATGGACGTCATCACGGTTCAGCTTATAGGAGGTCCTGCGGTAGATGGGTTCAAATCCATAGGGCCGATAGGATTCTCCGTATTCTGCGGAAACCAGGGTAATCAGCTCGTTATGAACCGAGATATCCACTGCCGCATCGATCATCTTCTTCAGACGGCCTTCATTCCGGAAATCCGGCAGAGTGCACGCATGGCTCAGCATGCTCACCTGAAGCACCCGCCCGTTGAACATCATAGAATGAGGAATCCTGCAGATCGTTGCCGCGACTGTTTTCCCTTCCATATCGGTCAGGAAATATTCCGGTTTATAGATATAACGAAAAAAATGTTCAAAATAGCGCGGATCATCCAGCGTAAAGCTCTTTTTCCAGCATTCACGGATCCCGGCTGTCATTTCTTCTGTTGCGATCTCAATCATAAGTTCTTCTCTTCCCCGTCCGCTTCATCCTTGCGGGTAAACTCCACATCAATGATCTCACCCGCTTCTTCCTTCTTTCTGGCTGCCTGCTCATAAAACAGATCATTCTGCCAGGTATTCTCATTCATCGCTTCTTCTTTCCGCAGCGCTTCTGTGGCTTTCTCCGCTTCTTTCCGGACTTCCCTTGTTGCCCGAAACATCCGGAACATTCCAACCGCGATCAAAACGATAACCACCAGCACGAGCGGCCAAAGGTACCGGATCGTAAAATATACACCTGCGATAAATACGATCATCCAGAGAAACAGTCTGAACGCATCAACTCTCATGGTCTTTCCTCATCTGTTCTGCGAGATCATGGATCTTCACAAACCGGTGCTTCATGCCCGATTTGGATACCGTAATTCCCTTTTCATTATGATATATCTCAGCCAGTTCGACCAGCGTCGCATAGGGGTTCTGCTTTCTCAGCTCTGCCACATCCCGGACCTTTTCATCCATGGTCCGCATCCGGTCATATTGTTCCAGTGTTTCAATATCCGCCAGCTGCTGTGCGCTTGCCTTTAAGGATTTGACCTCATTGGCAACCTCCACATTGTTGAGCCGCTGTACATTATTCAGAAAATCACGGGAGATCCGTTCATTCTCAAAGTTCAGCAGACAGCCGTCTGCCCCGCATACCCGCAGGAAATCCGCAATCTTTTCACTGGCTTTGATATAGACAACCCACTTCGACCGACGCTCCAGCATCCTTGCCGGAATAAAAAACCGGCCCATCAGATCGATCAGAAACTGTCCGTGCTTTTCATTGCAGGCTTTGATTTCGAGATGGTACCTGCTTGTCTGAGGGTTATTTACACTGCCGTCTGCCATGAACGCTCCGGCAAGATAAGTCCTTGCCCAGGCATCCTTGGAAACAACCTTCTGCAGCGGCCGGTCCAGAAGACCTCTGGCACTGTACAGGCCAAGATCTCTGAGGATATCGGTTACCGGTCCATAGATCTTCAGCGCATAGATCAGATTCTTGTTCAGGTTCATTCTCCGGCGCACCGAAGTCTCAATATTGACGTCATAGCGGTTCTTCACCATCCGGTAGGCCGCTCTTGAGACGGATGCGTTCTCCGTGACAAGTGAAATCGCAGTTCCTTTTGAGGACACGGAAATGGAAGAGGTCATCTGAATCAACGCTGAAAGAACCGCCCTCTCCTCCTGCGGATCATATGTTTTCAAAGAAAGTTCCTGTTTTACATCTGAAGTAAATGACATTTTTTCTCCGGTCTCAGTCAGCCAATGATTCTACCGCTTCCTGAATCTTCTGCGGATCATGTCTGACCAGTTCCCGGTCAAAACATAACAACGGGCAGCGGATGATCTCATAGCTGTGGGTTTTCTTCATAACATGTACCACCGTACTGCCTTCCTTCTGGTACCGTTTCTCGATCTCTGCAGGAATCTCATCCTCCGGCACAACAACCGCATCGATCGGTGCTCCGTGATCAATCAGTGCCTGTGCGTGATCTTCCACGGAATAACCGTCGGTTTCACCCGGCTGTGTCATTGCATTGCAGAAATATACCCGTTTCGCCTTTGTTTTCTGAAGTGCTGTACGGATCTCCGGAATAATGACATTTGGCAGAATCGACGTGTATACCGAACCGATACCGTAAATGATCAGGTCTGCCTTCCGGATTGCTTTTACCGCTTCCGGTGTCGCTACGACATCACAGTCATAAAACACTTCCCGGATATGGTTGGAAACCGTCGGGATATTCGCTTCTCCCTTGACGATGACTCCGTCATCCATCCGGGCATAAAGAGAAATAACCTGGGTCGTTGCAGGAATAATCTCTCCCTTGACCTGAAGAACCTTTCCAATCGTCTGTACCGCCTCAAGAAAGGATCCGCACTGCTGTGTCATTGCCGTCAGGATCAGATTGCCGAGATTATGACCGGACACATCCTTTTCTGAACCGTTCGGATCTTCAAAACGGTAGTTCATCAGATCCCCCAGCATCGATTCACTTTCTGCCAGAGAAATCATGACATTGCGGATATCTCCCATTGCCGGAATATGAAACTGTCTGCGCAGACGGCCGGTGCTTCCGCCGTCATCCGCAACGGTTACGATCGCAGAAATCTGAGCATTTTTGATATTTTTGACACCACGGCAGATCGCAGCCTGTCCATGGCCGCCGCCGATAATGACAATGTTCACTTTTTTAGCCATGTGTCACCCATTCCTTTTCATCCCGATGCTGCTTATAGCAGCGGTACTGATCCTTATAGTTGTCGTACAGGAAGTTGGTGATTGTAACAGAACGGTGCTGACCGCCGGTACAGCCAATCGCTACCGTGAAATGGTTCTTTCCTTCTTTTACATACTGTGCAAATGCATAGTCCAGGAACGCCAGCAGACGCTTGATGAATTCTTTGGTTTCATCTTTATCCATAACATAGTGGTATACTTCCGGATCATTGCCGGAATACATGCGCAGTTTCGGCTCCCAGAACGGATTCGGCAGAAAACGCACATCAATCATGAGATCTGCGTCCAGCGGTACACCATGCTTGTATCCGAATGACACAAAGGAAATCGAAAATGTCGGAGCGGTATTCTTGGCAAAATACTGTTCCAGGACCCGCTTGACTTCTTTGGCAGTCAGGAATGAAGTGTCGATCGTCACAAAGGAGTTATCAATCGCCCGGGTAAGCAGCTGCCGTTCCACCGCGATGGCTTCCTCAAGGGTATTTGCGGTATTGCTCAGAAGCAGCGGATGGGTTCTTCTGGTGCTCTTATAACGCCGTATCAGAACAAGATCCGACGCATCGAGGAACAGAACCCGTACTTCCATGCCCTCTCCGCGGATCCGGCGCAGAAACTCCGGAAAATCATTCGCATTGGTAGAAAGCGCAATATAGTCGTATCGGGGATCGTTGCTGGATTCGATGATATCCACAAGAAAACTCAGCAACTGTACCGGATAATTCTCGATGATGTGATAGCCCATGTCTTCCAGAATGGTTGTTGCCGTACTTTTTCCGGCACCGCTCATTCCGCTGACCAGGATTACTTTTTTGATCTTTTCCATACGTGTACCTGCCTGCCCTATTTTATCATTATTCTTTATTGCTTTGGTGGAACACACAACGGGAGCCGGACGGCTTCGCCTTTCTGACGGATAAGACCGGCAGGCCTTCCCCGCCCGATACAAAACAGAAAAAACAGCAGTCCGTATCCCGGATTATTCCGGAAAAGAGACTGCTGTTTTCATAAATGGTTAGGGTTATTCTGCTGCGTTCTTCAGCATTTCGTTGAATTCCCGCAGTTCCTTGAATTCATCGGCCGGCTGTACTTTTACCGTCAGATCAAAATCTTCCAGTTTCAGCTCATCGATCTTTGCGCTGCTGTCATTGACGACACGGCCCGACTGTTTCAGGATCGCATCCTCAACCACATTCCGCGCCAGACGTCCGTTTCCGGCTTCTGCCGCATTGATCGACTGCACTTTGTCAAAGAATTCCTCAAGCGGTCCAAGCGCGCTTTCTTCAATGACATATCCCTTGCCCTTAGCCTGGATTACTGCAATCTTGCGGAGTTCTTCACCGGTATAATCCGGGAAGTGAATCGTATTCGGGAACCGGGATTTCAGACCGCTGTTGGATTCCAGGAATACTTCCATTTCTTTGCTGTAACCGGCGAGGATCACGATCAGATTGTCGCGGTTGTCTTCCATCGCTTTGACAATCGTATCAATACACTCAAGACCGAAGGAATCATCCTTGCCGCGGTAAAGAGAATACGCCTCATCAATAAACAGAACTCCGCCGATTGCCGACTTGATGACCGACATCGTAAGCGGTGCGGTCTGACCGACATACTGCGCAACCAGATCGGCTCTGGTGACTTCCACAAGCTGACCCTGCGTAAGTGCGCCAATCGCTTTCATATACCGGGAAAGCAGTCTTGCGATCGTTGTCTTGCCGGTTCCCGGATTGCCCGTAAAGATCATATGCTTGGAGATTTCACTGGTCTTCATGCCCTGTGCCTTACGGATCTCCTGCATGCGGATATGGTTCTGCAGAGCCTTGATATATGCCTTGATCTCTTCCAGTCCGACGATCTCATCCAGTTCTTTATTGACTGCTTCAATTTCTTCCGCACTGGTCTTTGAACGGGAGAGTCCTACGGACCGTTCACCAAACACAGCGGAAGGAGCTCCATCCTTTACCTCCAGGGATACCGGTATTCCGGCAGCGAGATTTTCAATCAGAGCTGCCTGGCTGAGCGAAATGTAGAAGTCATCGAACAATCCGTTCAGGGCATCCGCACCATTGGTTTTGTCATAGTTGGCTACGACCCAGTGTTTGAGGTCATCCTTCACATTCACGGCAATCTTGAGATTGCGGTTTGCCTTTTCTTCCAGTGCCTTGGAGAGACGCTCCGTATACTCCAGTGCATCCTCTTCCGTAAACTGCGTCAGTGTGACGATATCGAGCACATGGTACAGAAAGTTGGCACCAAAGGCATTCTGCACCGCCTTGGTTCCGTTTGACGTAATGAATACCAGATACTTGCCGGCCGCGGAAAGGGAATCAACCGCATCCTTGACCAGTCCGGTCTGGTTCTCAACCAGAATTCCCTTGTTCAGAACATAACGCTTGGACAGCGTAACTTTTCCTTCACAGACCAGGGAGTCTACCATTCTCAGGAATCCCGGGAATCCCACTTCAAAATTCTCGAAGCAGATGATTTCTCCATGCCCGGAAAGATCCTTATAGAGGTCCTGCAGGAAGATTCCTTCCTGTGCTCCGCTCTGATAGAGGCTCATATCTACGGTGTATACATCGTCACTGCCAATCACCCGGTGCTCAAACAGAGACTTTGCCATCTTGGTGACACACGCATGACGGCCGCTGCCTCTCGGACCGGTGACAAGAATGACATTTTTCGGCTTGCCCTCTTCCACACCCATGACATAGGGTCTGCGGAATGCGACACACATCTGTTCCAGCGCCTCATCCTGTCCGACGATCTCTTCGTCCATTTCGGTCAGGATCTCGCCGAACACTTTTGCGGAATCAAAGTCCCGGAGCACAGGCGGCTTATTCGCCTCCTGTTTGGTAAGTCCATAGTCCTGTTCAATTTCTTTCTGTACGCGCTCCATATCATCCTGATTGAAGCCGTTGTCCTTTGAGAGTTCTTCCAGATCCTTCTGCTGGCCGACAAGAAGCTTGCGAAGTTCATCAAATGAACGGTCCGCATTCTTCAGAAGATCACTGGTTGCCTGTGACGCTGTGTTGATCATGTTCGACATCGTCGAAACATCTTTGGCTGTTTTATCAATCGAATCTTCTCCGGAACCGCTGTCCGTTGTCAGAACAATCTCTCCATCTTTCATATAGGTCTTGGAACGGTCTTTGTTCAGAACCTCCCGCATCAGACGTTCTTTTTCTTTACTGCGGTCTTTCATACATTACCCCTGTAATCCGCTTTCCTCGGATGCCATACTGCTTTCCTGGCGCTTCAGAGCTTCCAGAATATCATCATCTGCGGTCATGCCGTCTTTGCGAAGCATCGCTTCCAGCGTAGACATATCCGCAGACAGGTTGATGGAGTCGCTTTCCGACATTGCCGGAATCAGACGGTCCTTCATCGCACTGTTGATATGACTGATGGTATCTTTGAGTCCCTGAACATTGCGTTCGTAGTTCGCATCGGTCTGTACATGCTGCATCTTGGTATACTGCTGCAGAATTCCGATGAGATATGGCAGGTAATTGTTGTAGAGTTTATTGAGTTTTCCCTTCTGGGCCGGGAATGCACGCTCCAGATCATCAAGCTGTTTGAGAAGTGCACTGGTTTCATAAAGTCCGTTGGAGATTTCCTCATCCGGAATTCCTTCATTCAGTGCATTGATCGCTTCACGGAAAGAGCTGGCATCCGAAGGTTTCGGAGCTTCCGGTGCCTTTTCTGCTTTTTCCTGCTTTTTTGCCTTTGCGGACGCAGAAGCCGTACCGGTCTTCGGTACATATTCCACATCTACGACTTCCGGCTGTTTCACCGCGACATCATTCTGTTCCATGGTGAGAAGCGTATCAAACATCTGATCGTAGATCTGCGGATAATCTCTCCGGAAATCCGCGACCGTACGGAAATAATGCCCGTCGCAGTCTACTTCCAGTGCATCCAGACTTGAGAACCGGTCGTTTTTCAGTGTCAGAACGATGTTATGGCTGCCGCTGGAAAGCGTAATAGCCTGCTCACCGCTGCGGAAGCGTTTCAACAGATAGGCATTGACTCTTGCCTTCTTGTCTGCAGAGTGGTGATTATCCGACATCCCATAACGGTTTACCGTCGTACGGCGTCTGCTTGCCGTATTGCTGGTATACGTATTGGTTTTGGATGACTCAATCGCCTTAAACATGATTAAAGCGACTGACCCTAAGATCAGCAGCAGCGGCAGCAGCGTGTTTGTGAATCCAAACACGAAGAATAATATAAACAGGATCCAGAATCCCCCATTTGATGAACGAAACATGCTTTTTTCCTCTTAACGTGCATTATACCATGTAAAAAGGGGCTGAATCACAACCCCTTTATATATATTTTTCTAGAAGATTCAGTTTCCTTCTTCTTCCGTTCCGACAACCCACATCTGCCGGTAACTCAGAATCGGAACTTCATCCGCATTCAGCCTTGCCTGATTGCGCTGTTTGTGAATATCCCCCTCATGGACTGCCGAGCGGATACTCTTGTTGACCATATACTGTACATACAGCAGTTTCTTGAGCAGGAACCACCGTACCACGTACCAGCGGATCAGATCCCTGCGGTCGGTGAGATCTTTTAATGAAGCAGCAGCTTCTTCCTTCAGTGTCTCACTTGCCTTGTAGGCCTGCGTTTTGAGTTCTTCATAATCTTTGTAATGGTTCCGGTCCAGCTGCCGCTGAATCATTCCCGCTTTGCCGTCCTTCAGCCGGTTCCAGCTGCTGACGATTTCTTCGCTGCTGTCGGTGCAGATTTCAAGAATCTCATTGCGGGCGTCATAGAACTCGCCTCCGGCTTCACTCATGCAGTAGTAATAACCGCGGGCATACAGATAACCGTTTTCTTCATACGGAAGTACCAGCATTGCCCGGTCTACATTCTCATCGGTTGCGTAGAGAATGTATGGATAAACGATCGGGTTTCCCGTAAGCTTGCTGATGTCACGGTAATGAATGATCCGGTTGCTGATCGCATCCAGCTTCACGGAATCCGCAAGATCACAGATGATATATGTCTCCGGTTCTGATTCTGCGATTTCCGCAAACGCTTTCTGAAGCGTCTCATCCGGCAGTTCTTTCTGTTCCAGAAATGAACTTAACAATCCGTTATAACTGCATCCCGATTGTTCATCTTTCTGTCTGAGAATTTCAAATACTGCCATACGCCGCCTCCATTAATGCATGTTCGATTCATTATAGGCATAAAGGATATTGAGTTCAACGAAAACAGCGCATGCATTATTGACAGTTTTCAAAACATGCAAACATGTCAGATTTTCCTCTCTGATTTCCCGTACGATCAGATCAGAATTCCGTTCAGATGATCGATTTCATGCTGGAGTGTTTCTGCCGGAAGATCGGTGAAATCCTGCCGCTTTTTGTTCCAGTTCATATCAAGATATTCCACAGTAATATTCTTCCATCGTCTGGTCTTTCTGGTTCCTTCCAGAGACAGGCATCCTTCTTCCGCTTCATACTCCCCGCTTTTTCTGACGATAACCGGATTGAACATGACAACGGTAATCGGCCCAATCGCCGCGGCGATAATCCGTTTGCGGATACCGATCATATTGGCTGCCAGTCCGATACAGCGGCGGCGGTTGGCATTCAGTGTATCGATCAGATCGATGCCGTCTCCGATATCACTTTTCTGTGCTTCCTGACACTTCTGACTGAGAAACATCACATCTTTGATGATCTGCTTTTCCATCCCGTACCTCCATGTGCTGTCATTATACCTGTGCTCCCTTTGTAACAACATCATCATGCTAAAATGGGTTGTATGAAAACAATTCTCTGCGGGAGCGGTCAAAAAGACCGTATTTATCATGATCTTGCGGGCAGTCAGAATATCTCTGCCATCGCAGATGTACAGCTGCTGACGCTTTCCGCTCTGCTCAAGGCAGATGAGGCCGACGATCTGCTGGCCATGCCGCTTCGGCTTTCCCATCTGCTTCTGCAGTCTGCGGAACGGTTTCCCATCTATCGGGATATGTTCGTTTATCCGGCTTTTATACAGGAGATTCTTTCGTTTGCACGGGAATGCGCGCTTTATCAGATCGACTGTGACACGCTTCCGGAAACGACTGCAGGAGAAGCAGAACTGAAACAGATTCTGAAGATTGCGTTTTCGCTTCCCCTTTCGGAAAAAGAAGTTGCAAGGCAATACGATGCCGCTCTTCAAAAGGCACTGTCTCTGGAAGATCTTGAAATCCGGATCCGGTTTGAAGCCGATCCGTTCAAAGCGGATTTTCTTGCGTCGATCATCAAAAATCATCCCCACGCCGTTCTTTCCATTCCCAGAAAAAAAACCTCTGTCCGGGAAGTCCGTTATGCGCGCAGTACAAGGCTGGAAATCGAAGCAATTGCACAGGATATCTGCCGGCATTCTTCCCCCTGCACTGTTGTGCTCTGTTCCTATGGAAAAATGATGCCGGTGCTGAAGCAGGTTTTTTCAAGATACGGAATTCCATTCTGCAGTCTTCCGGAATCAACACCATCCGCTCTGGTTCGGGCATATACGGCACTGGCTTATTTCGCACTGCAAAAAGACAGGGATTCCTTTATGAAAGCACTGGAAGCCAATGCGTTCCCGGTTCCCTGCCGTGAGCCATTGCTTTCCTGGTTGCGTCAGACACTGAAAGACGCTTCCTTTTCTTCCGTTGAAGACAAACTGTCTTCTGATCTATTTGAAAACGATCGGAAATACGTTCACCAGATGGACGCTGCTGCTGCGGATTATTTCAGTGCCATCCAGCCTTGCCTTGATCAGCTGAAATCGGATGTCACCCCTTCTCAGGCACTGCAGAACGCATGGGAGGTACTGCGGAAGTCTCCAATCGCTGACGATCCGCAGGAGATTCGGGCCGCCCGGTCTCTGATGGCACTTCTGAATCAGACGCTGAATGAGATTCATACAGAAACCGATGCGGTATTCGTACTGCGTCAGATCGAATCGGTCATGGTAACCCATGAGCAGCAGAAATCCTATTTCTGTACGGTAACCGATCTTTCGCATCCGTCGGATCTCTGTGAAACCGTCTATGTCGCAGGATGCAGTGCCCAGGATTATCCCGGCACTCCGGTGCGCAAAGGCCTGTTTGATGAAGCCTATGTTTCCCATATTGCAGATTATCCGACACTCGAAAAGCGCCATTCCCTCTGGAACAGTCAGCTTTCCTGGCTGGAAGAATTGTCCGATCGGGTCATTTACTCTTATTCTGTCAGTGATTATCAGGGCAAAGAGATCCAGCCCGCCTTTGAAATCACTTCCAGGTACACCGCCGGAACCCCATGGCAGATTGACCAGCTGGCGCCTAAATTCCCTTCCCCGCATTCCCTGAACGCCGATACGGCAGTGGCACTGTGCACTGGCGAAGACGGGAAAATCCACTCTTCCATTTCCCGGATCGAGCGTTACTTTTACTGCCCGTATTCCTGGTTCATCCAGTCTGCCCTCAAGATCCGCAAGCCGATGCATGCGGCACTGGACGCAGCGACAACCGGGAATCTTCAGCATGCCCTCATGGAACATGCGGTCAATTCGCTCGGCAAGCAGTATACCGCGATACGGGAAGAAGAAATCCATTCTTATCTGGCACCGGCCTTTGCGACACTGCGCGCTCTGTATCCTTCGGAAACCACCCAGATCGAGCTCAGTGAAGAACGTATGATCAGCGGGATTCTGGATACCATGCGATTCCTGTCCGGAAGTGAAGCGGCCGCACCGGTGTGGATTCCCTCCGATGCGGAAAAGGCCTTTAACGAAAATCTTACCGAGCATCTTCAGCTCAACGGAATCATTGATAGGATCGATGAATCACCGGATGCGATCCGTGTCATGGATTACAAATCGTCTCACAAGGCGCTTTCGGAAACAAAGATCCGCGCAGGAATACAGCTCCAGCTTCCTTCTTATATCATCATTGCCGCCATGCTGAAACAGAAGAAGCCGGGCGGTATCTATTACATCTCCATGAAGCCGGACTCTACCTCGATAAAAGCCGGCTCGTTCAAAACGGCCAATAAAGAAGGTGTTCCGATGCAGGACTTCTCCAGCGAGGAGACACTCCGGGATGCCGAAAAGAAGACCCGCCGGATCGCCGGCTGGGCTCTGGAAGACCCTGAAATCAGCAATGATCTCTATAAGGAATATTTCAATCCCGGATCCGGCCAGTTTGATTACGAACAGATCAAAGCCTGCATTCTCGAACTGTATGAACGGTTCTATCACAGTGCTGCAGAAGGAAAAATCGATGTCGATCCGATTAACGGTGCCTGCACATTTTGTGAATACAAACCCGCATGCAGATTTCATGACAACCCCAGAAGCATTTCGCCTGTAGTTACGGAAGGCGGCGCATTCAAAAAAGGAAAGGAGGCAGATGACTGATGGAAATGGATGTCAATCAGCGTCTTGCGGTTGAAACAACCGGGAAAAACATTCTGGTCAGTGCCTCCGCAGGAGCCGGAAAGACCCGTGTTCTTGTTGAACGGCTCGTGAAGCGATGTGTAAAGGACCGGATCGGAATGGACGAGATTCTCGCAGTCACCTTTACGGAAGCAGCGGCGGCAGAAATGAAAAACCGGATTGCCGCTTCTCTGCAGGAACTTTCGATTAATCCTTCCTCAGAGGAAGAGGAAGAATGGATCCGGAAACAGATCGTGCTGCTCAGCAACGCAGATATCACAACAATCGACAGCTTCTGTCTGAACCTGATCAGAAAGTATTGCAGCGTGATCGGCCTGGACCCGGCTGTAACACGAAATGTTCTGGATGAGAGCAGCCGTCAGACACTTCTGGATGAGGCATTCCAGAAAGCACTCATCCGTCACAATGCGATTCATCATGATGAACTGCTTTATCTTTTGAAGACTTCAAGTCCGCGCAGTGAAGACTATGACACTTTGAAAACGATGATTACTGCAATCATCAATCAGTGTCAGCAGCATGAATCCGCTTCTGAATGGTTCAGCCGCATTCGTGTTTCCTATGATAATATCCACACGCTGAATGATCTGCCTGAGGAAGCGTCTTCTGCTTTTTTCGATCGTCTGAAGTTTGAATACGATGCGATCTGCACGCTTCTGGATCAGATGATCCAACTGGCTTCCTCCAGTGAGAAACTCAGCAAAAAAGCAAAGGATCTTAAGGAAGCACAGAATCTCCTGCTTTCCTGCAGCGATGCACTGAACGATCACAATTATGATCATTTCCGCCAGCTGTTTCTTGCCTTCGGGGCTGACCAGAAAACGCCTGCCGATACAAAGGCAGCAGAATACACGGAACTGCGGAAATACTTTTACAAGAAGTGCGACACCCTTACCGGGATCCTTTATGACTCGGATGTGCTGATCAAAGATATCAAAGATCTTTCTCCGGTCGTTCATCTGCTGTGTGATCTCTGCGAAGATACCATGACGACTTTTCAGAAGGCCAAACTGAAAACCGCATCGATGGATTTTGTCGATATGGAACACTATGCCTGGGAGATTCTGAAACGGAACAACTGGGAAGTTGCCAGACTGTTCAAAAACCGTCTGAAAGAAGTAATGGTAGATGAATTCCAGGACACGTCTCTGCTTCAGGACAGCATCATTAAAGCAGTCGCTCCGGAAGGAACGATCTTCCGGGTCGGCGATGTAAAGCAGTCCATTTATCGCTTCCGCGGCGCAAGACCTGCACTGATGCGTTCGCTGATGAGTGATCCGGATGTTTTCAATATCACACTGGACCATAATTATCGTTCTTATGAAAAGATCATCCGTTTTTCAAATCTCCTGTTCTCACGTCTGATGAATCTTGGCGGTGAGGATGCGTATACAGACCGGGATATTGTCTCCCCCGGAACAGAGCGGCAGAACCAGCCGGATTCTCAGCCGATTCAGCTGATCCTGATTCAGAAGACCGAACCCGACGAGCAGGAAGAGGATGAGTCTTTGGATAAGGAGTCGGAAGCCATTAAGGATAAGACCATGAAGGCAGAATGGATTGCCAATGAAATGATCCGTCTTCATGAAAACGGCCGTCACTGGAACGAGTTTGCGGTTCTTGTCCGCTCCCATGCGGAAAAAAGCATTCTGCGCAGAGTATTCAATGCCGCCCATATCCCTGCTTTGATTGATGTCCGGGAAGGCTTTTACAACAGTGATCTCTGTCTGTATATCCTTGCGGTACTGTCCTGTATTACGGATCCTGCGGATGATGTTGCTCTGCTGACGGTTCTTTCCGGGGAACTGTTTGAACTGCCGGATGAACTGCTTGCCCAGTGGAAACTCTCCTGCGGTTCTGTCCGCAAAGGCGCTTCATTAAACCGGCCCGATATTTTTGAATGGTTTTCGCATCTTCAGGAAACCGCAGAAAAATCTCTGTACGATGTTCTGAATGAGATTGCACTGTATAACCGGTTCTATGAAAAACTCCGGGAAAGTGAAAAAGCGAATTTTGACTTTCTGTATGAAAAGACTTCTGCAATGTCTTCTTCCCTCTTTACGCTTCATGATCTGAAACGGATGATGGAAACCGGCACAGAAGAAAAATCCTCTGCAGCAGTGATCCGCAGCAGAGATGATGATACCGTCACCGTTACCACAATTCATCAGTCCAAGGGACTCCAGTATAAAGTGGTATTCCTCTGGGGAAGCGGAAAAAATCCGATGATGGATTCGAAAAACCAGCTGATCCTTGATGATTCGGTCGGACTGGGACTGAAGCATTATGATCTGCCCTGGCATACCAGCCGTCCTTCCCTGTTCCGTATTGGTGCGGAACACCGGCAGAACATCGCAGACGTGGAAGAATACACCCGTGTACTGTATGTCGCTCTGACCCGTGCGGAAGAAACCATGTATATCGTCGATCTCAAACCGAATGAACAGAGTTATGCGGAAGATCTTACGCTGATGCATCTCGCGAAGCGGAAGGGAATTACCGGTCTTATTACCACAGCAATGCAGACAGTTTCTGACCTGTATGAGGTTCACCACGTTTATCCGGAAGAGCTGATGCGTGCTCCGTTTCTTGAAACCCGATATACCGATATCCTTCCTCAATATGACAATGATTATCCGGTACTCGGAGCGCTGCTGCGGCCAAGTGAACATGAAATTGACGCACTTCCTTCTCTTTCCCCCGGTGAATTATCGAAAGGAACCCGCTATGGAACGATGATCCATGAGACAATTGCTTCCCTTCCGGACCGCATGTGGAACAAAGATGATTTTTCTTCCGATGTGCTGCGGGAAACCGACATTGCCCATATTCTGGCATTTGGTAATTCCAATCTTTACCGGAAAGCATTAACGATGCAGATCCGCAAGGAAATGCCGTTCTATGCGGAAGACCCGGAAAACGGATCAAGGCTCATGGGTGTCATGGACTTTGTGGCATTCGGAGAAGATGAAATCCTGCTGATTGATTTCAAAACCGATTCTGCGTCCATGGAAGAAATCCGCAGACGCTACAGCAGTCAGCTCAACATCTACCGCAGAGCACTCCAGATACTGCGGCCCGGCATTCCGGTAACTGCTTATGCCTGGAGCCTCCATAACAGTGAGGCCATCGAAATACGGTAACGGACTTTTGACAGATCCTTCCGCCGGACTTATCAGCTGCCCATAAAGAAAAAGGAGTGAAGCTGTGTGTGTTTTGTTCACAGAGCTTTACTCCTTTTTTCATCAGTGCTGTGAATCATCTTTCGGCGCAAAGAACCGGATCAGATAATAGACTGCCATTCCCAGCATGACCAATGCGCCGATGATCAGCATGTAATACCCGGATGAAAGTTTGAAGTAGTCTTCCGGTTTGAAGATACTGTCCAGCCCGGATGCCTGAAGCAGATCCTTTGCCTTTTTATACTCATTCAGCGCCCGCAGGGCTTTTGGCACAAACAGTGCGAAGAAGATAACACCGCAGGCACTGTAGCCAACTTTCGGTATTTTCGGAATCACAATTACTGCGATTGCCAGAAGACACAGGATCCGTGTGATCATCACCTGCCGGTCCAGAGAAAGATCATGAAGATTAAACGGATAGTTCAGACCAAACAGACTGAACCTTCCTATTTCCATAAACGTTCCCGCAAACAGAATGCCCGCACCGATAATCGCTGCAATTGCAGGTACTGAGAAAAGATCC
The DNA here is from genome assembly GCA_017512725.1 of Solobacterium sp. GTDB lineage: Bacteria > Bacillota_I > Bacilli_A > Erysipelotrichales > Erysipelotrichaceae > Bulleidia. The sequence continues at coordinate 17,967 of JAFWEW010000008.1, forward strand.
TTCCAGTCTTCCCGTTTGTTATCCATTGTTGTCTGCCTCCCCGGGAAATCTTACCCGTTCAGATAATTCATATATTCCTCATACGTCATATGAGGCACATAGTTCTTCTTTACTTCCTCTACCTTTTCCGGATGTTCCAGAAGATCCGCAACGATCGATGCCAGAAGCTTGGCCGGTACGATATAAACCTCTTCCGGATCACGGATTGCAAAATCCTTACCGTGGATCGCTCCTTCAAATCCGCTGTAGCCAAACTGAATAACCGGTTTGAACATGCAAACATCACCGACATCTCCTGCCGCCGGACTCATTTCTCCGTGCAGGATCTCGTCTGGCTCTGCAAACGCAAGCATATGTTCATAAACCACTTTATTCAGTGTTTCATCCTGATGGAACGGCAGATAACCGGGAGTATCTTCCACTGTCACACTGCCGCCGATCGCAGCCGCACAGCATTCCGCCGCATTGGTTACTCTGCGGTTCAGATCGATTACCACATCCGGATTAACCGAACGGACATAGCATTCATAAATCACTTTATCCGGAATGGAATTAACGGTATTGCCTCCATAAGCAATCATGCCGTGGAACCGGACCACATCCTCATCCCGGAAGGTTTCTCTCAGCATGTTTACCGCATTGAGAAACAGCGTGCATTCATTCAGGGCATTGATTCCCTTATCCGGGAGTGCAGCCGCATGACTGGCCTTTCCGTGAAAGGTGATTTTCTTATAGATGAATCCGCTCAGTACAGATCCGACACTGAAGCGATATCCTGTACTGTTCATCGCATGGAAATGCAGAATGACATCCGCATCATCAAACAGGTGTTCTGCCAGCATATTCTGTTTTCCGGAACAGCAGCGGATCTTCCCTTCCTTTACCAGGCTTTTGCGGTATTCCATATCCGTAAACTCTTCTGCCGGTGTAAAGTAGACCGTCACTTTTCCCAAAAGATCCTTCATGGTTTCCTTCAACGCCGTTAATGCACCCACTGCGATCACAAGCTGCGTAGAATGCCCGCATGCATGCGCAGCACCGGTTTCCGGATCTGCAAACGGATGTCCCGGAGTCGGGATTGCATCCAGTTCGGCAAGGATGCCAATATGCGGACTTCCTTCCCCGATTGATACCGAGAAACCGGTAATATCAAATTCCTTTTCAACTTTGATGCCATATTGCGAAAGCCATTTTTTCAGGTGTTCTGCGGTTTTAAACTCCTTAAACCCGAGTTCCGGACAGGCAAACAGCGTATTGCCAAGTGCCAGCAGTTCTTCGCGATGATCATCAATATACTGAATCAGATTATTATCCATAACTGAAACCTTCCTTTTTTCAATACCATTATACTTCCGCGATCACTCTGCACGGCAATCCGGTAGCGCCAATCAGCCGCATCGGGTAAATATTTACCGTACATTCATCGGTTATCTTCAGCACTTCCGAAAGACTGCAGAGATTCTCTACTGCAAATACATTTCGTTCTGCACAGAACCGGTCATATTCCGTATGTTCCTTCCCTCTGCGCATGCCCGCAAAATCCAGTCCGATCACAGAAATGTTGTATTCCGTCAGTGTTCGGATCAGCTCTTTCGAAAGCTGTGGATGGCTGTGCCGGTATTGTTCTGAACCATATTCAAACTTCTCAATGAATCCCGAACAGAAAAGCACTGCCATTCCTTCTTTGATCCGCGCAGGGTCGATATCTTCCACGGTGATCTCACGTCCCGAAATATCCCGTACATCAAACAGAATTGCGTTCCGTCTTGTATATTCCAAAGGAAAGACCTGTTCCATGACATCAAAATGTGTTCCGATATGTCCTTTCAGTTCCCCTTTGTTTCCTTCGCTCAATACAGATATATCAACTGGCAGTGTCAGATCGATCAACATAAACCCCTTCCTTTCCTGTCTGAAAGCAGATTCCTCTGATTCTGCATGATTCATTCGTTCCTGACTCATGGATTTCTGAAACTGCCCGGCAAAAACAAAAGGGCGCAAGCGCCCTTGAATCCAGAATCATCAGCCTGCGATCTTGTCTTTTAATGCGCTGATTGCGTTTTCGAGATCACTGATCTGTGACTTCTTGATATAAACGTCTTTTTCAAACCCTTCTTTCATCGCAGGGGTTTCAGCAATTCCGATCCGGTATTCCAGATCTTCGAGCTGATTGGTGAGCGACTTCAGACGTGCCTCTTTTTCATCAAGCTCTGTCTGCAGCTTGGCAACCGCAATTGCTTTCTTGCCGGCCCAGAATACTTCCTTGGCTTCATTGAATTCATTCCAGAGACGATCGTTTTCTTCCCGTCCGGAATAGCCGGCTGCTCTCCACTCAACATCAAGTGCCTTCATGCGATCCGTATTTTCACGGGTATAAGATTCTTCTGCAGCAATCTTCTTCGCTTCTTCAATCAGCTTATTCTTGGCATCGATGCTCTGTCTGAACTTCTCATTGCGCTCATTAAAGAATTCCTTGCGCTTGGTATAGAACTCATCGCGAACCGCATTGAACTCCTCCCAGAGGGTATCATCAAATTCACGTCCTGCAGAACCGGCAGCTTTCCAGTCACTGAACAGTCCGTTCAGCTGATCTCCTGCTGCTTTCCAGTTGGAAACATTGGCAAGCAGATTCTTTGCGCTTTCAATAATCTGAGCCTTCTTCTCCTTCGCAGCAGCCCGGTTGGTATCCAGATTGTCGAAGAACTCCTTGCGGCGGCGGTCAATATCTTTCTGAAGATCACTGATCTGCTTTGCAAATTCACGGTCCTTTTCTTCTCCGGCAGAACCGATCTCCATCAGCTCTTCCCGGAGTTTCCCTGCAGCAGCTTTCGCTTCCTTGAAGTTTGTGAGTTCTGCAATCGCCGCAATCTTATCTACAACAGCCTGCTTGGCAGCTGTGTTATCACGGATCGCTTCTGCGCGAGGCGCATATTCTGCCAGAGCTCTTGCAAAACGCTTTTCAAGCTCTGCATCCTTCGGCGTATTCCAGTTCTTCATCGCATCCCATTCCGCTTTGATGGCATCGAGTTTCTCCTGGCCATCTTCGCCTTCATAGTCCCGTGCGATTTCTTCTGCATTCCGGCAAAGAACCTGCTTCTGACGAAGCTGTTCTTCCATGACATTCACTGCGTCATCTTTATATTCGGTTCCATACTCGGTTTCACCGCCTTCCGCATTTGAATGCGTCCAGCTGAACATGGTATAGTCACCGCCGCAGTCAATACCGTACCAGCGTCCATGTCCGTCATTTTCGCCGTCTCTCGGTTCCACTGCATTTCCATCTGCGTCTTTGGCACCGTAGAGAATCTCTACAACATAACCGCCAAACGCTTTATGCTCTCTTCTTCTTTCCTTCAGCTTTTCGTCATTAAACACAGGTCTGTTCATTCCATTGCCCCCTTGAAGTATCTAGTGAATATTATTTCACATTTTTTCATATGTGACTAATTAAAAACACATGCATGTTTACTGAATTTCGTATTCAAACAGCACGGTTTCGTGCTCAACACCCTCCGCATCCTTCTCATATACCGATACGGTTCGCGGCGTAACATCGGCAGTCTCACTGTAGCGGGTATATGACGTTTCCGTGATTTCGTCCTGCGTACGGACGGTTACCCGGTAATAGGCTTCCTGCTCATTGTCACCGACTTTCTGGATTTCCGGATTCTCAAGAAGCTGGATATCGATCAGCTTCACACTGCCGTCTTCAACGACCATCGTCCGCAGGATGGAATATACCCCCTGTTTCACAAGTCGTGAGAAATCATTATAGATACCGGGATTCAGTGCCTTCCCGTCGACAATGACAAACCACTGCAGATCATCTGCCGCTTTCTGCGGATCCATCGTCATATCCGCATCTTTGATGGAGCCAAGCTCCCAGGCAACCTCATCATCTCCGGTCCAACCCGCACAGGCATTGCCGTTCTGAAAATGAAAGGTAACACTGGCCGGTACCCCGCCGGAAGTCTCATATCCTTCCAGAGAAATATCGCTGTCTTTCAGATAATAATAGGTTTTCCCGTAGCACTTTGTCTCTTCTCCGGAATGGAGCGCATTTTCACTGTCCTTTGCCAGAGCATAGGCACTGCGCACACCGCTGAACGTCACACTGCTGTCGGTTTTGCCCGTAAACCAGGTACCAAACGGCACCCGCCAGGTGTGATTGGCATCGTCCGTTCCGTTTACTGTAACAAACGGCATGAAATACAATGCCGCAAGAATCAATACCGCCGCTAAGATTTTCTTCAGCGTGCTGCTCATTGAGCCCCTCTGTTGCGGCGTTCGATTTCCATAATCAGATCAACACGGTGTGCATGTCTGCCGCCTTCAAACTGTGCATTCAGGAATTCTTCAATCAGAAGTTTTGCCGTTTCGGTTCCAATCACGCGGGCACCAAAGCACAGAATATTGCAGTTATTGTGCAGACGGGAGTATCTGGCCGTATAGGCGTCCGAGCAGACACAGGCACGGATCCCGTTCACCTTGTTGCAGGCAAGGCTGATGCCAAGACCGGTACCGCAGACAGCGATTCCAAGATCCGCATTGCCGCTCGCTACCATATTGGCAACCATTTCACCAATAATCGGATAATCCACTGCCTTTTCTTCGTCGGTTCCGACATTGATCACTTCATAGCCCTTTTCCTCAATGAAGGGAATCAGTTCCTTTTTCATCTGTACAGCACTGTGATCATTTCCGAATACGATTTTTTTCATAATCTTTACCCTGCTTTCTTCTCCCTGTTCCGGGAAACATATATTACGATCAGTCCTGCGATCAACATAAATATTGAAATGAACTGTGAAGTAGATAATCCAAATAAGAAGCCGCGGGATTCATCCCCTCGGAAGAATTCAAGAATGAACCTGCCGACGCTGTAAAGTACCAGATAAAGACCGGCGGTCATCGGCCGTGTCTTCTCATTACAGTAGGTTTTGTAAAGAATATAGAACAACACGAAATCCCCGAAGGAAGAGATCAGCTGTGTCGGAATCAGTTTGACTCCTGCCGGAGCAAGCGATCCTTCCGGGAATACCACTCCAAGCCCGGTTGTTTCCTTGCCATAGCAGCATCCTGCAAAAAAGCAGCCGATTCTGCCGAATCCCTGTGCCAGCGCAACTGCCGGCAACATCAGATTTGCATAGGCCGGAAAGGAAATCTTCCGGAATTTACACCACAGCCATCCGCCCAGAAGACCGCCAAGAATCCCTCCGTAGACGACCCAGCCGTCGGCGCCAAGATATGCCAGAGGATTCTTCAGAAACGCGTTCCAGTTTGTCAGTACAAATGTGATCTTACTGCCAAGAAACCCTGTGATCAGGCAGACAAACACAAGATTATCGACTTCATTCGGATCCAGCCCATATTTTTTAGCCATGCGCTCTCCATAGAAAAACGCCATCAGGATCCCGATTGCAATCATTACTCCGTATCCATGGATCGTTATTGACCCAATTCTTAACCAGTCATTAAACATATAGCCTCCAACGGATATTATAAAAGGAATACTCTTCGAAAGAAAAGAACCCGGGAGTTCTCACTCCCGGGACAGGAATCACTTTGTCTCTTCTTCGGAATCCTCTGCAGGTGTCTCTGCAGGCTCTTCGGAAGGTACTTCTGCAGGTATTTCTTTCGGTTCTTCTTCCACTGCCGGCAGTGCTGCAGGCTTTTCGGAAGGAACTTCCGGAAGTGCCGGAGCAGCCGGAGCAGAAAGTTCTTCACGGATCGCAGACATGCCGGTAGCGGTTGTATTCCAGTCTACATAAGCGGCAGTGCTCTCCTCTTCCTCCGGAACCGGTTCTTCTTTCGGAGGCTGTACCACCGGCGGCTTCGGTTTCTCCAGATTATCCATGAATTTCTTGATCTTTCCGGAAAGATACAGGGTCGTATACAAATCGGTCAGGCCGCTGTAGAGCAGCGCCCCTCCTGCCACCTGCAGCATCAGCTGCTCAGCCGGGATCAGATTGAACATGATCACAATACCGGCAATGATCGAGATCGCCGCAAGCACCAGGAACTGCCAGCTGTTCGGATAGCCGATTCTTGCCACATCCACTCCGTTCTGAAGCTTCAGAATACCGCTGGCGACCAGTGCGATCGCAAGCAGGAACGGAATCAGTGCCTGAAAGACATCCTTATGGTAAATAACCATGACACCCAGCAGGATCTTGATGATGCCGGACGCAAAATCATTCCGGAACAATGATAACCGGATATCCATCATGAAATACATGACAATACTGATAATTCCGTAAATGATGAGCGCAATTCCGAACAGATCACAGAACAGTTCTCCCATTTTTCCCGGATAAAGCAGCAGAAGAATACCCGCAGCAATATACAGAAGCGAGTACGCAATTGATGTCCATTTCATTCGATCAAGCATGAACCAGACTCCTTTCCCCTATTCAGGTACCACACTGATAAAACTGTTTTTATAATAGCACACACCTAAAGAAAAGAGACGTTCTCTGCGTCTCTCTTACTGAATTTCAATTCCGACCCGGATGGAGTCATCATATTCGTTGATCTTGGCTTTGTATTTTTCATAAAGGCCTACGGGATCTGCCACATGTGCCTCATCCAGTTCCTTCATCGGGATGACCTTAAAGTTATGGTATCCATAGTCATAATACGTATAGATCAGATCCGCCCTCGGATCACTGATTGTGACCGTCGTGTTGTCTCCGTCCACGGTTTTTTCAATCGTAACGCCGCCGACCATTCCGACCAGATTCGGTTCCTCAATCTGTGCCGAAACCATGTTGCCCATGGCATAGTAACAGATTGTTTTGCCGTCATTGACCCATTCAATCGGCTGAATGACATGCGGGTGGTTCCCGATAATAATATCCGCTCCGTTTTCCGAGAGTTTCTGTGCCAGCTCCCGCTGTTCATCATTGGCTTCCATGGAGTATTCCGTACCCCAGTGCATTGCCACAATGACAACATCACTGATCTCATTGGCACGTCTTACCTGATCCAGCAGTTCATCCACATGTTCCGGATAGATATTTACGATGTATTCATATCCTTCCGGGGGCAGCAGGCCGTTACAGCCATAGGTCCATGAGAGGAAGGTATAGGTAATGCCGTTGATCTCATAAGCATTCAGGGCATCATGTGCTTCCTGGGAATCATACGTACCGGCCATATGGACTCCATACTGTTCTTCCTGTCTGCGCCAGTACTCACAGGAACGGTTGATTCCAGTCAGTCCCTGATCCAGAGAATGGTTATTTGCGGTGGAAACGAGGCGGAAGCCAAGGCTCACCATTGCGTCGCCCACTTCCTGTGGGCTGTTAAACGTCGGATAGCCGTGCAGACCAAGCTCCGTTCCGCCCAGGATCGTCTCCTGATTGTAATATTTCAGATCATAGCCTTCGGAAAGCCTGCCCATATTTTCCAGAATCGGCAGAAAATCATAGCTTCCGTTGCCAAGATCTGCATCCATCCATACCGTGCCGTGAATCAGTGCATCTCCGGTAAAGAAGAACTCGGCTTTGTAATGTTCCGGCTCCGGTGTCGGTGTCGGCTCTTCCGTCGGCTCAGCAGCGACTGTTGGTTCTTTCGGTTCTGCGGCCGGACGGTTTAGCAGAAAGAACAGTCCGGCACCGGCAGCGATCAGCACCAAAAGTGCAATCCATACCCAGCTTCTCAGCTTTCGTCTCTGCCGTTTTGCCATAGTTCTTTCCCCCTAAACGTCTGTTTTATTTCCGAATGCCAAATGCAATCGCAGTTCCCGGCTCAAGTTTATTCTTTTCGAAATACGCTTCAATCTCCGGATAGCTCCTGATTACGATATAATCAATCGTTTTCCAGTCGCGTTCCATTCCGTGTGCATACAGAAAATCTTCAACTCCGGTTTCTGCGGCTGTCTCCGGTACTAATGTAACACGCGGGCTGTTGTCGTCCAGCCAGTTCCATCCCAGCAGAATTCCTTTTTCTTCCGGAAGAGCTTCATCATACATGAACGTCATCCAGTCTTCCGCATTTCCTCTGCCGTTATAGAAACAGGTGTTTCCGATAAACAGCTTTCCGCTTTCATCTCGGTATAATACAACAATATTCTGAAAAACATCGAGTTTTTCTTCGAATCTTACCACTGTAGACATATTCAATTCCTCCTTGAAACACTCCTATCATAGCTGCCGCAGTACGATATTCAATCGTACCGCAGTGTTTTTTTCGTGCCCGGATCGCCTGTATCCCCTTTCAAATGGCACTTTTCTGTATCCCCTTTCAACACTTTTTTTATATGTAATGCATATATATAATAGGAATCAGGAACAGGAAGATTCTCTGATTTTCCGGAATCTGCCTTGCTTGCCGAAATCATTTGAAGTTACCACAGTATGAGAAAAGTATTTTCTGTCGTCTTTTTAGTACAAATCCTGTCTCTGGCAGTCTGCTGCTTTTATGCGCGCAGATCCCATAAGGAAATAGCCCCTTCGGTCAGAAGACTTCTGCGGTACCTGATTCCTCCGGTGATCGGAAACCTGATTATCGTCGCATCAGGCTCGGAATTCATTTCGACGATCGGCTGCTATATCTATTTCATCGGCATGGATTTTGTCATCCTCGCCCTGCTGCTCTTTACCTTCAGCTACTGCCGGTTATCATGGCCAAGTCAGAAACTGCGCTTCTTTGTACTGGCGATGCTGACGATTGATGTTCTGCAGTTCCTGCTGAATCCGTTTTTCCATCATGCGTTCCGTACCGAGGCGATTCCCGTTGACGGCTATAACTATTACCGTCTGATTCCATACGCCGGCCAGACCTTCCACCGTGTTGTTGTCTATGCCGTCTACCTTTCCGTTGTAATTATTTTTATCATCAAGACGATCCGCTCCTCCCGCATCAATTCCGAGCGTTATTCCGTAATTCTGTTTGTCATGCTGTTTACCGGCATGATCCAGACATTCTATATCTTTTCCCGTGCACCGATTGATGTTTCCATGGTCGGCTATGGCCTGTTCGGCATCCTGGTATTCTATTTCTCCCTCTATTACCGGCCGCTCCGGCTGATGGACCGCATGCTGGCGGGCATTGCCGCAGAGATGAATGAAGCCCTCTTCCTGTTTGACTCCAACGACCGGTGTATCTGGGCAAACAAGCCGGGTATCGAAATGGCCGGTATTGAAAATGATGACTTCGATAAAGCAGAGGAACAGCTCAGCAATCTGTTTTCGCAGTATGCCGACAAAAAAGATGACTGGACAACAACCCAGACTTCCGGAAGCGGGAAAGATACAAAGTACTATATTCTGGAGAAACATGCCGTCAAAGATGACCAGGGACGGCTGATCGGTTCGTTCCTCAGTGTCCGTGACAACACCGAACAGCAGAATGCACTGGAAGAAGAAAAATACATTGCCCGTCATGATCCGCTGACGGACCTGTATACACGGGAATACCTGTACGAGCGGATAAAGGAGACACTCCGGATCAATCCCGATACGGTTTATTATGTCATTTTCGCAAATATCAGGGAGTTCAAGATCATCAATGATATATTCGGCACGGAATTCGGGGATTACGTTCTTCTGAGCATCGCTGACTGGATCCAGAATACCTTTCCGGATGGTTCTGTCTTTGGAAGACTGGCCGGTGATACGTTTGGAATTCTGCTGCCGAAAGAGAAGTTCGATCAGGAAGCAGTGGAAAACTCGCTCTCCTCGTTTGTTGTCCGGAAGGGAAACGCATCGCACGCAGTACTCGTTCATCTTGGCATCTACGAAATCAATGAACCGGACATCAAGATTTCGGTTATGTTTGACCGTGCCCATATGGCACTCTCTTCCATCCGGGATCAGTACAAAACGCATATTTCCTTCTATGACGATGATATGCGGGAGAAAGTCCTCTGGAACCAGCACATTTCATCGCAGCTCCACAATGCGATCAAGGAACGCCAGCTGCAGCCCTATCTTCAGCCGATTGTTGACCAGAACGGAACAATCGTAGGTGCGGAAGCGCTTGTTCGATGGATCCATCCGACGGACGGTTTCCTGTCTCCTGCGATGTTTGTTCCGGTATTCGAAAACAACGGCATGATCTCAGAACTTGATCAGTACATGTGGCAGTGTGCGTGTGAAATTCTTGCCCGATGGGAAAAAGAAGGGATCGACCGCTTTATTTCCATCAATATCTCACCGAAAGATTTCTACTTCATGGATGTGGCGGTCATAAAGGATCTTGTAAAAACGTATGGGATCGCTCCGGGCAAGCTCCGAATCGAAATTACTGAGACGGTGATGATGACGGATATCAATACCCGCATGTCCCTGCTTAACGATCTGAAGCAGAGCGGTTTCTTCGTTGAGATTGATGATTTCGGAAGCGGATACTCCTCCCTGAACATGTTAAAAGATATGCCGGTGGACCTTCTGAAAATTGATATGGCATTCCTGAATAAATCCAATAACGAACAGAAAGCCGAAAAGATCATTCACAACATTATCAACATGTCCTATGATCTCGGCATCGCTCCTCTCAGTGAAGGCGTTGAGACAGAAGCACAGTACAATATGCTTTCTCATATGGGCTGCCAGCTGTTCCAGGGCTACTACTTTGCAAAGCCAATGTCTGTGGCAGACTTTGAAGCCTTCTGCAGCAGGCAGTCTGACGGTACTCCTTCGTAAGGAAAAAACGTTATGCAGGATCCCTGCCTCGAATTTCATGCGGATCACTCATAACGTTTTTCTTTTTAAATTTCTGCTGACCGGGTTACTTTTCTTTCAGCTGTTTCAGGTTGATATTTCTTGAAACATATACCAGACGGAACTGGTTCTCCGGGATCATCCGGTAGAATTCCTTCATAATACGGTCGATAACCATCTGCACATTTTCATCCGGCAGATTGGTAAACAGCACAATGCGCTGTGTACTTGAGAACCGCGCGGTGACGTCTACCTTTCGTACGGTATTATTGATTGCCGCCTCCAGATATTTCATGACCATCGTACGGTCGGATATCGGCATGCTCGCATTATCACTGAACAATATGGTGAACAGCACCAGCTGTACGGTCTGGGCATTGCGGATACCGAGGTTACGGATAAGCTCATATACCCGTCCGAACTCCTTGTACTCAAGGTCAAACGCGCCTTCATAGCCGTATTCCTTTTCAATGATAGAAGAGATGCTGTCGAGGTCTTTCTCCACCGCAAGCTTTTCTTCATCACCATACTCTTCGTAAATGACCGTTCTGTTCTTCCCGCGTTTTTTCGCAGCCATCATTGCTTTTTCGCATCCGCTCAGCATCCGTGCGAATCTCCGGCCGCAGACCGTTGACAGCGCTGCGCCAAAGGACAGTGTGATGCCTCTCAGTGCATCCATCTGATCAAACTTCCGGTCCATTTCATTCCGGATTCCTTCGATCAGCAGGTTCGCTTCTTCCGGTGTTTTTGTTCCCTGATGGAAGGCCAGGAAAGAGTCTCCTTCATAGCGGCAGACCATCATGTTTTCACATCCAAGCAGTGTCTCGGCAATCATGCGCAGGCAGACATCTCCGCACAGGAACCCGTATTTATGGTTCAGATTGGAGAACTGGTCGATATCCAGAAGCATCAGACATCCGTCTTCTTTCTCCAGCATTTCTACTGCCTTCAGTTCAAATTCCTGAATTCGGTTTTCTTCCGCCAGCGTATCCAAGAGATCCTTTTCATCGTTCAGAACCAGATAATCCCGGATGCGGTTTGATACTTCTTCCAGTTCTCTCTGAATCTCAGGTGTTTCATGACTCCGGCGGTCAATGGCAGCGATCTGCGATACACTTCTGCCGCTCTCCGGTGTTGCGAAGTCTTCTTCTTTGCGCGTATCAATTCCTTCAAGAGCCCCTTCATCGAGAAGTTCAAGCATGGCTTTGGCAATCTCAGGATCAAACTGTGTTCCCTGACAGTGCTCAAGTTCTGCACGGATATATTCTTTTGTAAAATGCCGGCGGTAAACACGGTTGCTGTTCATCGCATCATAGCTGTCCGCAACACAGATAATTCTTGCGATCTCAGGAATATCCATCCCGGAGAGACCCTCCGGATATCCTCTTCCGTCATAACGTTCATGATGATATTTTGCGCCGGTCTGAAGACTCGGATAGGATTTGACATCGTTCAGGATCTTCGCACCGATCATCGGATGCTGTTTGATCATGTTGAATTCTTCTTCTGTCAGCTTACCGGGTTTGTTCAGAATCGAATCAGGGACACCGATCTTGCCGATATCATGCAGCAGTGCGATGTTATAGATTTCTTCTGCTTCCTCATCACTCTTCCCGAGCTTTTTTGCCAGAAGTCTGGAATACTGCGCTACCCGGGTGGAATGACCTTCGGTATAGCCATCCTTCGCATCGATCGTATTGGCAATCGTTGTGATCGTCTGCATGGTCATATCAGAGAGCTGGGATGTTTTCTGTTCCAGTTCTTCATTAAACGCTTCATTGGCAGCACTGATATCTTCATACAGTTCGGAAGCGTAATAAGAGAATGAAAACACAAGTACAATCAGCGCGATCATGATTTCAGTATCGCGGCTGTTCTCAAGCGTGATTTCTCCGCCGATCATCGATGTAATAATGACGACAAGGTTTACTGCAAGCGCAATTCCTCCCATTACAAGGATCAGTTTCCGGTCATGGTAAAGAATCAGCAGCGACAGCAGCGGGAATATATAAGTAAAGACAAGTATCGTCTTGCCGGTTACCAGCACAAACAGATACATAATGAGATAGCCCAGACCGACATAGTATTTCAGCCTGGGGGAATCCGGAGCCTTTCGATATGCTAAATATGAAATCAGAAATGGAATAACCGTTAACAGTGTAAAAACCACACAGTACGAAACCGTTCTGCTTCCCTTCAGTACTTCAAGCAGATACGCAGCGAGCAGGACTACAACGATCATCGCCCATCCTGTCAGAAGTTTTCGGTTGATCTTTTGATAATGGTTCACATAGGGATTATAACAGGAATTATGTTTTCATCTTTACAATAATATATATTTCAAAACATTCTCCTGAACCTGACGAAATAACTCTGTCCTGTGTTTCCGAAAACAGATATTTTCACAATTTTCCTGCAAGAATAAATGTCTTTTCTATTACAATAATTAATAGAAATAAGAAATATTATTTAATAATAAGGAGGACTTATGACAATACTTAATGATGCTTCTGCAATCATGAAAGCTGCGCTGGATTCTGCAATGCCCGATGTTGCCGTCAAAAAAGCACTTTCTTCCATGGCAGAACCAAAGGGAAAAATCGTTTTGATCTCAGTCGGAAAAGCTGCCTGGCAGATGGCAAAAGCCGCCCAGGATTATCTTGGCGACAAGATCAGTGATGGGGTCTGCATAACAAAGTATGACCACGTGATGGGAGAGATTCCGCATGTCCGCTGTTATGAAGCCGGTCATCCGGTCGTAGATGAAAACTCCATCAACGCGACAAAACAGGCGGAAGAACTGGTGAACGGTCTTACTGCAGATGATACGGTTGTCTTCCTGGTTTCCGGCGGAGGATCTGCATTGTTTGAAGATCCCTGCATTCCTCTGGAAGAACTTCAGGGTATTACTAAAAAGCTTCTTGCATGCGGAGCGGATATCACAGAAATCAATACGATTCGCAAACGTCTCTCCAATGTAAAAGGCGGCAAATTTGCCGAACAGTGTGAACCGGCTTCAGTATTCTCCATCATTCTCTCGGATATCATTGGTGATCCTCTGGATATGATCGCTTCCGGTCCGGCCTATCCGGATTCCTCAACCTCCGAAGATGTTCTTGCCATTGTACGTAAATATCAGCTTTCCCTTTCCGATACCGTGATGGATCTCTTTACGAAAGAAACACCAAAAGAGCTTAAGAATGTTGAAACTCATATTACCGGAAGTGTACGGCAGCTATGCAAAGCTGCGGTCGAAGAAAGTCAGAAACTCGGATATGAACCGGTTTTCCTGACCGCTTCTCTTGACTGTGAAGCACGGGATGCCGGATCCATGCTGGCGGCGATCGCAAGGGATCACTACGACGACAACAAGAGCCTCGCTTATGTCTGCGGAGGCGAAACCGTCGTTCATCTAACCGGCAAGGGTCTTGGCGGCCGCAACCAGGAAATCGCATTATCTGCTGCTGCAGGAATTTCCGGTCTGAAAGATGTTGCGGTATTCTCGCTAGGAAGTGATGGTACAGACGGTCCGACCGATGCGGCCGGCGGTATTGTTACCGGAGAAACCAGCGGAATGTTAAAAGACATGGGAATTCTGATTTCAGATGTTCTGAACGATAATGACGCCTATCATGCACTGCAGAAGGTTAATGGTCTGATTACGACAGGCCCAACCGGGACAAACGTAAATGATGTGACGGTTCTGCTTATTAAGAAGTAATTATTATGCTTGGATTTGCAAAAGGCTATATACTCCGCAATGTAACTGCGAAGACAAAAGGGATTCAGGTCTTCTATGACGATGTTAACGTCATGGCTATGACAAACAAAGCCGCAGCAGAATTGCCGCAGCATATCGAAAATGGTGAGTTCATTGCCGCTGTATACAAAAAAGATAAGCTGAAAGGCTATTACCGGTTCCGGGTTGAGAATACAGACTGCTCTGCTTATCAGGATGATGCAGGCAGTAAAAACTGCTGTATGCTGAAGGAGCGCTACTATGATTCTTCTGTTCCAAACGAAGCACAGAAAGCACTTGATGATGAACTGGTCTGCAGTCTTATGGAAGACATCCCGCTCGGAAAATATGAAGCGATTGTTTTCGAAAATCGCTTTGTAACAATTGACCGTTCCCCGATCATCAAAGCAGTTGTCAGCGGAATCCTGTTTGGTCTCTGTGTCGGGGTGATTATCTGGTTCCTGTTCAAAAATACGGCGATGGCAGTCATTATCGGACTGCTGTGGATCGCAGCAACAATCTTCATCTCTGTTACGGCTGAACTGAACAAACAAAAGAACCTCATCCGTGAGGAAAATTAAAAAAACGGGAGATTCCCGTTTTTAGTTTTCATTATTCCCGTTGTTTTCTGAGATCTGCTGAATTGCTGTTTCTTTCGCAAGGGTCAGATGCGTATCATTCACACTGGCCGCTTTTTCCATTTCATCTGCAATCATATGGTCGATGATCTGGACATGTTCTTTCTGTGATTCATCAAACCGTTCTTTATCTCTTAAAGACAGAATCCGAAATGTCATGTTCATCGTCCGGACTTTCCGGTAAAGTTCCATCAGAATCGTGTTTCCCGTACATTCAATGATATACCGGTGAAACGCAGAATCGACATTGATGTACTCGTCCAGATTTCCTTCCTGGTGCAGCCGGATAAAGTCTTCCCGAAAGGATTCGAGCGTCCGTTTCATTTCTTCCGTCAGCTTTCCCTTCAGACTTTTCAAGGCACTGCTTTCCATCATTTTGCGGATCTCATAGATTTCCATGATTTCCTTCAGGGAGAAGGAACGCACGAACATCCCCTTGTTTGGAATTTCCACTGCCAGTCCGTCTGCCGCAAGCTGCCGAAGCGCTTCCCGGACCGGACTGCGGCTGACCTGAAGCCGTTCTGCAAGTTCTTTTTCCTGCAGCCAGTCATTCGGCTTATAAACTCCGGATGCGATTTCATCCTTGAGAATCTGATACACCTGACGGGATATTGTTTGTACCTGGCGTAATGATTCCATGTTACGGTTTCTCTTTCAGATTCACTCCATTCAGCAATTCATAGTATTTCACGATGGCACTGTGGTCACAGCCTCCAAAACCATTGCTGCAGAGATATTCCATAACTTCCTGTACCTGAACGGTCATTGGAATAAAAGCTCCATTCTTATGTGCGCAGCCGATCGCATTGTTCAGATCCTTGATATGCAGATCGATTCGGAAGCCGGGCTGATCATTTCCTTCCAGCATCATCGGTACTTTCGCATTCATAACCGTACTGCCGGCAAGTCCTCCGCGAATTGCGTTGAAAACCAGTTCCGGATCGACACCGGCTTTTTTCACCATTGTGAAAGCTTCTGAAACAGCCTGAATATTCGCAGCAACAATAATCTGATTTGCCAGTTTGGTTGTATTTCCTGCACCAACATCTCCGCACCGTACTGCAGAAGCACCCATAGCCAGAAGCAGATCTTTATATTTGTTAAAGACTTCTTCTTTACCTCCGACCATGAAACTCAGTGTTCCATCGATCGCTTTGGGTTCCCCTCCGGATACCGGCGCATCCATCATCTCAACACCGCGGCTGGACAGAATTTCAGCAAGCTTTTTACTGATCTCGGGATTGATTGAACTCATATCAATCAGAACCGATCCCGGTTTCATGTTTTCTGCAACTTTTTCTCCCAGCAGTACTTTCTCTACATCCGGTCCATCCGGCAGCATCGTCAGAATTACATCGCTTTCTGCCGCCAGTGTTTCCTTTGATGCACAGTATTTTGCGCCGCATGCCAGTACAGATTCCGCTTTTTCGGGAGTGCGGGTATTAACCGTCACGTCATATCCTGCTTTCAGGAGATTGACCGCCATTGGACGTCCCATAATACCCATTCCAATAAACCCAATCTTCATACGTCCTCCTTTATCGTATTGCCGATACTGATTAAGAAAACCGATCCGAACGGTCGGATCGGTTCTCTTTGTTAAACGTTCAATCCGATATTAGTGGAAGAACAGGCTGAGAATAACAATCAGCACAGATCCGAAAATCGGGATGATAATTGTGGAAATCGTCCATGTCTTGAGCGATGTTGTGATATCCATGCCAGAGAAGTTCGTGACGACGTGGAAGTAAGAGTCGTTCAGGAACGAAGGCATCATAGCTGTCAGGCAGACAGCCATAGCTGCAAGATACGGGTTGATTCCAAGAGTAGCCATCATCGGAGCGATGATTGCAGAACCGGTGATCATAGCAACTGTACCGGAGCCCTGCGGGAAACGCATGATTGTACCAACCAGCAGCGGTACGAGGATTGCCGGAATACCCAGTCCAACAATGCCATCAGCCATAATCTGAGCAGCGCCAGTAGCCTTAACAACTGCACCAAGTGCACCACCGGCAGCAGTAATGAATACGATCGGACCAGCGTCTTTGCACGCCTCATTCATCATTCCAACAACCGTCTTTCTGTCGAGATCCTTTGCAAGGCCGAATGCACCGATGCAGAGGGAGATGAAGAGAGCGATGATCGGAGTTCCGAGGAACTGAATGAACTGACCAACAGGAGTTGCCTTAAGAGCGGTCTGTCCAACGAGTGTGTTCAGAAGAATGAGGAATACAGGGAGCAGAAGGACGGTGAAGGAAATGCCTGCGCCAGGGAGCTTCTCTGTTGTAAGCAGTTCTTCGAAATCAGAGTTTTCAAGCTCTTTGCCATCATTCAGCTTCGCTTCGATCTTATCCAGAACAGCCAGCTGAGCATCTGTATACTTCGAACGGTCGATTTCAGACGGTACTACAAACTGACCTTCATATTTCTTTCCATAGTAACGGAACAGGAATACGGAGACGATGAACAGAGGGATAGAGAACAGAAGTCCGCAGATGATGAACATACCGAGGTCGATATCAATGCCATTCTGCTGGAATGTGCCGATAACAGCCAGAGGGCCCGGTGTAGGAGGAACCATAAAGTGTGTGATGTAGAGTCCCATACCGAGGATACCGCCAAGCCATACCATGGACTTCTTGGTAAGACGTGAGAATTCCTTTGCGAGTGAAGACAGAATAACGAAGCCGCTGTCGCAGAATACCGGGATCGATACAACGAAGCCTGTAAGACCCAATACGACGTCTGCGTTCTTAACGCCTACTCTCTTCAGAATGGTGAGAGCCATACGTTTTGCAGCACCGCTCTTCTCCATGAAGATACCCATGATCGTTCCAAAGCCGATGACGATACCGATGGAGGTCATGGTACTTCCGAAGCCGCCGGTAACGGTATTAACCGCTACAGAAAGCAGGTTTCCGCCTTCATTTCCGGTTCCAACCAGAAGTGCGTTTCCGGAAAGAATACCGATGAGAATTGCCGAGATGATCATCGCCGGGAATGCATGCATTCTTGTGAAGATGATCATGAGCATCATGATGATGATACCGATGAGCATTGCTAATACTGGATTCATAATTTTCCCCTTTCAATAAATCCTTTTTTTAGATAACCGGCCCGAGGCAGTGAATATCGATTGCGCTGAAATACTGAATTGCTTCGTTCTTCGTCATCTTTCCATTCAGAACTTCAAGCAGCAGAGCGAAGGCCTCTTCGCCGACTTCCTCAATTGTTTTGTCGCCGGTAATAATCAGTCCGGCGTTCAGATCCATGTCATCTTTCATATTTTCATATGTATTCGGATTACCGCAGATCTTGATGACAGGCATGCTTGGGAATCCCTGAGGGGCTCCGCGGCCTGTCGAGAAGCACATGAACTGTGCACCTGTAGCAGCCATTCCGGTCAGGATTTCCGGTTCTCTTCCCGGAGAATCCTTGATCCAGAGACCTTTCTGATTTGTAACGTGTTCCGGATATTCCAGAACGCCCTGAATCGGACGGGTACCGCTCTTTACAATTGCACCGAGACTCTTTTCTTCAATACTGGAGAGTCCTCCTGCAATATTTCCCGGAGTGGGCTGTCCTCTTCTCATATCGCAGCCAATACTCTTGGCACGCTCTTCCATTTCGTTGACGATCTGGAAGATCTTTTTGCCGACTTCTTCATTGACTGCACGCTTGGCGAGCAGATGTTCTCCGCCAAGGAATTCGGTTGTTTCACCGAAGATTACCGTTGCGCCAAGATCTACGAGCTTGTCCGCAACATAACCGATGACACAGTTCGATGCCATGCCGCTTGTTGTATCGGATGCACCGCATTTGATTGCCATGACGATTTCAGATACATCGGCCGGCTCTCTCTGCTGGGAACTGATTTCCATAACGAGTCTTCTTGCGATATCGGTTCCTTCGCGAATTGCTTTTGATACGCCTCCGAGCTCCTGAATGTGGATGATTTCGGTCGGTTTGCCGGTCGCCTTCAGTTCTTCATACATTCTGGCATGATCTGTGCCTTCGCAGCCGAGACTGACAATCAGTACCGCACCGACATTCGGGCTTTTTCCAAGACTGATCAGCGTCTCTGTAACACGATCCAGATCCGGCGGAAGCTGACAGCATCCCTGATGGTGCATATAGGTTACGGTTCCCTGCACTTCCCGGCAGATCGCATTCGCAACATCATTTGCACACGTTACGGAAGGGATAACCGCAACATAGTTTCTGGAGCCGACGGAACCGTCTGCTCTGCGATATCCATACCACGTTGTCATTGCACTGTCTCCTTTTCAAGATCTCCGCGCCCTCTCATACTGTCCAGATTATGTACGTGGACATATTCTCCGCGTTTAATCTCATGTGTCGCAACACCAATTTCTTCTCCGTATTTGATAATCTGTTCTTTCACATGAATATCCTTTACGGCGATTTTATGTCCGTAAGGAACATCCCCGATTACCGTTACGGTTTCCTTGTTACCCTTCTTGTCGCGAATTTCAACTTCCATGCCATCCTTGATGCCGTTGGCAAAGATCGTCGCAACATTGTCCAGGTCATTGACCCGTAAAGCAATTTTCAACTCTTCCATTCATTCCTCCATATTATTCCGGTGCGACCGCCAGAACACTTACTCCATCCGGTATCACTACGACAGATGCATCTCTTCCCTTCAGACCATACGCAATTTCCAGAGCCTCATCCGGTGTGCTTGCCGGAATCATATTGCACTTGCGTACTAGATCATGGTCGAGATAGGTAGTGACCAGAATCATCTTATGTTTGTGAAGAATTCGTGCGTAAATCTGCGGGCACCACTGTTCCGGAATGGTTTCCTTTGCAGGGATGGCAGAGAGATACGCATCAATCTCTTCCGGTGTTCCCATCTGAATCAGACGTTCGAAATGGGTTCCTCCCATGCCGTCTGCACAGCTGCAGCACATGATGATGACGCCATCTTCACCGGCACAGGCTTCTGCAGTAGCGACTGCCTTCGGGCTCTGGTAGAGATTCTGATCCAGAGGATATCCGCCATTGCTTGTCACAACGATGTCGCCGGTAATGCTCGGGCACTGTGACCATTCGCGGATAAACGCAACTCCCTCAGCATGTGCTTCTTCCAGATCGCCTGCCCATGCGGCAATTACTTTCTTTTCTGCGTTCAGCGCAACGTTGAGAATGAACTGTACATTCACCATTCTTGCGGCTTTTACCATATCCTCATGGATCGGGTTGTGTTCCAGAACTCCGGTTTTGGAATACCTGCTTGCGATCGCTTTGTAGGAATGGTTTTCGTTTACGGTCTCCTGTGAACAGATTCCCGGAAGAATACTCTTGCGTCCGCCCGAGAATCCCGCGAAGAAGTGCGGTTCGATAAATCCTTCGCAGATCAGAAGGTCACAGTCTACCGCCAGTTTGTTGACATGGAATTCGGCTCCGGAAGGAAGTGTTCCCATGTTTACATAATCCTCTGGCTGGAAGGCCATGTTTACGGCGATCTTCTCGTTATCAACGATTTCATCTCCGAACATCTTCCGCTGTTCTTCCGGTGTTGTCGGACGGTGCAGTCCGGTTGCGATCAGAATCGTAATATCTGCATCCGGATTTCCTTTGCGGATCTCCGCCAGTTCCAGCGGAAGCGTGATCTTGCTTGGAACCGCTCTGGTGTGGTCACTGGTTACAATGACAACTTTGTTTTTGCCTTTTGCCAGTTCACTGAGTTTTGGCGAACCGATTGGATTCTCGAGTGCTTCTTTTACGAGTTCTGCTTCTGTCTTCTCTGTCTTGAATTCATGCATTTTTGCTGTAATCACAGCCTTCAGGTTTTCTTCCTCTACATGAATATCAAGCGTGGAAGTGTAATAAGGTATGGCGATGGTCTTTTTCATGCAGTACAAAACACCCCCTTGCTTCAGTAACGTACTGTGTATAATGTATACATCCTACAAATAGTATCTTCTCTTTCCCCTTCTGCGGCAACAAAAAAAGAGTTACAATAATCCGGTTTTTGTAAACCCTTACACTCCGGTTACTGTCCTCTTAATATATCTTTTTGAATATTGCTGATCGATTTATCAATATAATCCCGGACCTGATTCCACTCCTCGTCGGACAGCGAATAGGACCGGTTAATGGCCGCAAGACATCCGCTGACATGATGGTACAGCAGCAGTTCGGCCTGATGATCGCTCAGCCTGGCCTTTTCCTGAATCAGTTCAAAAAAGGAATCTTTCTGCGTCTGAACAATTGTCCGGATCACAATATGCAGCAGCATGGCATCGCTGAAAATCGGCTTATATTCTTTATGCGCGCGCAGAAATTCGCATATTGGAGCCTTTTTCCGTTCGTTGTTCCCGGATATCTGGGCAATGATTTCATCCCGGTAGCTTTCGGACTGTGAGAGCACCTCCTGAATCAGCTCATTTAAAACGTCTTCCGGTTTCGAATAATACCGATAGAACGCTGTACGGCTGACATTTGCCTTTCTGCAGATGGCCGCAACACTGATCTGTTCAAAGGGATATTCTTTTTTCAGCTCCAGAAGCGCTTTTCGAATCTTCTGAGGAGCCGTCTCCGCTTTATTATTCATTTATTATTATTATATCGCCTTCCGATCGGGAAAGAACGGTGTCCCGGGATTTTCCAATCCTGCAGATATCCGTCAATCCGCTTCCCAGTCATCCCACAAAAACCGGTCTTTCCGGACATCCTGACCCTTCTTCCCTTATTTTCAGCTTCTTCCGCTTCTGCCGGATTATTTTAAAAGAGATCCCCCGGACAAAGGGAGATCTCAATTCATTTCATCCGTACGTCCGAATCACCTGAACAGGAATGCGGTTATAAGGGCCTCACTTCCCCGCTGATGGGCTGGATTCCGTTTTCCATAAGAATCTTATAAGCAACCTCCAGCGAGATTGCACGAACATTATCCCAGTACTTCACATCGCATAAGGTGTTGTACAGCAGAACATACTGTTTGCAAAAACCGTCCTCAACTTTTGTCATACCCTTATAGATGGGACCAACGGCCATTTGGTCGCCCATCACTTCCCGGAAACGCTTGGAATTTCCCTCAATCAGAGCCCTGACCTTGTCCACATCCTCTTTCTTGGGCAGACCGATTGTCCAGGCTGCCGGCGTGGATTCACGGCTCAGGTTGGAAAAGCCAACCATATTGGAGTTGCTGATGACCTTTGTACGGTTTTCATACGAAGCTCGTGTCGTCCGCAGTCCGATGTGCTCCACTTTTCCCATAAAGCCCTCGATTTCAATGAACTCCCCTATACGCACCTGATCTTCCATGATAAGGAAGATACCGCTGACAAGATCACTGACAATGCTCTGAGATCCGTATCCTATGATCAGGGAAACGACTCCGGCAGATGTGAGGATTACGTTCGTATCCACACCCAGTTCATGAAGCGAATAGATTATGATGACAACCGTCAGAATAAACTGAACAATACTGATGATCAGGTCACCGAAGGTCTCTGCACGGGAATCCATCTTGGCGGACAGATTCTTCATGATTGTCTTCAGAATCCGCATTCCAACGGCCAGGAATACAACACTCAGAAGAATGGTCGTAACCGAGAAAATGCTGAACTCCCGCTGCCACTGGTGCGAGAACAGATAATCCGCCATCGGGTGAGGAGAGAAGAGCGCATCCGCGAAGTAAAATACGACCAGAAGTGCGCACAGGAACCACAGCAGTTCGGAGCAGTATTTTCTTACGTCCATGCGCAGCTGCTGCTCCTCAGGGGAAGGCTCTCCCTTTCTCTGGAACATCCGGATGAAGGAAGGCTTTTCCTGCTCATCTTCCGCCGCAGAGAGTTCATAAGGATAAATGCACGCAGCACAGAGAATCAGCAGTGAACAGAGAAGAATCTCCGGGATAATCAGGCCCATATCTCTCCGGATCGGTGCTGTAAATACCTCCGGCTGTTCCGCACTGACGAGGACGTGGTTGTCATCCGTCATGGTGTTCAGGTAATACGTATAGCCATTAATGGTCTGTAAGCCGCAATAGCGGTTCATCAGAACGGTCTGTGGCAATGTATTGGCAACGGAACGCGTGGCAGAAGAAGCAGCGGTGGCCCACAGGAACGTTTCCGGTTCTTCGATATAGGTATGCATTTTTGCATAGGTCTCGGTATTGATCCTGAGAAGCGCGGTATTGATGTCCGTCTGCTCTTTCATTGCCACCAGATTATCCTCCGGCAATGTGATGTAAATCAGGCCGGGAGTTTTGAAAAAGCGGCGTGAAGCAGCGTAAAAACCGCTCTTGTCCGGTAATTCTTTCATGATGTCCGTGTCCGCATTCCTCAGCAGATTCCAGAGAATGTACTCATCATCTTCCGGATTCTCACTGATCGTATAACCGACATAATAGCCCGTTGACATGGTGGAGACGCCTTCTGCGTTATAGATCGTCACGCCGCTCAGGCTCATGCGCTGTGCCAGGTCCATGAGAACCTCCTGCGTGAAGTCCTCTCCCATGTAATCGTCAAACATGTCGATCATGTACATACGGCCTAACAGGACCTGCTTGTAGATTGACTCCATCTTGTCCCATTCCTCGTCATTGAGTTCGAGCTCTTTGACAAAGGCATCAAGCTTTTTTTCCATCCTGACATTATGATTGATATAGTTTGTCAAAAGCGGCAGATAGGAGTTGAATAACAATGCCGCAAGAATGCCCGAGAGCAGCAACGGCAAAAGCTGCCGCATCACGGAAAGACTGAAACAGCGTTTCTTTCCAAGCCGCAGGCAGTTATTCAGATTCAGCAATGCCCGTCCTTTTTTCCGGATATTCCGGGAACAGAACCAGATAAAGAAGAAGATGATAATGAGCAGCGCATGTACCGCCGTTGTTTTATCCAGTGTGTCATTGAACACAGTCGCAAACGGTGTATATACGTATACCGTATAGCGGTCCAGCAGCTGGCTCTTCTCAAAGTAGAGACCGGTGAACAGTCCCTTTCCCTTGAGAAATCCCGCCTGGATGCCATCCGCTGCACCACTGCTTTGCTCCTCGTCATAGACGATCCTGCTTTCATCCAGAAAATCGTATGGAACCTTAGAGGACGATATCAGGACCCTGCCTGTGGCATTTTCAACGATACAAAGATCGCTTGGAACGGCGTCATCGATACGCTGAAAATCCACGTCATAGATATTGCCGAACTGCAGCCACTTGATGTACAGCCATCCGTCCTTCAGCCGGACCGCATTGTAGACCCACTCGTCCAGAAACAGCATCCCGTCCATTTTGAGCTTGCTGATCTGGCTTTCATTCAGGGTAAACGGATCTGCGTTATCGGTTGTGATGACATCCCCCTCATCCGGGAAAAAGTAGAGGTAGTCGGCCTCCCAATTGTATTTGCAGTCGTTGAGTGTCTCCACAGACACGCCAAGATATTCGAAAAACGGTTTTGCCAGTTCTGCATACATATCCGTTTCCGAGTCTCTGAGGTTTGCAAACGCATCCTGCAGACTGCCCTCAAAGCTGATGAGACTGCGCAGGGAGTACATGGAATTGCGCAGGGATGCATAAGAATCCTCCCGCTCAATCTCAAACTGCTTGAAGGTACAATAGCCCATGGTCAGAACAAGCGTCAGGACCAGCAGGGAGGCAAACAGCGAAGAGACTGCTTTTTCCCGTCTGACTGCTGTTCCGGATTCTTCTGTTTCCGGAACCTGGTTCTTCGTTTTTTTCTTTCTATTCATCCTTGTTAATCCTTTCACGCTTCAGCCGTTCCGCTCCTGCGCAGCATCCGGAAACGGCCCTGAACATCGGACGCCATCGCCTTCCAATGTGACCCTTCAGACCGCAGATAGTTATTAATTATCTGGCCGTTTCGCCATGGCTGGTTTTGAAATTCGTTTTATTCTGATACATGGACTTGTCTGCCCGTTTGAATACCAGTTCGATCGTATTATCATCCGCTGCACTCTCACCCATTCCGACCGCAGCCGAATACCTTAACCATGGAGAGACGCCTTCCTGCTCATAGGACTTCTCGAAGTCGTTCTTCAGTTTTTCGCAGATCTCATGCCGGTTCTCATAATCCTGGCCAAGCAGAATTACCACAAATTCATCCCCGCCGATCCGGTAGACCGGAGAATGCTTGAACGCATCACAGATCATCTGGCAGCATCCCTTTATATACTGATCTCCGGATTTATGACCGTACCGGTCATTGATCTGTTTCAGATTGTTGATGTCGACCATCACCATAGCAAAATCGGCAGCTTCTTTTTTCAGTGCTGCAGACAGTTCTTCCGTCTTCTTGATATATGCAGCTTTATTGCCGACACCGGTCAGAGCATCTTTATAAGTCTCGATACTGAGTTCTTCGATCCTCTCATCCCGGTCCCTCAGATCACTCTCCGCTTTCTGCTTATCCTGCTGCAGTGCGAACATATCCTTCAGATAATCAATGATCTTAATCTGCATACTGCGGATTCCCTGATAAATCTCGCCGATCTCATCGTTGCTTCGGATATCGATATCCATCACACCGGCTTCTTCATAGCTGAGATTCTCTCCCGGATTGAACTTTTTCATCTCACTGGTCATACTGTTCAGCGGCTTTACAACCGTACTGTTAATGAACAGCATCGCCGCGATCAGAATCACCATCGCAATCACCAGTGTGCCCAGGATCAGCAGATACAGCATTCTCTGACGTTCCGCCATGACATCATCCATTCCGATATCACAGCCTACGATGCAGATACATTTACCGTCTTTGTTGTAGACCGGTTTGAAATCAGAACACAGCCAGCCCCAGTCCCCATTCGAAATGGTTGGTTCCGGCAGATGTTCCAGGTCCGTTCCTAACAGTTCGGATTCCCGCTCTTCGTAATAACCGGTCTCATAGATCGGGTTTTCTTTATCGTCCACCAGATACATGTCATATCTGGCATTCTCATCTCCATTCGCAACGATGTAGAGATACTTGATCCCTTCCATGTTCTGAATGTATTCCGTAAGCATCTCACGGATTTCTTCATACTCCGTCCACAGATCCTGTTCCTTCAGGTAGGCTTCGATCAGAGCTTCATTCTCTTCTTCCTCTGCCTGATCTCTCAGCTTCTGGTACTCCTCAGACTCGGCAACGCTGCGGAGTTTCTCAAGAAAATCCGCTTTCTCGTTCATGAACGACGCAAAATTTCTCGCATTATCCGCGGTGTTCTGCTTGTAATACTTGTCAATCTGATTTGCGCTGGTCCGAAAAGCAATTGCGGAGGTTCCAAGCGCTACAGCAAACACCGTGATAATGATGAAGATGAACATTTTGCTTCGAATGGATACTGTTTTTCTGTTTCCGTCCATAATCAGTTCCTCTCCCTCGAGAAGTTCATTTCTGTTGAATTCGACCGTAAGCGATATACAGAGATCCTACTTCAGATATTCGGTCAGCGTTTTCCCGCATTCACTGGTTGACGCATTTCCGCCAAGGTCCGGGGTAAGACCCCGCTTCTGTTCCAGCATGGTCTCGATTCCGTCAATGATCCGCTTGCCCCACTCTTTATAACCCAGGAAATCCAGCAGCTGTGAAGCCGCCCAAATAGAAGCCAGCGGGTTTGCGATACCCTTCCCTGCAATATCCGGGGCCGAACCGTGAATCGGTTCAAACATCGACGGGTATTCCCGTTCCGGATTGATATTTGCGCTTGCCGCAAGTCCCATTCCTCCGGCGATCGCAGCGCCAAGATCCGTCAGAATATCGCCGAAGAGATTCGAAGTGACAACTACGCCGAACCGCTTCGGATCTTTGACCATAAACATGCTTGCCGCATCAACCAGAAGAGAATACGTCGGAACATCCGGATAATCTTTCTTCACTTCATTAAAGATCTGATCCCAGAACACCATAGAGTAATTCAGGGCATTCCCTTTTGAAACCGAAGTCAGGGAACGCTTTTCTTTCCGTGCCAAATCAAACGCATAACGAATGATCCGTTCACATCCCTTTCTTGAAAATACGCCGTTCTGGATCACTACTTCCTGATCGCTGTTGGGATACAGCCAGGCACCGCTTCCTGCATATTCCCCTTCACTGTTTTCACGGATAAAGATCATATCAATATCTTCCCGCTTTACATCCTTCAGAGGGCAGGGTGCCCCTTTCAGCAGTTTGACCGGCCGGAGATTCACGTACTGATCAAAATCATGGCGGATCCGCAGCAGAAGATCTCTCAATGAGATATGATCCGGCACTCCCGGATAACCAACCGCACCAAGCAGAATCGCATCATAGTCCCGCAGAATCTCCATTCCATTCTCAGGCATCATTTCCCCGTTTTTCAGATAATCTTCACATCCCCAGGGATACTCGGTAAACGCAAACTGAATCTTTGGATCCAGTTCACTTATGGTTTCCAATACCCTTACCGCTTCATGTACTACTTCCGGTCCGATTCCGTCTCCCGGAATCAAAGCAATTTTATAAGCCGTCATAAAAAGTCCCTCTTCCAGTTATTCTTTATAAATAATAATAGCGCGATATAATCCCTTCCGATTGCCAAAAGCAGTCCCAGAAGAAAAATGGCCCGGTTTGGTGCGGGTGTACCAATCGTTCCGGACCGCTCTTTTGATTATTCTTTTTTCGAATTACTGTTTTTTATGTTCCCTCAGGAACTCTTCACTGGTTTTCAGCTTTTCTTCCGCCAGTGAATAATATGCCTCAACAGATTCTCTGTAGGAGTCCACCTCATTCATTTCTCCGTTATGAATGGTATCGTAAATGAGCTGATCCGTTTTCAATGCGAGATCTGAATAGGCACTTGAAACGTCCGACATCAGGGAAAAGATCGTATACTCCCGCTGAAAGTCCATCTGAATCGCTCTCGCATCTGTACTGTCCTGCGAAAAATGATTATTGCGCATTTCGGTATCGTACACCCGGTATGCCCCATTTGAACCATTCAGCTGGGTACAGCGGCCGCTTTTCAGATATTCGTAAATCTTGGCGACTGCAATCACATCCAGATATTTTGGAAGAACAAATACCAGAGTCTGAAGCTGTGCTTCCAGAACATATGCTTTTTTCAGCAGTTTGATATTTCTCGCGGCTTCTTCTTTATTGAGATCTTCAAGCTGGTTTATGGGGTGATCTGCCGTGAGTCTTCCGACGATTGCAGAAAAATGATTCTCTGCATTGATCACTTCGTCCATCTCTTTCTGAAGCGCTATCCGCTGGTTCTGATTCTCCCGGTAAAAATACGTGCCTCTCCAGATTATTTCTTCCCGTTTGAAAATCTCGTTTCTGCGCGCTTCGTAATCTTCCATTTCCTGTCTGAACCGCGCTTCTGCCTCGCGGGCTGCCTGAACTGCCTGCTCATACTGATTCTTTTTCTCCAGGTATTCAAGCCGAAGCATTTCATTCTCTTTGGCGATTTTCTCTTTGTTCAGAAGACCTGCTTTTTTATACTCCGGTTCAACCGGCTCCGGCGGAACCGTCAGATCAGGCGGAACCGGCTTTCTGCACGCATACTTTTCTTCCCAGTCAGGCAGGATCTGAAACGCCATTCTGCTTTCCGTCTCAGCAATCATCGGCTCCAGTTTGGCTCTCCTCTGCGCGATCTGCCTTGCCAGATCGTTTCCTGTAAGACTGATCACTCTGGTAAAACCGCGGTCTATTTCCATCTGATTCATAACCAGATCAAACAATCGGTTCTCCAGAAGCCAGACGCCAACTTTCGCAGTGGTCAGAATATTAAAGAAACTGATAAGATCTATATCATCCGGTTTTACATAGGAAGTATCATCTCTTGCGACAGGGACCTGAAACTCTCTTATGATCTCTTCAAACGGAACAGCAGCGTCGTCTCTGTTTTCGTTGGCAATATACTTACTGATATCCCGTTTTTCCAGTTCTGTTATGGAGCCCTCTCCGAACGAAGAATCGGAAAGAATGTACCAGGTATGATCGCTTTCAATGTAGTTGTCCCAGACTCCGTTTTCCTCCGTCGTAGGGAGAAGACCAAGTGTATGGTACATTGTCGTGGAACCACAGATCGGACAGATCATAGATTCCACTCCATCGATCACAGATTTTGTGCCGATTTTCACTTCATCCGCCTGCATATTTTCCAGAACATACGAAAACGTCGGGCCCGCCGCATAGCGTGTCCCATATGCTTCGTCGTCCGAAATCACCAGAAACTCCGCAAAATCCGACTCCAGAAACGGTACCGGTTCAGGGGCAGTATAAAAACCGTTCTTCTCGATTGTTTTCAGGATTTCTTCTGCCTGACAGCCATCCAGTTCCATCGGTTCAGAGACACCGTAGAGCAGCTGACCGCAGCTTTTACATTTGTATAAATCGCCCATCTGTATTTACCGTCAGCGGATCTTCACAGGAAGCTCCTGTAAATCGGAGGATTACCGGAGAGAATGTAAGTTAAATAGTATTCCTGCATGAAGAGTCCTATTACGCATTTTACACCATGCGTCATATTTATGCTTTTTATTCTGTTTTTGATTTTTAATGAACCCTTTTATCAACAACGATAAATACAAAAAAAGCAGCTGTATTTAAGCCGCTTTTTCAATCGTCGGGAATACGGGAAAGCTGTTAATACATTTTAAGAGGAAGAACAACTTGTTTTTCGCGGTTTTCCCCGCTGATTGATGCAAAAAAAACGCAGATAGTAGCTTATTGATAGTTTATATTTTTTACAACTGTTACCAAAATGTTACCAGTTGTTCTTAAAAAAAGAACAGAATAACAGAAACAAAATAACTATTATTCTTTATCCTTTTGGTTCCTGACAATTCGCTTATAAAAGATATTGCTGCATAAAGTTGAAATTGAGCTTAATTCCTCACATGTCATAATGCCCATATATTCATTTATTATGTTGATATATTTTTCTCTTGTTTTAGGACTATCTTCTAAAAGATCTAGATACTCTTCATCTGAAACTAAATATACAATTTTGTCTACTTCATTTGTTGTGGAAGGAACACCATAAAAACAGTCGTCCAATTGATTCTCCTCAATAGATTGACCAAAATACCTTTCATCTACAAGAAGAATCATTCTCATTGCTTCCAATACTTTGGCTTTAGGGTTTCGGATACCTTTCTCCCACTGATACATTTGAGATTCTGAAACCTGTAACAAATCTGCCAACTGGACTCGAGAAAAACCTCTTTTTTTTCGTGCATAAGTAATCTTTTCGCCAATGGTCATAATTGTGTAACTGCATCTTATCATAACTGAGCACTATTGGAATTGAATTAGTTTGGAGAAAAGCATCATAAAACAACGATAAACGAATGTAATCCATCATTTGAAGATAAAGACAACCATTGACATACAGCAAATGCTATAGTATTATGCAATAGCATTATGCTACTGTATAACGCTATAGCAATTATCTTTTAAAAGAAGCATTTTTAAATAATGAGGTGATAACATGCGTATTTGTGCAGCAAAAGAAACGCTAAATATTGAACGACTTGAATTAATGCGTAAGGGATATTTGACCAAGTCTGACTTGATGAAATTCGTCCCTTGTGGGAGTAGAAAAGCGTCAGAAATGTATCGGCATATATCTGCGCTAATACTATCGGAAGGCAAAGTTCCAGGGTATTTCGGATTGGATACCGCTCGTGTCTTAAAGTACCTTCATCTGACTGAATCACAAATTCGCCGTTTTGCTGCGGACGAGGAGCGTTATATAAACAATCGTTCTTCAGGGGTAATACGGGATGCCAATCATACGATCTGATCTTCTTACACGGCCTAATACATGTAATTTGAGTGCCGAAGCGCAGCTGTTAATAACTGATGCATGGGCTGGGGCAGATAATGAAGGCTGTTTTAACATTATCCCCGCATTAAAGTATCGGGGCCTTCAAATCACTTCAGATTCGTTTGTCTCAGCAACAAGCAGGCGGAATTCTTATTTGGAACCTCCCTTGATACTTCTTTATGAAGGGATAGTCTATGCGCAACAGTTTATTGAGGTAAACAAAGGACTTTTGACTTCCGTTGCATTTAGGCCTTCGGTGTATCGCTGGATGCTTTTTGATCGGTATCCAACTGTCATACGATTTGAGGAAAACTATCTGCTTGCAGAACTCGCATCCTGTAAACAGCAATCCAGACAGAATATACTCATCAAACACTTGAAGGACCTTAAAGAAGTTGATGAATCCTTGGATCTTAAATTAATCGACTGTCCCAACAATAATAAAGCAACCTACAAGCCTAACCTTCATGAATTTGCGGAGTATGTAGTTGAAAACGGATTGTGGTTCGATTTTCAGGCCTTTTGGACATTAAATGAGGGTCATGGCTGGAAAGGAGACTGGAAAGAAAACTGCAGAATATTTGCAGGCAATCATGCACTAAAAAACCCAAAAGAACAATACATTCCGAAATACCTTATCG
The DNA here is from genome assembly GCA_017512725.1 of Solobacterium sp. Classification (GTDB taxonomy): domain Bacteria; phylum Bacillota_I; class Bacilli_A; order Erysipelotrichales; family Erysipelotrichaceae; genus Bulleidia. The sequence continues at coordinate 49,423 of JAFWEW010000008.1, forward strand.
AAAAAAAGGCTGAGGAATTCTGTCAGTCGCAGCAAAGAAAGGAAACACATGGCGATTTATAAGGACGGGAAAACATATACAGTTCGTTTTCATACATCGGGCGGCAAGACAATCGTGAAGCGTGGGTTTCATACGAAAAGCGAAGCCAGGCATTTTGAGAATGAAATACGCAAGAGTAAGGACAACATACCGGAACGCAAGACATTTGAAGAAGTATTTAACGAAATGAATTCGAGGTATTTATTACGAGAAGATAGGTCGACGCACAACGAAACGACAAGCGTTTATAAAAACCATATTGCTGAAGTATTCCCTGTAAAGAAGATCATTTCAAAGATATCATCCGACGACATCGAAGAATTCCGTGTAAAACTCGCTGAAACAGGGGCAAGCAATTTCACTATCAACAAAACAACCGAAGTCGTAAAAAGAACCTTTAATTATGGAATAAAGAAAAAGTATACATATATCAATCCAGCAGCATACTGTGAGAAGCTCAAACATACGAAGAAACCAATAGATTTTCTGAACTACAAAGAATTTTGCACATTAATGAGCGTGGTTGAAAACCCTAGAGACAGGGCGATGTATTACGTCTTTTTTTACAATGGTTTGCGAATTGGTGAACTTCGCGGAATTAAATGGAGAGACGTTGACTTCTTCAATCTCACTATCCATATAAACAAACATATTGTTGAGCCGGGAAATCGAAGTTTTAAACCTGTTCCCGGGAGGAAGAATACAGGAGACTACTTTTCAGAGATTGATCCCGAGACCGCTGATCAATTAAAAAAATGGCTAGAAATTGCCAAAAAGATTGATGGATGGAATGTGGACTTCTATGTATTCGGGGACATTTCCCCTTTTGGAAGAACAACAATCTCAAGCTGGATTAAGCGTGATGTCGAAGCGGCAGGAATCAAAAAGCATATCCATCCGCACTGCTTCCGGCACTCATGTGTTTCATTTCTATGGAATTACAGTGACCTTAATGAACAAGACATTGCAGACAGAATCAATGACAGTGTTGAGGTGGTTAAAAAGACGTACGCACACATCTTTAAGTCCAAAAAGGGAAAATATGCGAAGGCTATTAGGGATGCCATAGATAAAGCGAAGAATACAGAGCTATTTTCAGACGATGAGGAGTAACAATTATGAGAAAAGTGTTGGTGGTATCTAACGAAAAAGGAGGAACCGGAAAAACGACGACCTCTGTAAATCTCGCAGCTGTCTTTCATGGCTTCGGCAACCGGGTCCTGTTAATTGACAGTGACCCGCAGATGAATGCCACAAGCTCCCTTGGTTGCAACGGCAGAAATGAAAATAACTATGCCGATCTGCTAAACGGAGTGAAGTATGTACGGGAGTGTATTCTCCACACCGAATACTGCGATCTGATTCCCGCCTCCGCAAGACTCGGAGTCACGGAGAAGATACTGGCATCGATGGGTAATCATTATCAGCTTGCGGAGGCTCTGGAAGACATGAACGAATATGACTACGTCATCATCGATTGCCCGCCAAGGATGGACGAACTGGTACGGAACGCTTTTGTCGCTGCAACGGATGTGATCGTACCAATGAGTACATCTTCCTACAGCATGGACGGTCTGATGCAGGTGTATTCCACGATCCGGATGGTAAAGAAATACGAGAATCCGGGTCTGAATATAAACGGTCTCTTCCCCGTTTCGGACAGAGGATCCGGAAAAGATACACAAGGAACTCACAAAGGTAAAAGCAGTCACTCTGTTTCGAAGTGCGGGAGTGGCCTCGATCCCGAGTGAAAAACCATCACTTGGTCAGCTGCTCAATTCTTACATGGAACGCTGCTCAATATGTTCGTAAGTGTGTTTCTTCGAAATACATCCGCCGGAGAAATGGGAGACCGGTTCTGGTACGAGCTGGCTTCTGGCTATCTCAAGGCTGCGATCGGGTATGCGGCATATAAACGGGAAACAACGGTCATCAGTGATCTCAAATCCCTTTATACAGGATTGTTTCCGGATCTTTCTTACAAGGAGGTAAGTGAAATATTCAATTCCAAAGCTTCTATAAAGGAATGCAAAAACCGTCTGTTTCACGACGCACTGAGCAAAGGAGTCGAATGGAATCAGATTTCAAAATATATATCCAATGTTGAACGTATGGCTCCTCCCTTTACGATCCAGCAAGTTCATAACCTTCTTATGGATTTCGATCCGGTGGAAGAAGCGTACAGAAACGACAAATTCATTCCTGATACCTTCATCGGAAAGATCGCATATAAAACCTGTTCCCAGCGAGCATTATCGGAGAACGTAAAAGCTTCCGGTATTCTTGGGACACTTGGCAAGCTTTCCCTTTTCACGGACGAAAAACTTTCGTTCAACCTATCGGAACCTGGCATTGATCTTCGAGATATTAACAAAAACCCATGTGCAGTATTCCTGATTAGTCCGGAGGACAACGCGGATATGCGAGCTATCACCAGTCTGTTCATAACCTTCGCATTCGTAAATGCAAAGGAAACCTATGACAAGGCGCGTCAGGTATCAGAGTCACAAGGTATAAAGAATCCGACGCTGCCACTCTCGATTATCCTGGATGAGTTTCACTCGATCGGTGTTATCGGAGGCACACCGGATGTATTCGTCACGTATATGTCAGATTCGCGTAAGCGACTGATCCATATCAATCTGATCATTCAGAACATCACGCAGATTGCCTCACTTTACGGAAAAAGTAACGCAGAAACGATCATATCCAACTGTAATACCACGCTGTTTTTCGGCGCGAATGATCCTGAAACAAAACGGTATATTTCCGAACTCAGCGGCCAGGTTACTGTTATGACGGACAGCTACGGCGGGACCTACGCTGAAGAAACAAGTATGTCATCAGGAAAACGGAATTTACTGACGCCGGATGAGGCAGGAAGGATCCGCAATGAGGTAATCGTATTCCGTCACGGCTGTTATCCATTGCGGCTGAATATTTTCGATTATCGAAGCCTCCCTGTTTTCCGGAGCGGAGATACACGGAAAGTATCACTTGCGGAAAGTACAGTCCCATTCGAGCAGAGGTACAGAGATCCATACCGAATAAAGGAAGACAGAAAATCGTTAAACACGGCTGTACAACACATGCTTGAAGATGATCGTCGTCTATCACTGGAATGTACTATTCCATGGGAAGACCCATGGTTAAAACGATCGCGAAAAAACAGGCAGAGGCTGCTGGAACGAAACTGAAAAGCTTAATTAATCAGAAAACACTATCAATCACATTAGGAGGAAAACAACATGTCAGACGGTGATTACTGGGATGGTTATAACGCAGGAAGAAGTGACGGTGAAGCGTCAGCAAGAAGAAGTACCGATAATTATGAAAAGTCGATACTTCATTTGATCACGACGATCGTAATGTCAAATGTTGAATACGAGGATAAGGATGAATTCTGGAAGAAGAGCCAAAGCGAAGTACGAAGAATTGCAAAAGGTATTCGGAAGGACGCAGAATCCAAAAACTATTTTGAGCTGATTTTAGCGCCGGTTTATATTCTCGGAGTTTGTTTTGAAATTATAGGCGGATTGTTCGAATTGTTTATGAAAGGAGTCAGACGTACTCTGGATGAAATATCAAGATAAGATCAACGAACTGCGGAAAATTGCGGATATCAACGGAAGGTATGTTTCGATTCCTTTGTTTGAAGATGGATATTTTTGTACAGTCGATTACGGCGGAACCGATGCATTTTCCGGCACACTTGAAGAGGTCATCGAATGGGAAAAGGGTTATACATCATATATCAAATGGGAGAAAAACCATGGTAAAGGTCAGGATGACAGGAACAAAAGATGAGTTAGAACGTGCATTGTCACAGTTTAGAGAAGCTGAAGGAATTCACATATATTCTGAATCGGATTACTACAAGAATCGCGGCGCGACTGAATACTATCGTATATATCTTGAATGTGAATTTGATAACGATGGATACAAGCGAATACCTGATAGGCAGCTTACCAGCATTCAATAAGGTACCGTGCCCCGGGCTCCTCCGCTCACACAAAAGCGATTCATATAACTGCATTGCTGAAATCAATTGAAAGGAAGTGATAATTCAAATGCCAGCGAAGAAAAACTGGATTATTCGATAATTGGTGCTGCAATCAAAATGTATCGTCAGAAGAACGGTATGAGCCTGGATGATCTTTCAGAATATGGATTATTTAACGCTTACAATGATGCGGTTTCAAATCGCATCTTTTTTGTCATCATCACCAAGATATGTTTGATGCAATATATTTGTCATTGGACATCATCCTTTAACGATGACAGTTTTGCAAGTTTTGCCAATAAGCTGAAGTTTAGTTAAAAAGTTGCAGCTGGGAAAATGGTCTTAAATATCACATTTATTGTTGATTCTGGAACAACACAAAAACGGACCATAGTGATCCGTTCTATATATACAGGATATTAATCTTTTGCATAAGTTGCTCAGTCAAGTTCGTCATGGTAACAGATGATGTCGCTATACACATAAACATAAGTGTTGCATTTCTTACAGCGAAAGATATCGCGGGGACGCGGATACGTACTAAACCTGGACGCAAAGAACTGCCATGAAAAGTCATCACGGTTGTCGTTGCCGCATGTACAGCTGACTAGTGCCTGATTGTGTTCAAAGCCTCCCGCAATCTTTTCAAGCTCTTCATCACGAACTTCCTGCAGGCAGATCTTATTTAGATTAAATCC
>JAFWEW010000009.1 GCA_017512725.1 Solobacterium sp.
CCAAAGCTGCCAATATCGCTGCCGCGCATAAGTTACTGATCATAATCTATGCGCTTTCCAAGAGCGGCGAATTATACCGTTCCTGATCGAATTATAGATCATCTCAAATCAAAATGGGAGTACATCTCTTCTTTTCATCATACCCAAAATGATGATCCAAAAAAATCGAAAAATTCACCAAAAACTATTGACTTAAGTTATCGAATTTTTTTGCCCAACGAAAAAGGAACCGGATGTTCCGGTTCCTGGACTGCTTCATCAATATGGATGGAAGTTGCCTTCTTCGTCCCACCAACCCTTGAGGTACCACTCCGGATCGTTGTAGTCGATTGTGCTTTCTTCGTTCCACTCGTTCCATTCTTCATCGCCGCTGCCGTACTGATGTCCTTCACAGTAAACGGTAGGAGCGTTGTTCGGTGCTGCGTATTCCCAATGGCCGCTGCACCAACTTTGTGCCAGCTGACCGCTGTTGGTGCAAACCCAGTATTTCTGGATACCGACATCTTCTGCTGTATAATCGAGGATCGGCTTGTCTTCCAGTCCGTCATGGATCGGCTGCATATACGCATGCCACAGTCCTGCCGACTGATAGTAGGAGGAACTGTTGATCATCCGGACATAGTCGTCTGCCGAAATTCTTAAGAAGCTTGTGTAGTACGGGGAATAGCCGCCGAAGGAGATGACCTGGTGTTCATGCGTACCGGTCTTGCCGGCCGAAGCCACATTCTTCAGTCTTGCGTTGACACCGTAACCATCGGTCATATTCGACTGCATCATATCCGTGACGAGCCATGCGGTCGACTGTGAGAAGACTCTGTGACGTTCCGCACCATCGGTATTCATGATCTCATTGCCGAAGCGGTCGGTTACCCGCTTGTAGGCATGCGGTTCAATGTATTCGCCGCCATTGGCAAGGCAGGCATAGGCTCCGGTCATTTCCAGCGTTGTAACGTCTGTCGCACCCAGCGCAAGACCGGCAGGGGTCTTGGCCAGATTCTCCGGTGCGAAGCCTTCCTTGACCATGAAGTCATAGGCGCGGTCAATTCCGACATGTTCCAGCAGGAAGCGTGCAGCCGGAATATTGTGGGAGAGTTCCAGCGCTCTGCGCATCGTAATCGCCGATCCGGTATGATCACCGTTTGGATAGCTGTTGTCTGCGCCGTAGCCCTGAATGCTTTCCTGGGTATCCATGACGGTTGTGCCCGGATAGTCTCCGGTCTCACAGGCCGGGGCATAAACCGAAAGCGGTTTGATGGAGGAACCAACTGCCTGGGTACTGTCGGTAGCACGGTTGAAGCCTTCCGGTTCGGTTGGTTCTTCGCGTCCGCCGACCATCGCAACGACTTCGCCGGTATGCTGGTCCATGATTACGGCACTGGCTTCTACCTGAGTGCCGGTAACCGTGGCTGGGTAGCGGCTGAAGTTTGTAATCGCATCCTGGGCAATGTCCTGAATATTCTTGTCAAACGCGGTGTAGATAATATAGCCCGCGGTACGCAGCCACTGCTTCTTTTCGTAGAGCGTTTCATCCGTGATTTCCGTTTCTTCCGCTTCGAGCAGCTTGGATGCGACATTTTCAACTGCGTATTCGACATAGATCGGATAATTGTACAGTTCGTACCGGCGGGAGTTGTCAAGTACCGTCAGCGGTTCATTAATCGCGTTCTGATACTGGCTCTCCGTGATCTTGCCGGTTTCGTACATCTTATAAAGAACGTTGTTGGCTCTGGTATTGGAAGGGGTCATATCTCCCTTGAGCTTGTTCAGTCTCGGGTTGTACTGGTTCGGCGACTGGGCAAGACCGGCCAGAATCGCGCATTCCTTCAGGGAAAGCTCATTCAGGGTTTTGCCGAAGTAGTCTTCTGCCGCAACCTTGATTCCGTAGTTGGAATCTCCCAGGAACAGGGTGTTCATGTACCAGGTGAGAATATCATCCTTGGACATGACCTTTTCCAGTTCCAGTGCAAGGTGGATTTCCATTGCCTTACGCTCGTAGGTAACTTCCTGTGTCAGGTGGGTATTCTTGATCAGCTGCTGTGTGATCGTACTGGCACCATAGTGCGCGTTGCCGGTGATCTGTCCGATGACCGCACCGATCAGACGCTTCAGGTCGATGCCGTTATGCGTATAGAAGCGCTCATCCTCAATGGCGATAAACGCATCTTTCAGCTGCTGGGGAATCTCTTCGGAATCGGCCCATACGACGTTCTCGTTCGTGCCGTATTCGGCCAGGAAGTTTCCGCTGGCATCATACAGTTTGGATGCCTGCGAGTATTCTTCCCGTTTGCCGACATCCAGAGGGGGAACGTTGGCAATCATCTTCTCGAACCACATGAAGGCACCAAATCCGCCCGCAAATCCGCAGATTAGTGCGAACAGGAACAGTCCGACCAGGATCTTGCCGGCCCGGTATTTCGGACGGGGAGCCTTCGGTGCTGCTGCAGGATTCTTCTGTTTGGTGATCCGTCGCACTCTTGCCGGCTTGATGGAGGCTTTGCTGAGGATGTTCTCTTTTTTCGGTTCCTCTGTTTTTTCGGTTGTCGGTACTGGCGGTATCTTGATCGGATACACAGCAGGGGAGACGGATTTCTCTTTATCCGATGCCGCTTCTGCCTTTGTATCCGGTGTTTTTAATTCCGGTGTTTTCTGGTCCTTGGGCTCATCCGCTTTGGCTTCCTTCGCCGCATTAGCGGAAACAGGTTCCGGCTTTGGTTCCGCTGCCGGCGTTTCTTCCTTTACGGGAGCTGTTTCTGCGGCCTTGATTCCCTCGGGTTCCTGCTTTTTGGTCGCTTCCGGTTTCGGCGTTTCAGCCGGTTTCTCCGGGACATCTGCTGCAGGAGCCGCTGCGGTTTTGAAAACCTCAGGTTCATCCGTGACCTTTTTCAGACTGCCGGTAAAAAGACTGAGTTCTTCATCCTCATTCTGTACTGCGTTTTTCGGTACCGAATGAGCTGCCTCAGAAGCTTTCCGGATCTCTTCATCCTTGTTAAAAGCCGGGAGTTCCGGTGCTGCTGCAGGCTGAACGGATTCTTTACCAGGAAAAGGAGGAGGAACCGGAGCGCCGCCTTTGTTATTTTCCTTGTTCATCTTAAAGCTTTTCTTTGACATATGCTTTACCATTCAGACAAAACTCAAAAAAACATCCGTATGAACGGAATGAATTTTATCCGCGTACCTATTATAGAACAAAAGTTGTTCTGCAACGCATGAAAGATTTTAAATGATTTTCATGTTTTCCATCTCCGGAGAGCGGGAATTTCCTATAATATAAAAGCAATGACAACGAAAGAACTCCGCAAGCGCAATGTTCTCATCTGGACAGCACTGATCCTGGTGATGGTCATCATCTGCCTGGTTCTTTTTGATGTCTTATTTAAAAATAACGGGAAACCGGAAGAAGACCCGGACACTGGTCTTTCCGATACGACCGAGATCGCGGAAAAGCCTACGGAACGACCGCAGGAGAATACCAATCCGAGTGATGTGACGATTACCCTGAAAGACTATATCGCCTTTGACCTTCCGGATCTCGATTTCCGCTTTGTTATCGCAAAGCTCCATGTCACTGCACAGGGACCGACCAATATCTCCCTGTCTCACTTTACGACTTCACAGGGCATTGCACTGGATCAGACCTCCGGGTATGTGGAACAGCTGGAACAGAAATCCCTGTATCTTGGACGGCAGAATGTCTGGTTCTCCCTGATCTCGCAGGATAAGGAATACGATGCGAATATCTTTATACCGGTCACCGGTGATGTCAGTACCATCAAGCTGTCCATTGACTTCGGCAATCACGGTGATCTCAGCTTCTCCCTGATTCCTGCCAGAGGAACGGTGGGAATGCTGCAGTATGAAGCGGATGATGTGATCACGGATGGAAAGAGCTATCAGATGACCGTGTCAAAAGCCTATGACATTACGGGTCTGCCGCTGTATGAACAGACCGCAGGAGGGGAACAGGAATATCTTCTCCCAAGTACGACCAAGGTATATGCATTTGAAGTCAATGCGGTATCGCTGTTTGGAGATACGATTACGATCGAATCGGCTTCCTATGTACCGACCGGTTCCCCGGAGGTATTTGAGGCATTACCGGCAGCGATCCGCTCGATGAAATATGACAACATGATCGGAGTTCCCGTTTCGGAACATACGACCGGCTACCTGCTGTTTTATGCCTATGACCCGGATACCTCTCCGGTGAAATACCAGGGCGTACTGAAACTGAATCTGGCAGGGGGTGCTGCACCGATTACGATCAATGTCGATCTGAATCAGTAGAAGGGAGGAAACATGAAAAAACGCTATCCGGTTCTGAAATGGATGCTTGCGGCTGCCACTGCAGTCGGTTTGCTCATGCCTTCTATGCTGATTCCGGTTCATGCCTACAGTTCCTATGATGAGCTGTATCCCATGAACTGCGGTGCCGGCCAGTATGAGGTGGCAGTACTGACGAATAGCGGTACCTTTGACCGCGTAGCCTGTACGCCAAGCTGGGAAGCCGCAAAGAACCAGATGTACGGCCTTGGAGATGCGGGAGTCATCCGGCATGCATCCAGCGGCAGTGCAACCAAGATCATCAATATGAATAACGGTGTCGTGTATTCCTACCCGCAGAGGGGAGGAAAGAACACCGCCAATATCAATCAGTTCTCTTCCTACCAGCAGAACATGAAGACAACCTATGTCACCGTTCACCGGGAGATGCGCTGGAAGGGGCTGGAGACCTGGAACGGCGACGGGAACGGAAATGTTCATGTCGTATTGACCGGGTTTGACGGCTATATCAGTCTTTCGGATGTGGATCTCGTTCCGATGAAGGCAGTTACGGATGATATTCCGCTCTATCTTGGCGGAAATGATTCGACCGGTCTGAATGAATATCCGTTTCTGACCCATGTGCGTCAGGCCTATTACCGGGTGGAAAAGAACGGGAACTATACTGATCTCGTCTATCACTGCTTTACCGGCTGGGGCGGCAATGCCGGTTCCGGCGGCTATCCGGCAGAGTGGACCTTTGCGGTAGGACCGGCACCGGAATGGATGTCGGTCGGACAGGTTTACTTCAGTGATGATGGTACGACATTTTACCGGGACCGTTATTTCTCCGATCAGGCGGGTATTTATTATCCGTACTATCAGTTCCTGCCGCTCCGTACCAGAAGTGCGGTAAAGGCTTCAACGTTTGACAGTTATCTGTATGACCGGATCAAGTCGAATGATTCTGTCATGAGCGGGAAGGGACAGGTATTTGTCGATGCGGCAGAGACCTATGGCATGAATGCACTGCTGGTCTATGCGATTGCGATCCTCGAATCCGGAAACGGTACGAGTCAGTACGCACGGCAGCGCAATAATCTGTTTGGCATTGCGGCCTATGATTCCAATCCGGATGCGGCATTCAGTTTCCCTTCTGTGGACCAGTGCATCCGGGAAGAAATGGGCATTGTCTTAAGAGGCTATACCGATATCAATGACTTTCGCTTCTTCGGACCGCAGCTAGGAAACAAGGGAAGCGGCGTTAACGTGAAGTATGCCGGTGATCCTTACTGGGGCATGAAGCTTGCGGCAATTGCCTATTCAATTGATAAATGCGACAACGGCTATGACGGCCGGCTGACCGACTTCAATACTGCTTCGATCGGTGTCATAAAGGACGACCAGCGGGTGAATATTCTCAAGAGTGCAGGCGGTGCCGCACTGTACAACAGTGCTTATGGCGCTACCTACCAGAAGAACCATATGGTTTCTGTTCTTTTAGAGACCGGCGGTTATTATAAGATCCAGAGTACAAACGCGCTTTCCGGCGGCAATGTGCTTTCTCTGACGAATGTCGGACTGTTTCCGTACAGCTGGGAAGATGCCGGCTATCTGCCAAAAGCACAGGTAACACTGATCAACAGCACCGTCGTGCATGAAGCAGGGAACCAGCCCACTGACGAATACAAGCAGAATGTCACGCTGTCGTTTGATGAAAACGGCATCCTGCAGATCAGGGGACAGGCTTACCGTCCCGGCATCTATGTGACCGAAGAGAACCAGCTGACGCATACCATCGAAATACTCGATGAAGCATTTGCGCCGGTAAAGACAATATCTCTTACAACGAAGGCAGAAAATGATGAGGCTTCCTTTGAAGGAAGTGCCGATCTTTCGGATCTGAAAGACGGAACGTATTTCTTCCGTCTGAGCACCCTCTACAGCAAGCTGACCGAATTCAGTGAGGTACATCTGCTTTCTGGTATCGAAGGCACAGAGATCCAGCGGAAAGGAAAGAGGACCCGCATTGTATCGGATGAAACCGGTACAACGCTGATCATCGGGCCGGCAGAATGCGGAACCGGCGCAGAATATGATGCAGATGCGGATGCCTGTGTCTGCCGCAGCGGATATGAAAACTATCAGGAAGGCAGCGGCTGTACGATCAAGCCGGAAGCGGAAGAACTGCAGCTCTACCAGATGGTGGAATCCCTGTCCTATGCCGATGAAACAACGCTTGAGATCAGCGGTTATGCCTTCTTCAACGGCATCAACGCTTCAAAGAATACCGATCTTACCCATACCTTAATCCTTTCGAATCAGGAAACCCAGGAAGAGATATTGATTGAAGCCGAGAGTTCTTCGCTCGAAGAACCATTGGATTTCGCAGACAGCTATGATTATACGAAGATCCGCTATACCGCAGCAATCGATCTAGAGGAACTGCCGGAAGGCAACTATGCAGTGAAGATCGGCGTGAAAAACGGCGATCATGAAGACAGTACGCTGGTGATTTCCAGCCGCATCAAAGATCAGCCGGACCGGGTGATCAATGGGTATCTGGTACGGGTATACGGCCGTGCGATGGCCAACTACCGGATCGAGATCTCCAAAGAGAAGAACGATATTGACTTCTCACTGGTCAAAAAGCCAACGCGGCGCAATTCCGTTTATGCGGAAAACCGTCTGGAGCTGAAGGATCAGGTACTGACCATGGATGCGACCGCATTCATCTACAATACCAACATCACGAAGGCAGATGAGCCGGTCTATCAGATCGTGCTGGTTGATGAAACCGGAAAAACAACCCGGTATGACGCGAATGTGTATGTCAGTGACACCGATCCTGCAAAATTATTAGATCTGGATTATGAATTGACCTCTGCCAGCTTCCGAATCGAAGCGGATCTTTCGAATCTCGAACCCGGAATGTACCGCATGTATCTGGATATCAAGACAAAGGAGAGCAGGGATATCTTTGAGATCTGCAATCTCCGGCGCAAGGAAGACCTGGTCAGTGAAACAGAAGACCGGAAGATCACGCTGGCCAAAGAAAACACGCACAGCCGTTACGTACTGAGTGTTATAGATCTAACAACTGCACACTAACAAAAATACCTTCGGACTCGAGTAACCCGAAGGTATTTTTATGAACTGCAGAAGGAAATCAGGATGACTTTCCAACGAGAATTACGATTGTGATTGTTGTATTCTTATCGATCACCGATCCGTCCGGATATGGGGAGATGCTTTCTACGGCATTATTGTTGTCTTCCCTGCTGGAATCCTTGATGACAAAGTTCAGATTGTAGAAGCCGGCGTTGTTGAACGTATTGGTCAGCAGTGAGCGGATCTCGGATTCCGACCTTCCGTCGTAAACTCCGATGGGAATATTCGGAAGCTTTGCCGTTTCGATCGGCTTTGGTCCCTTGGAGTAGGTAAGGGTTACCGTTGATCCGGCTTTCGCTCTGGAATTTGCGGCGATGCTCTGACCGATGATCTGACCGGCCGGTTCATCCCGGTAGCCGGAGGTTTCGGTGGCAGAAGCGTTGAACCCGGCATTCTTCATGGCGGCGATTCCCGCATCATAGCTCATGCCGACAACATTAGGAACGGTCGCAACTTTCCCGGAAGATACCTTGCAGGCGATGGATTTCCCGCTGACGCTGCAGTTTTCGGTAATGATACCGGCATCATAGACTTCGCTTTCCACATAGGAGGCCGTTACGGACCAGCCGTTGGAACGTGCTTCCGAAGCTTTGGAGTCAAGGGCAGACCAGGCATTGCCGGCATTGATGAGACTTCCATAGCTGAAGTTGTAACTTCCTTTTGAAACGGTGTAGCTGATAGAACTGCCGGCCGCAAAGGAACCGGTGTCATTGCGGATGATGGCTCCGGCAGAAACGGAATCATCATAGGCATAGGAGATATTTCCGGGCCGCAAGCCAAGGGACGACAGATAGGAACGGAAGCTTTCTTCACTGGTGCCGCGCTTGTCGGCAACCGAAACTTTCTTTCCGACTGCGACCTTGATGGTAACAGAAGTGCCGGGCTTTACATTGCCGCTGGCGGACTGTGAGAGGATGGTTCCGGCAGCGGAATCCGATTCCTGTTCCGAAACCGATACCGTGATCTTTGCGCTCTTGTTTTTCTGAGTATTCAGATTTGCGACATAGGTTTCAAATTCATTCCGGCTCTTGCCGGTATAGTCATTCAGCGGGACAAGACCGCCGCTGATCTGGAAGGAGACGGTGCTTCCGGCAGAGATGGCGCCGGAGGAGGGATTCTGGGAGATGACGGTATTTACCTCGGCATCACTGAAGACTTCCGTGATCTGTGCCTTGAGGCTGTTTTCCTTTGCCCACTGTTCGGCAGACGCGCGCGGCTTACCGACGAAGGAAGTAACCGTAAGACCCTTACCGGAACTCAATACGATACTTACCGTACCGCCCTGTTTCACTTTACTGCCGGCAGAAGGGGACTGCGAGATCACCGCATCTTTTGCGACGGTATCACTGGACTGGCTGGAGAAGCGGATCGTGATTTTATTGGTCGTGCCCCAGGCCTGAATGTTGGTGCGGGTATAGGTCTTGAAATCCGGTACCGTTACTTCCTTGGCTTCCTCGGAATCCTTGGCGCTGCCGGAACAGATCGTAACGGTAATCTTATCACTGCGTTTTACGGCTGTGCCGCAGGCAGGTTCACATTTGAGGAATTCATCTGCAGCGGCTTCTTCATCTGCGGCAAACGTATACTGGACGTTCGAGAACTTATTCTTTTCGAACCACTCCCGTACCGCATTCATCTTCATGCCTTTGAAATCAATCAGCTTCAGTTCGAGATCGGGATCCGGTCCGCTGGACAGGGTGATCTCAATGGCATCTTTCCGGCCGAGTGCCGTATCTTTTTCAATCGTCTGAGAGATGACCGTATCTTCCTCGGCCTCCTCATCAAAGGCATAGGTGAAGGTGATCTGATCTTCCGCGACATGATTCGCCTTTGCCCAGGTGAGTACTTCTTCTTTCGTCATGGCGGTAAAGTCGGTAACCTTCACCGCAGCCGTTGAAGTAGAGGAAATATAATAAATGCCGGTGCCGATTGTCGTCGCAAACAGCACTGCGGCAATGATCATCAGTATTTTTGTCTTCGCTGTCAGTATCATAATATCGAGAGAATTATATCATGAGGCGGCATCGCCTGACTTCTGAAAAAACCCTTGAAAAACCCGGATCGCTCCGGGTCATTCGGTAATCTGGGGGATGCCTTTGCAGAAGGTCTGTCTGACGGAATAATCATCGTTCAGTACGACAAGATCCGCATCGTATCCGGCACAGATCTTTCCAAGATGGTCATCCACGCCCAGCATCGCTGCCGGGTTGATGGTGCAGGAATTGAGTGCCGCATCAAACGGTACCATGGCCTTTTCAACGAGGTTCCGCAGTCCGTCATTGGTATGCATCGTAGAACCGGCAATACTGTGCTCGGGAATATCGGTGAGGTGTGCACAGCCGTCCGGCCAGATCTCAACTTCATGTCCGCCGAAGATAAATTTGTCGCCGACCTTGAAGCCCTTGCACATCAGGGCATCGCTGATCATGATTGCCTTGTCTCTGCCTTTGTTCGTAAAGAAGATATTCAGTGCTTCCGGCGTGCTGTGGGCACAGTCGCAGATGATCTCGCTGTACAGGTTCCGCAGACGGAAGGCCGCTCCAACCACGCCGTTTTCCCGGTGCTTGAGCGGGGTCTGAGCATTATACGTATGGGTGATGGATACTGCACCGTTGGCCGCTGCCAGCATGACCTGTTCATAGGTCGCATCGGTATGCCCGACGGATACACGGACACCGGTATCGTGGCAGTACCTTGTCAGGGCGAAGTCTTCATCCAGTTCGGGTGCCAGCGTAATCACCCGGATCGTTCCTTTTGCGGCGATCTGATACTCCTGGAATTCCGCTACGGAAGGCGGAACGATCGCTTCCGGGGGCTGGGCACCTTTGTGCTTCGGGTTGAGATAGGGGCCTTCAAAGTGAATACCGAGGATCTCAGCTCCGTCGGTTCCAATCTTCTGGTGTTCCATTACCTGCGCAACATTTTCCACGGCTTTCAGCAGGACCGGCTTCATCTGGGTGACTGTGGTCGCAAGGAAGGAGGTAACGCCTTCCTTTACGATCTCCTTTGCCCAGGTTTTCAGTCCGTCCGGAGTCGCGTCGTTGGTATCCCAGCCATAGGCTCCGTGACAGTGAATGTCGATGAAACCCGGTACAATTCTGAGATCGCCATAGTCCATATCTGCTGGAACACTGCCGTATTCCAGAATCTCGGTGATCGTATTGTCGTCCATCCGGATGGCAGCTTTCATAAAACTGCCGGCCACATATACTCTTGTACTTTGAATAATCATGATCGGTCTCTCCTGTTTTTCTCATTGTAATTCATCCGGATGCGGATGAAAACGATACCGCTGAATACGCTAAAATAGATTTATCTATGGGACTGTCTCAGGAAACCAGATCAAACATCCGAAAGGCTTCGTTTCTTCCCTGCGCGGTCATGGCCGCTTCCGGCATCGTGCTGGGCATCGGCTATGCCCTGTGCCCGCAGGCAATGCAGGGAGGAACGATTATTCTGCCGACCCAGAAAGCGGGTCTCTTTCTGGTGCGGCTTGCCGGGGCTCTGACCGACAATGCCGGGTTTTTCTTCGCCGCTTCCTTTGCGGCGGCGTTTTCCAGACGGGATAAAACCGAAGGGGCACTGTATGGCATCGGCGCCTGGCTGGCAGTAACAGCACTTGCCTCCCATTATCTGATCCATACACTGTTTCCTTCGCTCGAACTCAGTGAACTGACGTTCCGGTATCTGCCGTCTCCCTTTACCGGCGTGCTGGCGGGTCTTGCAGGGGCGTATGCCTGCAACAAATCCAGAACGTTTTCTTCGGGTATTCTTTACCTGCTTGCGGTTTCCGCAGTTCTCTCGATACTTATTTCAGGAGTATGGTTTGTTGTCTTTTCTGCAGCGGTGCGTCTTGGATCGTACCTGGCACAGGGCGGTACGGCTGCCGTATGCGCTTATGCCGGCCTGAACCGGCTTCTGATGCCGCTGAATCTGCACCATGGCCTGAACCAGTCGGTACTCTTCCAGGAAGGCACCGGGGACCTGGTCCGTTACTGGGCAAACTGCACGGAAGGGGATCCGGGACGGTTTATGTGCGGGTTCTTCGCACCGATGATGTTTGGCATCCCGGCAGTGGCACTTGCGTTCCACAAAACACAGAAGGGTTCGGAAGAGTTAAAACGGTTCCTGATCATGGCGGCGGTTTCGTCATTTATCTGCGGGTTCAGTGAACCAATGGAATTCTTCCTGCTGTTTACATCCCCGCTGCTGTATATGCAGTACTGCCTGCTGTATATTCTATTGGCGCTGCCGGCGGTACTCTTTGACTTCCGGTCGGGGTTCGCATTGTCTGGCGGACTGTGCGATCTGTTCTTTTCGGCGGCCTTTCCCGCTGCGGCAAAGACCTGGATGATCCTGCCGCTGGGCATTATTGCGTTTGTTGTATATTATGCGGTTTCAGTGAAACTGCTGAAGAAATCAAACATAGAAAGTAGGTAATGTATGATCGGAATTCTTGTATGCGGGCATGACCGTTTTGGAAGTGCGATGACGAATGTCGTAAAACTGGTGGCAGGAATGCCGCACAATTTCGGCTATGCCGACTACCGGCAGGAAGATACGGCGGATGATTTTGAACTATCGTTCCAGGGGGCGATGAAATCTCTGGAAGAAAACAGTGAAGGGATACTCGTTTTTACGGATATCGTTCAGGGAACGCCGTACAAGACTGCCCTGGAATATGCCGAAAAACATCCGGAACAGAAGATCATCGTGATCTCGGGTACCAATCTTGGAGCTCTCACAGAAACGGCCATCGCCAGAGGCTATATCAATGATCCGGAAGTGCTCGCCAATCTTGCGGTGGAACACGGAAAGAAACAGGTCATGCGGGCAAATGCACCGATGGAGGAAGAAGAACCGTCGGAGTAGAAACGCTTATTTTCGCCGCTCAGGGACCATGCCTTAATGGTAGAATGGACATGTTATGAAATTCTTTGATCGGATCGAAGAAAAAATAAATAAGGATGTGAATGTACAGGCACTGATCCGGGTGATCCTCGTGCTTGTCATCGTCTGGCTGCTGAAGGTGACCGACAATGTATGGCAGGGAATCTTCATCAAGGGATGGCATATCGTCCGTCCGTTCTTTCTGGGTTTTATTATTGCCTATGTGCTGCAGCCCTTGTTCCGGAAGCTGGAGGGATACCATCTTTCCCGGAAGATCATGATTCCCATCGTCTATGTGATCCTGTTTGTACTGCTCGGATGGATGCTGTTTACGATCATTCCGCTGCTGTATTCCCGGGCATCCTCGTTTATTCTCTCGATGATCAATGGTGTGAATTCTGCCTATTCCGCCTATGTGGAATTTGCGGACTCCGATGTTCCGCTGTGGGTACAGCGGATGGTCAGTGAAGCAGTGAATGCTCTCCAGTCCACGAGAGACCTGTTTCCCCAGCTTTCCAGCCGGCTTTCCACCGTCCTGTCGGATGCGGCGAATGTCTTTACGATCGTCGTACTGATGTTAATTATCTCGATGTATATGTGCGGCAGCTGGGAGAAGATCGAATCGGGAATCTATGAGCTTGCCAAGCGGGGCGGTGCTCCTACAATCCGCGGCATCAAAGCGATTGATACCGAAATCGGCAGTTACATCCGTTCGCTGCTGGTGCTGATGGGCGTGAAGTTTGTGGAATATGCGATCATGTATTACTTCGTCGGTCATAAGGACTGGCTTCTGGTTTCACTGCTGACGGCGATCGGCCTGATCGTTCCCTATATCGGACCGATGGTTGGCAATGCGGTCGGCATTATCACGGTACTGTCACTGCCGACGAAAAACATTGTGATTCTCCTCATCTGCATTGTTCTGTTATCGCAGGTGGATGCGTATATTATCGAGCCGCTGATCCACTCCCGGAATGTGAAGATCTCACCGATCTGGGCACTGTTTTCCATCTATGCCGGAGGGATCCTGGCAGGGGGCTGGGGCGTCATGCTGGCGATCCCGGTATATCTTGCGGTACGGGTCGTGATCCGGCTGAACCGCAGTGATGTCTGAATGTTGTATAATCACACGGAAGGAAGGAAATAGATATGAAAAAAGCACTGATTAAAATCCTTTCCATGCTGATGCTTGTCACCGTGCTTGCCGGCTGCGCACCGGAACGCACGGTTATTGCATATACGGTCTATCCGATCGGTTTTCTCACGCAGCGTCTGACCGGAGGGGCTGTTGACAGTCGTTCCATACAGTCCAATACGATCGTCCAGCGGGCACAGATTGCAGAAGACTACCGCTCGGTGTTATCCAATGCGGTCGTATTCCTGCATATCGGTCAGCTGGAACCGTATTATTCCATCTACAGTGCGGATATCTCCTCGCTTGCACCGTATGAGATCGATCTTTCGACCCTCAATGCGGTCTATGATTTCCGCCGTTTTACCGAAGTTTCCACGGATGATGAGAGCACCTTTGTGGAAAGCCCGTATTATAAGGGCAGTGAATTTGATCTCATCAATACGGATTCCAAAGACCTGTATCTCTGGATGGATCCGATTGCGATGCTTTCCATGGCAAAGGATATCCGGCAGTTTCTGATTACGACCTATCCGGATGATGCGGCAATCATCAACGCCAACTTTGAGGAACTGGAAAACGACCTCATCAATCTGGATGCGCAGTACCAGGCACTTTCCACAGCCAACAAGGTCAATCAGAAATCGATCCGGTTCGTCTCCATGACCGCAAGTTTCGGCAACTGGCAGAAGACATACGGCTTTCAGGTCTATCCGATCATTCTTTCCAAATACGGGGTCCTGCCAAATGAAAAGCAGCTGGCACTGATCGAACAGCGGATCAAAGAGGATGGAGTCCATTATATTGTCTATGAAGAGAATATGACGGAAGACATGATCGAACTGTTCAACCGCGTACAGGAGGATCTGAATCTGACCCGGGTCGAACTGAGCAATCTCTCCAGTCTGACGAGTGAATCTTCCAATGCCGGCAAGGATTATCTGTCGATTATGTATGAGAATCTGGCAGTGCTGGAAACTATGGCAGAAACGGCTGCCACGCCGATCGTGCCGCAGGAAGAAGAGATCGATGCGGAAGCGGCAGATTCGGAAAACGGTGAAACGGCCGAAACCACAGAAGCCTCTGAAACCGCAAAGCCGGAATCCAAGAGTTAACATCATGGCCCGTAATCAAACGGGTCTTTTTGTAAAAATGAAGGGAGCTTACGATGAAAAAACTGTTGCTGACGGATGGGAATTCCATGCTGTTTAGGGCATATTATGCCACGGCATACGGACAGAAGATGTCAACCCCGCAGGGTCTTCCGACCAATGCGGTTTTCGGATTTGCATCGATGATGCAGAAAGCGCTGGAGCTGATCCAGCCGGACAGTGTTCTCGTCGCGTTTGATGCCGGCAAGCATACGTTCCGCCATGATCTGTATCCGGATTACAAGGGCGGTAGAAAACCGGCACCGGATGATCTGGTACCGCAGTTTCAGATGGTACGGGATTATCTGGATGCCTTTCATATCCGCTGGGTCGAGATGACCGATATCGAAGCGGATGATCTGATCGGTACGATGAGCCATCAGGCAGACGGCTATGATACCGTGATCTTTACGAGTGACCATGACCTGCTGCAGCTGATCGATGATACGACGACGGTCATGCTGATGAAAAAGGGAATCAGTGAAATGAGCGAGATGACCGAACAGTCCCTGAAAGAGGAACTGGGCATTACTCCGCTTCAGATCACCGATCTCAAGGGCCTGATGGGCGATCATTCCGATAATATTCCCGGCATCCCCGGGGTAGGAGAAAAGACCGCACTCAAGCTGCTCGACCAGTATGGAACGGTTGAGAATGTCATTGCTCACGCTTCCGAGATCAAGGGGGCGCTTGGAAAGAAAGTGGAAGCCGGAAAGGAATCTGCACTGCTTTCCAAACAGCTGGCAACGATCCGTACCGATGTGCCGCTGGAGTTCGGGGCGGCAGACTGTGCTTTTGATCCGGATCTTGAATCCCTGATTCGCTTCTTTGAAAGTCTGAATATGAAGACGTTTGCCCGCCGCTACCAGCAGATGCTGGAAGAGCAGGGGAATACGGTTCCTGCATCGGAAGAACCGGTAACGAAGCCTGCATCGTTTGCGCAGGTACAGCAGTGCCCGGACAATCTGCTGCAGAGAGACCTTGCGGTCTATCTCGATTCCGACCGGGAATCGTTTAACCGCGCCGAACTGCGGGGCATTGCCGTTTCCGACGGGGTAGAGACGGTTTATCTTTCCCTGGAAGACGCGAAAGCCGATGAAGCGCTGAAACAGGCACTGAATGCCGGAAAACATCCTGTCATCGGTTTTGACATCAAGCGCAACATGCACCTCTGCGCGCGGTATGATTTTCCGATTGCGTTTACGGAAGATGCCATGATTGCGGCAAATCTGGTTCATTCCGCTCTGACTTCTCCGGAAAAGATCGCAGAAGCCTACGGGATCACGACGGCCAATACGTATGAAGAGATCTACGGGACCCCGCTGCGCCCGAAACTTCCGGATCCGGAGGAAGCACTGCGCTATGCCTGTGAAAAAGCCTCCGGTATTTATGGACTGTTCCGTACGCTGGAACCGGATTTAAAAAACAACGGTCTTACGGACCTCTATAAGAATATGGAACTGCCGCTGACATCGATTCTTTATGAAATGGAGAAGATCGGTATCCGCTGTGATGAGAATGTACTGCAGAAGATTGCCGCGGAAATGAAGCAGGAAATTGATGATCTGCAGAAACAGATCTTTGATACGGTCGGGCATGACTTCAATATCAACAGTCCGAAGCAGCTGGCGTCCGTTCTCTATGATGAGCTCGGTCTTCCTTCCGGAAAGAAGCGCAGCACCGGGGCAGAAGTGCTGGAGAAGCTCGCAGAGAATCATCCGGTGATTCCGCTTCTGCTTGCTTACCGGAAACTGCAGAAGATCTACAGCACCTATGCGGAAGGCCTGCAGAAGTATATTGAGAACGACGGTCGGATCCATACGCTGTACAACCAGTGTGCGACCCAGACCGGACGGCTATCTTCTAGCGATCCGAATCTTCAGAACATCAGTGTCCGGGATGAACAGGGACGCATTATCCGCAAGGCATTCCTGCCGGAAGAGGGACATGTCCTGCTTTCCTCGGACTATCACCAGATCGAACTGCGCATGCTTGCCAGCATGGCCGATGAAGATTCGATGATCGAAGCATTCAACAACGATATCGATATCCATACCAAGACGGCAATGGATGTCTTTGGCGTTTCCCAGGAAGAAGTGACCAAGGAAATGCGCCGGCGGGCCAAGACGGTCAACTTCGGAATCGTCTACGGCATCTCGGACTTCGGTCTTGCGGAACAGCTCGGCATTACCCGCAGGGAAGCCGGTGATTTTATCGAGACCTACTATGAAAAGTTCCCGAAGATCCGTACTTATATGGAATCGCTCGTGGAATTCTGTGAGAAGAACGGCTATGTGCTTACCGTCTGCAACCGCCGCCGTGAAATCCCCGAGATCAAAGACCGCAACCGGATGGTCCGTGAATTCGGCAAGCGTGCGGCGATGAATGCTCCGATCCAGGGAAGTGCGGCAGATCTCATCAAGCTGGCCATGATCCGGATCGATGGGATGATGAAAGAAGCCGGTGTCACATCGAAAATGATCCTGCAGGTACACGATGAACTGATCTTTGATGTGACCAAAGAAGAAGTCGAGACGATGAAACAGCTGGTAACGGAAGGTATGGTTACCGCCATGAAGCTCAAGGTGCCGCTTACCGTTGAATGTTCGATCGGCAGTGACTGGTACGAGGCGAAATAATGCCGGAACTGCCCGAAGTTGAAACCGTTCTGAGGACCCTGGAAGACCGGATCAAAGGGGAAGAGATCCTCGGCGTAACGGTACGGTACCCGAAGATGATCGACCGCAGCCCGAAGGCATTTGAAGCTGCACTGGTCCATCATGTGTTTGAGACATTCGAGCGCCGCGGGAAATATCTGATCTTCGGACTCGGGGACATTACGCTGGTATCGCACCTGCGCATGGAGGGGAAGTATTATATCCTTCCCGATGAAGCGCCTCTGGACAGGCATACCCATGTGATCTTCCAGCTGACGAACCACCGGCAGCTGCGCTATCACGATACGCGCAAGTTCGGAACGATGGAGCTGATCAAAGGAAAACCGGATCTGACGAAGTTCCATGGTCTCGGGCCGGAACCGTTCGATCCGGAATTGGATGCGGATTATCTGTATTCGATCTGCCGGTCCCGTAATGTTCCGATCAAGACTTTACTGCTGGATCAGAGCGTGATCGCCGGCATCGGCAATATCTATGCGGATGAGATCTGTTTTGCCGCAGCGATCCGGCCGGGCGTATCCTGTCAGCGGATCACCCGGGAAAAATGTGCGGAGATCCTGACGGCGACTCGTAATATCTTACAGGAGGCGATCCGGTGCGGCGGCACGACGATCCGTTCCTATACGTCCAGTCTGGGCGTTACCGGGCGCTTTCAGCTTCAGTGCAGGATCCATTCCCGCAGTGACTGCGGTGTGTGTCACGGACCTGCAAAAACAAGGAGGATTGGCGGAAGGACTTCGTATTACTGTCCGGACTGCCAGAAGAGCAGATGAAAAAAATCGGTATTACCGGAACGATTGCTTCCGGAAAAACAACGGTTTCAATTCTGTTACGGAAGATGGGCTTTTCCGTCTTTGACTGTGACGGCTATTCCCGCATTCTGTACCAGCAGACAAACCCGTGCTATGAAAAAGTGGTTGCCTATCTAGGGGAATCCATTCTCGATGCGTTTGGAGAGATCGACCGGAAGAAGGTTGCGGATATCATCTTTCATGATGAGGAAAAACGGCAGGGGCTCAATGCCATCGTTCACCCGGCAGTGATCGAAGGCATGAACCGGTTCTTTTCGCACCATGCCGATGAAGATCTGGTCTTTGCGGAAGTGCCGCTGCTGTATGAAGCCGGCATGGAATCCTGTTTTGATGAGATCCTGATCCTGGCCTGCCCGAAGGAAGAAGCGGTACGCCGCATGATGGAGGACCGTGGCTATACGGAAGAAGAGGCACTTGCCCGCTATCAGACCATGATCCATCATGAGAATGATGTCGGTGCCCATACCACCGTCCTGTATAATGACAGTACGATCCAGGCACTGTATGAAAAGGTGCTGGCATATGTGACAGAGAAAGGAATCAGCGAATGACCCTGCGGCCCAAAGACGTATATCGTGTGGAAATGACGGATAATCTCAGCGAGGATGCGGTATCTTCACTGGTAACCCTGTATCTTCCGATTATCGGCAAAGATGCGGTTTTGCTGTATCTGCTTCTGCACAGCGAAGGGCGCCTCCAGCATACCCAGGAAAGCCACAGCAGACTGTTTGAGATTCTGAACCTTTCCGCCGATGAGGTGGAAAAGGCGAGACTGCATCTCGAAGAATATCTGCTGTTAAGGACATATGCGGCAGAAGGAGAGAACCGGACTTCCTATATTTATCATCTGAATGCGCCGCTGCCTTCCGAGAGCTTTTTGTCCAGCAATGAATTTCTTTCCATGTATGTCCGCGCGATCGGTAACAAACAGGCCGACAACACCGTGTCCAAGTTTATCTCTGGCACGCTGAGTACCAGCGGCTATAAAGATATTACGGTATCCGTGAAACGGATGCCGGAAGACCGTTCCAGTGAACTGTCGGTCAGCTATCAGAAAGTACAGCCGAAATATGCATTCTCCAAGGAAGATGTCGACATCAATTTTGACTACGATCATTTTCTGAGTATCGCTTCCAGCAATTTCTTCCCGAACATTCTGCGTACAAGAGAAAACATGGAACTGATCGGAACCCTTGGGACACTGTACGGACTTTCGGCGGACCGGATGTGGGTACTGGTCGGCAAGGCCGTAAAGCTGGACCCGCCGTATCTCGATACGGAAAAGCTGAAGAACAGTGCGGCAAGAGAAGTGCCGGATATCACCAGCGCAAAAGATCCGTACAGCCTGCCGCCCAACTCGTTCCTGATGGCAAAGCAGAACGGTGCCATGGTCTCCCAGGCAGACAAGCGGATCCTAGAGAAACTGAAGATGGATATGCACTTCTCCAATGAAGTGATCAACATCATGATCGAATACATTCTCAAGCGCAGCGACAACCGGTTAAACAGCCGGTTCGTCGACATGGTCGCCGGTGAATGGGCAAGAGACGGGGTCCGTACCCGTGAGGATGCCCTGAAGGAGACCAAAAAGAGTACCGGCACCCGCACGAAGCGTCAGGATGTTCTGCCGGATTACTACAATGCGGATCCGGATCGGAAAACGACCGGAGAAAAAATCAATGAAGCCGAGATCGAAGAGATGCGCAGACTGCTGAATCAGATGCCGAAAGGAGGAAAGAAACGATGAGTGATCTGGAAAAAATGAACCTGCCGGAAACCGGCAGTGCCGATATCACAGATTCCTCCCGCCGGTATGAAGCGCTGATGAAGGATGTATCGGTTAAAAAACTGATCCTTCAGAAACAGATCCCGGAAGCACAGGTGAAGAACAATCTTTATCTTTTTGAACGGTGGAAAAAGGAAGTGGAACCGTGCCGCGGCTGTAAATCCCTCTCTTCCTGCCGTCAGAAGAAGAAGGGATATCATATGGGGCTTGCTTGCGAAGGGATCCTCGTGGAAACACTGGAAGCCTGCCGGTATGAGAGGGAGCGGGAATCCCGGCTTTCCCATATGAACAACTACCTGATCGCAGATCTTGGCGAAGAGTATCAGACGGTCAACTTTCAGGATGTGCGTCTGGAAAACGATGAAGACAAGGCATATTACCGTGCCGTCATGGAAGTCTGTCAGCTGTATCTGACGAACAAAGGCGCATATCTCTATGGCAATATGGGCACCGGCAAGACCTGGCTGGCGGCCTGTGCTGCCAATCAGACCGCCATGAGCGGAGGAAAGGTGGCGTTCATCCACTATCCGTCGTTCTGTGACCGTCAGGCCCGCACCTATTTCAGCGGGGAATCCCGTACGGAAGAAGACCGCTGTAAATTCGCAGATCTTCTGGTAGTCGATGATATCGGGGCAGAAGAGGTTACTGCCAAGAACCGGATGGTCCTGCTTTCGATTCTGGATCACCGCATGCAGAACCAACGGATGACCTGGTTTACCGGAAACGGGGATTTTGCGATGCTGCAGAACCATCTGCGCTTTGATTCCAAAGGCGAAGATACCGCTGCGGCAGACCGCATTATCGAGCGGATCCGGGTGCTGGCCAAACCGGTTCTGATCGATGGCAGGGACCGCAGGAACACCTATAAGTGACATGGAGGAACCGTGCATGCGGTTCCTTTGTCTGTCTTTGAAGCGATGTGCTAGAATGAGAACAGTTTTCCGGAGGTAGGATATGGTCAGAAAAATTGGGATCCTGACATCGGGCGGAGATGCGCCGGGAATGAATGCGGCGATCCGCAGTGTAACAAGAGTGGCACTGAACAACGGTCTTGAGGTCTACGGGATCCATGACGGATATAAGGGTCTGTTGGAAGGGAATATGGTTCCGATGAACCGCCAGTCGGTATCGGATATTCTTTCCCGCGGCGGAACGATCCTGGGAAGTGCGCGTCTTCCGAGTTTTCGGGAAGAGGCTGTACAGGAAGCGTGTGTCAAGAACCTGAATGAGAATAAAATCGATGCGCTGGTAGTCGTCGGCGGTGACGGCAGTTACCGTGGTGCACTGGCTTTGACCCAGCGGGGAATCAACTGTATCGGTCTGCCCGGAACGATTGACAATGATATTCCGGGAACGGATTTTACGATCGGCTTTGATACGGCACTGCATACCTGTGTGGAATGCGTTGATAAACTGCGGGATACAAGTTCTTCCCATCACCGGTGTTCGATCGTGGAAGTCATGGGCAATCACTGCGGGGATCTCGCACTTTATACCGCGATCTCCTGCGGAGCGGAAATGGTCATTACTCCGGAGACGGGATATGACGAACTGGAAGTACTGGAACGGCTCCGCTATCTGGATGAGGCAGTACACAAAAAACATGCGATCGTGATCGTCTCGGAAAAGACGACCGATGTCCAGGCACTGAGTTCCAAGATCTCTCAGAATACCGGCTTCAGCGGCAGGGCGACCGTGCTCGGGCATATTCAGCGCGGCGGCTCACCGACGCCAACGGACCGTATGATTGCCAGCCGGATGGGAGAGAAGGCAGTCGATCTTCTGCTTGCCGGCATCGGCGGACACTGTGTCGGCCTTATTGACAATGAAATCACTTCGATTCCGATCCAGGAGGCTCTGGAGCGTCCGCGCAAGAGCCGCAAGAAGCTCTACCGTCTGTTTGAACGTCTGTTTTAAGCTTTTCAGGCACCCCGTGTGCCTTTTTTCGTAAAGGAGCGAAACGTATATGACAACTCTGAAGTACTATGGACACAGCTGCTTTCTTCTGACCGCAGACAATGGCTGGAAGGGGGTATTCGATCCGTATGAGGATGGCTCGGTCGACGGCTTGAAGCTGCCGGAGATTACCGCAGATGCCGTCTTCTGTTCCCATGGCCACAGCGATCACAACGCCGCAGACAAGGTTATCATCCAACAACCGCAGACTTCCTGCCCCTATGAAATAACAATCCTGAAGACCGATCATGATAATGCGGGCGGTCTGTTAAGAGGCAAAAACGATATCGTGATCCTGAAAAGTGAAACGGAGACAATCATTCACTGCGGGGATCTTGGAAGAAAGCTGAAGGAAGAAGAGGCGCAGGCAATGAAGAACGCGGATCTATTGATGATCCCATGCGGCGGTTTCTTTACGATTGACGCAAAGGAAGCCAAGGCGATCATTGACCAGCTTCAGCCAAAACTCACCGTACTCATGCATTACCGGCGGGGAGCCTGCGGCTATCAGGTACTTGCCACACTGGAGAAGATCGCAGGAACCATGAAGGATCTTCGGATTCTGGATACTGATACGATCGATCTGATACCGGAAACGGGCATCCTTGTCCTGACGCCTTCCGAGAGCCTGATCGGATAACCGGCGGGGAACCGGATGGTTCTCTGC
Source organism: Solobacterium sp. (assembly GCA_017512725.1). Taxonomy (GTDB): domain Bacteria; phylum Bacillota_I; class Bacilli_A; order Erysipelotrichales; family Erysipelotrichaceae; genus Bulleidia. The sequence goes on from JAFWEW010000009.1 coordinate 22,504, forward strand.
TTTTTTTATCTATCGTTCTGGCAGTTATGATCACAAAGTGATGAATATTTCTGAAATTATTATCGAAACAGATATAGTAAATTTTTCATATATGGCTTAACAAAGCCGAATTCTCTGTGCACAAGAAATTAGCACTCAAGTATTGACAGTGCTAAAATTGTGAGTATCATAATGGGTGTAGCCGGATCAGCCGGCAAACGTATGGAGGTAATTAACGATGGTATATGTTCCTGTAAAGCGCAACAGCGTATTTGATGATCTGATTGATGATGTATTTGGTATGCCGGGATTCACAAGCTCCGGAAATAACCTGATGAAGACCGATATCCGTGAGAAGGACGGAATGTATCTTCTGGACATTGATCTTCCCGGGTTCACCAAGGAAGACATTAAGATCTCCCTGTATAACGGCAATCTCACCGTTACGGCAGAACATCACAAGAATGAGGAAGAGAAGAATGCGGAAGGCCGCATTATCCGTCAGGAGCGCTACATGGGTTCCTGCTCCAGAAGCTGGTATGTCGGAGAAGCAATCAAGGACAGCGATATCAAGGCCGTTTTTGAAAACGGCATCCTGACACTGGAAGTCCCGACCGAGAAGAAAAAGGAAGCGGAAGAGAAGAAATACATTGAGATCCGCTAATTGAAAAGGACCATAAGGAGGTATAGCCAATGATGAAATTTATGCCGGATGTCCGCAGGAATCTGTTTGATTCCATGTTTGAACCGTTTGGCGCAAACTTTACAACGATGATGCGTACCGATGTCCGTGAAAAAGACGGACGCTACTACCTGGACATCACCGTTCCGGGCTACCGCAAGGAAGATATTAAGATCTCTCTTTACAACGGCAATCTGACCGTTGCGGTCAACCATAACGAGACCAAGGAAGAGAGCGACGCAAAAGGGCGTCTTGTCCGCAAAGAGCGCTACACCGGCTCCTGCAAACGCAGCTGGTACGTCGGTGAAGGCATCAGCGAGAATGACATTCACGCATCCTATGAAAACGGTGTTCTGACGATCGACATTCCTTCCGAAACCAAAAAGGAAGAACCGCAGGTCAGACATATCAGCATCCAGTAAACAAAAATTCCCGAAGGAGTGATCAATTGATCCGGCTCGTTCGGGATTTTTTATTTTGTTTTGGCAGATTTGTGATAATCGATCAGAAACTGATAGCGGTCCAGTACTTTTTCAATAATGACGGACCACTCGATCGGGATTGTTTCGCTGGCTGCTTTGCCAAGCTGTTTGAGAAAGGAACGATCCTGTATTGCCTCATGAATCGTCTGGTACAGATCTTCCGCGTCTTCGGAACACAGCAGACCGTTGATCTGGTCCTGAATACATTCGGAAGCGGCACTGTTGCGCACGGCGACCGAAGGGGTGCCGGCATTGGCGGCTTCCCGGATGACCATGGAAAAGGTGTCATAGACCGAAGGGAATACAAAGAGATCTGCTGCCAGGTAAAGACCGTCCAGCAGTTTTACATCATGAATGTGACCGGTGAATACAGTGCTGTCTTTGATTCCAAGCTGATTACACAATGATTCGATTTCCGCCTGATGCGGCCCCTGGCCGGCCAGTACCAGCTGAAAGTCCGTGCCGTCGTTTTCAAGCTTCGAACAGGCTTCCAGGATCAGCCGGATATTTTTTTTCCAGTTCAGCTGCCCGACATACAGCAGGGTGAGTACGTCGGTTCGCAGATGGAATGCAGAAACCGCGTCCTCTTTCTGCGATGGCAGTACCGTACGTTTATCCATGCCGTTGGGCATGAGAAAGATCGGGCGTTTGCAGCCATAACTCTGAAGCGTTTTTGCGCTGTTGTCGGTCAAAGTCCATACTTCATCGCATTTGTTGAAGAAATCCGTAACGATCACATCTGTTGAAATACCGGCAATGATCCGGGAATGCGAGATCTGCAGGAAGTCATCATAGTATTTGGAATGGAAGGTTCCGACGATCGGAATATCGTGTTTCCGGGCGTAGCGGATGCCTTCATTGCCGGCGATAAACGGCGAGTGCACATGAACGATATCAAAATCCGTCATGTTCAGGTGCTGACGGTAATGTTCATCGATGATCGGTGCCCCGACGCTGTACTGCGGCTGGCCGGGAAGAGGCGCACAGTAATAGTCGATGATTTCAAACGGGAACCGCCCGCGGTAACCCATCTTGGTCAGCGGGACGACCGCAGTGCACTGATTGCCGGTTCTTGCGATATGATCGCAATAGCTGTAAACAACTCTTCCGACACCGTCTACGACAGGTAAAAACGCATCAGAGAATTCTCCAATTTTCATACGAAAGAACTCCTTTGTGATATGGACTGCTGTTTCGTTTTAAGGCGCATCAAAAAGACTTTGGTGTCGCCTCAAAAAGTAGCTGTCCTTTGTGATGAGCATTGGCACTGCATGATTGCGGTGCTTTTTATTCTGCTCAGTTGATGGCTTCTTCCAGCTTGGATTTGAACCAGGCGGTGCGGTTGTCCATCTGCTCGAGCATCTCGATCAGCTCACGGTCATGACGTGTGTTCAGCTTGAACACATACCGCTTCACATACTTCTTCTGATAATCGAGATTGTAATCCGCACGCTTTTTCTTCGCTCGTTTTGAAAGTTTCTGACTCATTTCAACATCCTCCTATATGATTGGTACACCAATCATTATAAACGATGTTGAAAAAGCATGCAAGCAGATTTGTTAAAAATTTTCGCTATTTTTAACCAAAGAGTAGAACTGTCCACAAAATAGGACAGTGAAATCAGCATATTAGACTACGGTTACTTCACGGAGGTCATTAACATGAGACAGAGTGAAGTACTGGAGAAATATGCAAAGCTTAGCAACAGC
>JAFWEW010000010.1 GCA_017512725.1 Solobacterium sp.
GATCCGTTCAATTATCAGACAAACAAAGGAACACTGAGAAATCCTACGCAATATCGCCGCAACACCAAAATCAGCCGTAGTCCCTTTATTCATGCAGGGCTACGGCTGTTTCATTTCTATTCAACTGTCAAACTCGGGATTTTACAACATTTGTACACCAATCAGATCATGAAAAATTAAAAATTTCACTTTTATTATTCCGAACAAGCATTTTTCCTCCGTTTCAGCGTAAAATTCATTCAGGAGGTTTCCTATTTATGACAGTAGTTGATGTTGAAAAAGCAAAAGAGCTGCTTGAAGGCGGTATGGAGCAGGCAGGTGAACTGCTGCGTCAGCCGGAACAGCTGCAGGATGTTCTGAGCCAGGTCACAGAGAAGATGAAGACCGTCCCGGTGCTGGGAACGGTAGTGACTGAACTTCCGTCCATGGTTTCCCTTGTCAGAAGCTATATCACCAAGGAATACCCGGATGTTTCTCCGAAGGTTATCGCAGCTGCAGTCAGTGCCTTTCTGTATCTGATCAAGAGGAAGGATCTGATCTCAGATAAGATACCAATCCTTGGCCAGCTGGATGACATTGCTGTAATTGCCCTGGCGCTTTCCCTGATTAAGCCGGAGCTGGACGCTTACCGCTCCTGGCGGGAAACACATCCGGAAACAACCGCATAAGCACGTAAAGGCAGGCTGGTCCCTGCTTTTTCTTACTACTGAAATTGATTAGAATAAGGATTATGAAAATCGCAAAAACATTGATAACCGCGGCGCTCACAGCTTCTCTGTGTACTGTGACATATGCCGAAGGCGGCCCCGATGATGCGGGTCTGCAGTTTGATTTCAACAGAGACGGGATAACCGATGAAACCGACTGGAAACTTCTGAAGGAATTTGCACAGAACTACAAAATGTCGGAAGGAGAAGAAACGCACTTCGCTTCTCAGGAATTCCCCGCAACGTTTAACCTGCTGGTAGATCAGTATTACGGTTCGCGGGCAGACTATCTGTACAGTACGGATCTTTCCGGTGTATCGGAGTACTACCTGCCTTCCCTTGGAGATTCTACTGTTGTCAAGAATCAGAGTCCGTTTGGAAGCTGCTGGGCTTTCGCCGGTATTTCTTCTGTCGAAAGCAATCTTCTCCGTAAACGGCACAGCAATCCGGATGATCCTTCCGCCTATCAGCTTGATTTTTCAAAACAGAGTTCGGAAATCGATCTCAGCGAGCTGTATCTCGCATATGAAAACCTCGACCCTGTGGCAGGCGGACCTCAGAAATCGGAAGGCCTTCTCTCGCTCAGCGATGACATCAACTCGCATTTCTCGGTCGGCGGCTTTGGCGGTTCCATACAGTCGATCACAGCCGCCTGGAACGGTCCGGTCACGGAAGCCCAGGAACCCTATGAACCGCTTTCCGGTGAAGAAGACGGTGCAGCTGTCTACGGTCTGAAAAATGAGGCGGAAGATCATTCCGCACCGGCCGCGGCCCATATTCAGAAATACATCTATCTTGACAGCCCTTCAGTCTTCCATGTGGATCTCGATCAGAAACACTACTCGTATGACGCATACGATGAACAGGCGGTGCTTCGGGCAAAACAGGCATTATATCAGTATGGTGCTCTGATGCTCAGCTATGGAGCAGATATGTCAATGCCTGGAGACAACGGGATTTCGGATTATTTCAATTATGTGAACTGGTCCCAGTATGACAACAGTGATTCCATTTCCATGAACCACATGGTTTCGATTGTCGGCTGGAATGACAACTACCCAAAGGAGAATTTCGGGAACGACGAAAACAGTCAGCCGGAAACAGACGGCGCCTGGCTGATTAAAAACAGCTGGGGCAATTTCGATCTCTATTACGAAAAATACGGACAGACACTTGTCGATGCGCTGGATTCTGCCAAAGGCACAGAAGATGAAATCCTGTACAACCGTTACTACAGCTATGGGATTCCGGACGAAAACGGACATGGCAGCGGATATTTCTGGCTGAGTTACTGTGATCATTCCATCACTACAATTTCCGCTCTGGAAGCGGATGATGGCCTGGACGGATTTGATTATGACAATCTCTACCAGTATGATTTCTCGATTCAGATGTCCTTTCTGCCAACCAGTATTCCGGCAGGAAACACGGAAACCAAAACAGCCAATATCTTTACTGTCGCAAATGAGGAAACCCTGTCGGCAGTATCGGTTATGACTCCTCAGAACCAGTGCACCGCGGAAATCGAAATCTATGAGGTTCCGGAAGATTTTGAAAAGGATCCCACTGCCGGAAAACTGCTTTACAGTGATACCGTCTCCCTGGATGAGCGTGGGTTCCATACCATTCCGCTGAAGCAGATGGTTCCTCTGGAGAAAGGAAGCCGTTTTGCGGTGATCGAAAAAATCATTTCCCCTGCCGGATATTCCTGGCTGAATCTCGAAACCATACTGAAGCCGGAACTTCAGACACCGGACAACATCAACGAAGTCACCTGCACGGTTGTTTCCAACCCGGGAGAAACCCTGGCATATGTCAGTGACGGAGATTCCATGGTCTGGAAGACACCGGAAGAACTGAATCAGACCTCTGCCGGTGAAGTGTTTGAGTTTGGAAATGCCTACATCAAAGCGTATACCGTAAACGGACATCCGGCAGTGACTGAAAACACACCGGAACCCGTACGTCCCGAAATACAGACCGTCGGCGGATCCGGCATTGATTTCATCGTAATGGCAGCCGCAGCACTGATTGCTGCAGCGGCAGCGTATTTTGTCAGTCGTTCTGACAGCGAGCGGAGTGGAAAATGAAAAACGAAGAACTGCTGAAACAGTATAATGACTGGAAATTCCGTCTTTCCGCCTATGATATGGCCTTAAGCATCATCACAGTCGACAAGCTTACCGTTGCTCCTCCTGCTGGCGCTTCCTATCGGGATGAGAGAACCGCCTATCTTGCCGGAGAACAGTTTTCGATCATGACGGATGAAACAATCCTGAATGTGATCAAAGAGCTGAAGGAGTCTGCAGAGGATCCGGATATCCGCAAAGAGGCAGATACCTATTACCGCGAGATCATGAAGATCGCCTCAGTTCCAAAAGCAGACTATGTCGCTTTCCAGAGAGCCAGGGACGCATCTTATGATGCATGGCTAGCAGCCCGGGAAGCGAATGATTATTCCATCTATGAACCGCATCTGAAATCCATGATCGAATGGAGCAGAAAGCTGTATGGTTATCGCGGTTCTGATCTTCCGCTGTATGATCAGATGCTGGATGATTTTGAACCCGGCATGAATACGGCCGCCTATGACCGGTTCTTTGAATCTGTTAAAGAAAAACTGCTTCCGTTCATTCAGAAGGTTCTGGAAGCAGAACCGATCGAGGATTCGTTCCTGTATGAATCCTGCGATACTGCAAAGCAGAAAGCCTGGACCGAACAGGTTCTCCTGCCATATCTTCGGTTTGACAAAGACTGGGGATATCAGAATGAAACCGAGCATCCGTTTACCAGCTGGACCTGCGAGAATGACTGCCGCACAACGACAAAGTATCTTGAAAACCATGTCACTTCGGCTATATTCTCCACGATCCATGAGACGGGGCATGCATGGTATGAACACAACATTTCTCCAAAGTACGACGGAACGATCCTGTCGACCGGCGTATCCAGCGGCATGCATGAATCACAGTCCCGCTTCTGTGAGAACTATCTTGGCCGTTCGCTTCCCTTCTGGCAGGCAAACTACCGTTCTCTGCAGGAGACCTTCCCGGATGTATTTGAAAACATCTCAGCGGAGCAGTTCTACAGAGCAGTCAATGCCTCAAAGCGGTCTTTGATCCGTACGGAAGCAGACGAGCTGACCTATCCGATTCATATTCTGATCCGCTATGAACTTGAAAAAGGCCTCTTCAGCGGTTCGATTTCCACCGAACATCTGGATGAGACCTGGAATACTATGTATCAGAACTATCTTGGCATTCATGCCGAACGTGCATCAGACGGCATCCTGCAGGATGTACACTGGTCCGATGCAAGCTTCGGTTATTTCCCGACCTATGCCCTTGGCAGTGCATTTGCGGCACAGTTCTTCCATGCCATGAAACAGCAGATGGATGTAGACGCAGCGCTTCGTAAGAACCGCTATATTGACTGCATTCACTGGCTGAAGGAACACATCCACCAGTACGGTGCCAGATATTCCGCTGATGAGATCATGGTCATGGCAACCGGTGAACCGTTTGATCCGAATTACTATCTTGATTATCTGATCGAAAAGTACAGCCGGCTCTACTCCGTTTCGCTGTAACATGCATTCACCGCATACAGCATATTCAGCCTGTTATATTTCAGCAAAGCGTCTGAAAGACGGTCATATTCGTCTTTCAGACCTTTTTTCTGTGCCTCATAGGGCGGCGAGTCATTCCATGACCCCATGGCACCAAACACATCTCCTTTCGACACCGCTCCAAGAATACTGCGGTACGGTTCAGGAACATCCCGAAACATATCTGAAGGCATTGTGCCTTTGCCGTTCAGAAGATCCTGTGCATCCTGGAAACACCGAGCAAAATACGGCTCCCCGATTTCTCTGGCAAGTGCCTCAATCTCATGCAGCACATTACGCAGGGTTTCGGTTTCATCATGAAATACCGGCATACCTTTTGGCGCATCCGACCATTCCTGTTCCTGATAGGTCACATACCACATCGTTTCTTCCTTCTGAAATTCCCAATGCGGAAGTAACACCGACACAGAGCCGTCTTCCCGGAACAGTGCGAGATAAGCCCTGGTTGTGTTTACAAAACCGAGAATTCCCCGATCTTTAACCGCAGTCGGCGCCATCATTCGCACCGCTTTCAGTCCGCGTTTTACGGCTGTCCGGAACCATTCTTCCTGACTGAACGCACTGCCAAATCCCTGTGAGAAAACAAATTTCCGCCGGGCAACATATTTCATTTCCACCGGTTCAAATGTCCCGTTTCCCCGCAGCGCTTTCTCTGCATGCAGGGTCAGACTGCAGAGGTCATACATCTCACCATTCATATACGTACTTCCTTTCTCTCTTACGGCTGCAATGCCGGTACCAGATCAGATGATGAAGGGACCGCTTCCGTTTCTGCATTGTTTCCGTAGATATACTGTTGTGCCAGTTCTTCCAGCCGTCCGCTTTCCCGCTCGTTTGCAAGAAATTCATTCACATACTCCAGCAGTGCCTCACTGCCTTTCGGCATAAGCACGCCCAGCTGACCGTGCGTGAACGGATCATTGATCAGCGGTGCCGCAAGCCGTTCATCCTTTGCGCAGTAATACCCCGCTTCCAGAATCTCGGTGATCATGACGTCTGCCTCTCCCTGTGCAATCAGTCCCGGTATCTCTTCATTCACGTCATGAATGATGAGCTGGGCTTCCGGGAGATTTTCCCTTGCGAACTTCTCATTGAGGCCGCCCGGGTTTTCCATCACCCGTACTTCCGGCCGGTTGACTGCCTCAAGACTGGTATACGTATCGGCATCCTCTTTTCTGCAAAGAACGGTTTTCCCGTTTCCAAGATACCCGTCTGACATCAGTGCCTGTTCTTTCCTCGCATCGGTGATCGTGATTCCGCACAGTGCCAGATCAAACCTTCCGGCCAGTGTATCTTCCATCAGAGTCGGCCAGGAAGTCGGCACATACTCTACTTTTACGCCAAGCGATTCTGCAAGATCTTCGGCCAGGGCGGCATCAAATCCGACATAGGTACCGGTCGCAGGATCCAGGAACGACATCGGCTGATAATCGCCGGTTGTCCCTACCCGCAGAACACCTTCTTTTTTGATTGTCCGGATCACTTCCGGCTCCGTGCTTTCAGCGCATCCCGCCAAAATCATCATCACCAGAAGATTCAGGATTATTGCAATTCGTTTCATGTGTTTTCCTTTCCAAAAAACTTCTCCTGTTCAGAGAAGTTCCGTGTATTTTTTACCAGTCGGAATCCCAGTCGGTATCGCTGGAATCCCAGGAGTCATAGTCGGAAGAATCGGAAGAATGGCTCTCACGGATTTCCTGATAGGTATCAGACTGCTTGAAATCCGAAACACCCCAGTCCGAGTCATAATCACTTCCGACATAGTAATCTTCGTAGTCTGCGACCGGTTCACTGTCAAGTTCATACCAGCCGTATCCCGAATCGGCATACCAGTCATTCCCGTAGTGATAGTAGATGTTTTCATTGACCTGATAATAGCCGTCATGCTGGTGCGTAAAATGCGAATAAAGTGCACTTCCGCCGAACGCACCGAGAAAGATCACCAGATAAACGATAATCAGTTTCTTCAGGAAGCTCTTTTTGTTGGATGGTTTTTCCTCGCCCGTCGGTTTTCCATCCGGATAGATACCACGGTTATGGCATTCTTCCAGCAACTTCTCAAACAGTTCATTTACCGCATAGGCTTCATCCGGACCCCGGTAGCGGACAGCCCGCTGTCCATTGGCCTTGTTCTTGTATACGACGTATTCGTCTCCGTCCCTGTATATACCGAACGCTTTTGGCTCCTGAAAGTTTTCCCCAATAAAGAACCGCATCCGCAGCAGCGGCATGCCCCGTTCCGCACAGTATTCCTTCAGTTCCTCAATTGTTTTGGGCAGGAATACGGTCCGTTCCATCGGTTCAACATAGTTCGGATTCGGTGCCCCGCACTGCGGGCACTGCCGGTCCGTTGAAAGCAGTGTCGCACCGCAGTACTCACATTTTCCGGTAGATGCCATAGCTGTTAATCTCCTGATCTCTTTTAATATAACGCACTAATTATCCAAGCGCGACATCCAGTGCCATCATGACGGTAAAGCCCAGAGCAAACATGACAACACCAATATTGGAATGTTCTCCCTCCGACATTTCCGGAATCAGTTCTTCCACCACAACATACAGCATTGCCCCTGCCGCAAAGCTCAGAAAATACGGCATGAACGGAGTGATTGCCTTTGAGGCAAGGATCGTCAGGAGCGCTCCGATTGGTTCTACCGCACCGGAAAGAACCCCCAGGCCGAACGCTTCTGCTTTGGATTTCCCTTCCGCATGAAGCGGCATGGAAATGATCGCACCTTCCGGAAAGTTCTGAATCGCAATGCCAAGCGCCAGCGCCAGTGCACCGCCTGCTGTAATCAGCACATTGCCGGAACGATAGCCCGCATATACCACGCCTACTGCCATGCCTTCCGGAATATTATGGAGCGTTACCGCAAGCACCATCATCGTTGTCTTTTTCAGCTTACTGCGGGGACCCTCCGCCTCTTCCGCATTCAGATGGAGATGCGGTGTCACACTGTCTAAAAACAACAGGAACAGAATACCGATCCAGAAACCGATCACGGACGGGAGGAATGCTATCTTCCCCATATCCACGCACTGTTCCATGGCCGGAATCAGAAGACTCCAGATGGAAGCCGCAACCATGACGCCGCTGGCAAACCCCATCAGGGCACGCTCTACCGTCTGGCTGAGATTGCGCTTCATGAAAAATACACAGGCAGAACCCGCTGCAGTGCCAATAAACGGAATCAGGATTCCCATCAGAATTGTTTGATCCATAACCCACCTCTGCAAATTAACCATTTCAGTATAGTTTTGTAAAAACTAACATTTTTCAGCTGTCCTGCAAAGCAATATGATCTCTGCGCTGTACGGGATGCCGGTAAATCGATCATCCGCCAATTGGAATCAGTCGGTTATTCCTTTGTCAGCGGAATGGTTTCTCCTTCATCTACTACCAGCAGATTCTCTGCCGGAAAGGATTCCGCTCTTGCGCGGTCAAAATAGACGCCATCCTCTACGATCACATGATACGGAATCACATGTCTGGCCTGAATCCGATCTGCACAGGCACCTGCTTCTTCCAGATCCATATTGAACTGTCCGTCACAGCACAGAAATGCATAGTCAATCTGTTCGTCTTTCAGATCGTTCATCTGATCCACCGTACTGGTATCTCCGCTGACATAGATCTTTACGCCATCCGACAGTGTAATCACATAGCCGACACAGGAACGGATGTCATGATTCGGATTGTTTCCAGCCTCCACGGCTTCAACTTTGACATAGCCAAGATCAAACGTCTGATGCGCCCCTCCGCTCAGGGCGTCTGCTGAGGTAATGATCCTGCAGTTTTCTGCCCGATCATGCACCAGTTCCGGATTATTGTGATCATAGTGATCATGTGTAATCAGGATCAGATCTGCCGGTTTGTCATAGCCTTCCGGCACATACGGATCAATATAAATCACTTTGTTTTCCGGTGTTGTAATGCGCAGACTGGCATGCCCCTGATAAAGCAGTTCGCCCTGGGATGCACTAACCGGGCTGGAACTTTCCGCCGGCTCTGTTTCAGCAGCGGTTTCCGAAGAGGCTTGTTCATCCTTCGGTTCGATATCGGTATTCTCCGCTTTTCCGCAGGCCGCAAGAACCGCCAGCGCAAGTACGGGTATCCACATTAAGTAACGTTTCATAATTCCTCCCGGTTTTCATCATATACCGGAAGTGGTAACCGGAATCATCGGAATTGTCCTATCATAGTAATGGCAGATGATACAGAGCGATATTCATACAATAACGTATCCAAACGGTGAGATCCAGCACGTACAGGCAGTAACCGCTGACAGCTGGGAGAAGTTTTCCTTTTTCGAACCAGGTGATCCAGAAGACGCGTTCGATCAGGTATCAGAACTTTACCGGGATTATATGATTCCCCGCTACGGTTCGCTTCTCGGAACGATCATTCTGTTCCGTATTCCCAAGGGGTTTGAGCTTCCCTCCCGGAAGGTCATCGGCAATTCCGTCTATTTTACAGAGGAATCCTATCTGTCCCAGCGGTTCCGCATGCATGTGCGGCTTCATCATCGGGCGCTGTACTTTACGGATCCGGACACCCAGAAGGTTTTTGAAGCACTGAATGATGCGGGCTGTATTACCGTCGTTTCGGGTAAACTGCCGGTTCTTTCCGTACTGCCGGTTGGAAAAACACTTGGCTTTCTGCGTAAAAGCCCGACTTCAGAGCTCTGTGTCAATGCGTCTTTTTTCACCATGACACCGCTTGATATCACGTCTCCGTTTGATGTGATCGGTACAGCGATCGGTCTTTGCGTAAAAGACGGCACTGTTCTGAATCCACCGCTGTTTTCCCGGGAGGCACTGCTTGTCAAAGACGACGGATCAATAACGATCCGAAGTGTTTCGCTGCGTGAGATCACCGCAGAGATCAGCGGAACAATCTATCAGGACGGAACGAACTGCGTCTTTTATTCCCGGCCGGACCATACGCATACGCCGCGGGGCGGATATGATCTTGTCATAACCGGAAGAACACTGACCGCATTCTGTACCGGCGGCCATACACCAGTTCCCTCCTCCGGCTTTATAATCCACTGTACGGAACAGCCAAAGATAAACGGTTCCCCGGTAATCTTTCATGGCTTTGAGCACATTTCGTTCGGCATCCAGGGCGGAAACAGCGCTGTTAAAAACGGAGCCAAAACGGATCACTTCATTTCGAAGTTTCACGACATCCGTGCCTTCTGGTCGGTTTCCTATCCCCCGACGCTTTATCCGATCCAGTTCGACAAAGACCGTGCCCCGAGGATTCTGCTAGGAGCAGACCGGGATCGGAAACCCATGATCCTCTGGCTGGAAGGAGCCGGAAAATACGGTTATCAGCCCGGTAACGGAAGCTGTGGCGCAACGCTTGCGGAAAGCGCAGACATTGCAGTACAGATGGGAATGTTCAATGCAGTTCATCTCGACGGCGGCGGGTCGGCTGAGATTCTGCTGAACGGGACAAAAAGCCTTGCCGTATCGGACCGTGATCCGGAAACCTTTGCCGAAAAGGAACGGGCGGTATCCATGGCACTGAAACTCTGAACCCGGAGCTCTCGCTCCGGGTCCTTTTTCATATTTCGTTCTTTTCAGTTTTCGCCGACATGCAGTTCAACGGATTCCGTTGTCATGATTCTCTGATACACATCCGTGAGGACTCCGTTAAATACGATGTCACTTCCCTTCATCTGTTTATCTTCCACCTTCAGACGATCCTGATCCGTGATATAGATCTGCTTGCCTTCCGGTTCACTCGCAAGCAGGTTTCCTTCCATATCATACTCACTGAAGATGAACTGGATGGTATCGCCTGCCTTCAATGTGAGCATTCCCTTGGTATCAAACAGCGAACCGAGCAATGCCGAAGAATCGGTATCGTATCCCATGATATGACCGGTCCGTTCTGCTTCGGACCCTTCTTCCACCGGTTCCCATTCAATGTACAGAATGATGTCTTCCCGATCATTCAGCCGGGCGCGGGTTTTTCCGGTAAATACGGTTCCTGCTTTCGAATCCCGGATCTGATCTGCTTCATAACAGATGATCTGACCATCAACCGAGACCCAGTATCCGTCCATATTGATCATCGGGTGCCCGTTCGCGTCACCATTACCATTGCCAATATAATCGGTACCGAGGTATCTGAGACCGGTACTTTCTTCATCGATCCTGTACTTCTCGTAGGCAGCTGTCCGGCAGTCGGCAATAATGTTCCAGACGTTTTCCGGAAGCTGGATCTGATAGCCGTTCTCTGCTTCCTGAAGCGGAATATCAATAATCGCATCCGTGTCTTCGTAATCTTCAAAGCCCTTTACATACCAGCTTTCCTGCGTGTAATCCGGACTGCCGAACAATTCCTCCAGCAGATCAGACGAGGAGGATACGGAAGTTCCTGTATTTTCCGCGTTCTCTTTGTCCGCAGCCTTTTTCTTCTGCGCAGCCATGATACTGAAGAAATCATTGAATACGCTCTGCTGTGTGGTAAGCGACATATTGCCGAGATTCTTACTGGTATCTCCATACATGGAAATTGCCTTGTAAGGGAACGCAAATGCCATGCCGTTGATCCCTTCCGCAGAGTTTTTATTGCGCATCAGGATGCAGGAACGGACTGCGTTGATGACGGAACGGATTTCTTCATCGGCAGCGATCGAATCATCATAGTCTGCTTCTTTCAGAATGCTGAGATAGTCGATCAGATCGATCTGTATATCATTGCTGAAGTTATATGCATTCATGCCGGAAACCGCCATATCTGCATAAGAACCGGAATTTTCCCGGAATGCCTGGTCTGCTTTTTCCAGCAGACTGCAGAGCTGCTCATAGGCCGGCTTTGCCAGCGTGGTGTCAATCAGAGAAAGTGTTGAAGAAGTATCCGTTTTGCCGTCTGCGATGATCGTATTGTACTGATCAAAACAGGACAGCATTTCTGCACCGAATTCCTCGGTTGAGATTCCCGGATTTTCCGCAAGCCTGCCAAAGGCAGAAGTATAGTACCAGCCGTAGCCGCCTTCTACTTCTTCAGAGGCAAGATAATAATCCGTATATGGCTCCATTGATGCGGCTATCTCAATGTCCTGCATGAGACATGCATCAAATCCGATCAGGTCAAACCGGATCCCGGACGTTTTGATCGCATTCAGGATCTCATGAACCTGCATGGTTTCTTCATCCGATTCGCTGTGTTTCTTGTTGATTTCATCATGGCCGTATCCTGCCATAACTCCTCCGCCATGGTCCCACAGTACCAGCATGGTTCTCCGGTTCGGATACTGTTCCTTTGCCCAGACCAGGAAATCCGCAAAGCTCTCTCCGTCTGCCATACTGATGTCAGTCGAAAGGTCCATTTCCTTGCTGAGTTTTCCTCCATGAATGGAATAGCGGCCGTAAGTTCCTCCGTCTATTCCCTGCGTAAACCAGCGCTTGGAGCCTCCTGCCTGCAGGACAAAGGTCAGCCCGTCGCCTTGTTTTGTCGCATCGATCATCTGTGCGATATTGGCCGAGGCCAGACCGCCTTTGTCTTCCAGATTCGAGCCTACTACATAGACCAGTACAACCGCTTCCTGATCACCGGAATGATCCGGATAAAAGTGTTCCCGTGAAGGGGTGACCGAAGAAACATAGCTATAGTCACTGCCCATCATCTCCTCACGGGAAAGATACTCGTTATTTCCCTGTATTCCGGCGGTTTTCTCTCCGACATCCGACAGGTTCTTATAGACCAGAATGGCAGGAGGCGTTGTACGCAGTGTAATAAAACCAACTACAAGCATCAGAACCACGATTTCTGCCACGGAAATCCCGCCGATTACAAAATAGTAAAAGATACGGTATAACAGCGGATACTCTTTTATATGCTTCAGTTTCAGCGGTGTATACTGTGCTTTCCCGAGTCCGAGAATCAGAAGAAATATGAACGGTACAAGAATTGTGCCGATCCGGAACAGAATCCCTTTTCCGAATGCTTTGGCAATCTGCCAGTAAAGACGTGCCAGAAACACACCGTATACGATCGTTGCGAGGATCAGATAGATCCATCCGACACTTTCTTCCAGCCCAAGATACATTGCGGCGACTGCGAAAATCGCCGAAATCGCAAACGGCCGGTAGAACGTACGCATCCGGCTGAACACTACCCGTGAGAACTCCCAGTCCGCGACAAACGGAATGACACAGGTCCATGTTCTCAGATTCATTTTTTTCAAGACGAAATAATATGCAACGGACAGCAGCAGCCAGAACAGGACGGCTGACCTCGTATCCATAAACAATGCAAGTAATATCATAATCTCTCCCCTTTATGTTTCCTTATTTTACAATGCAAACGCCTGCTGCACAGAATGTATTTTCTGTTTGAAAAAAAGCGGTTCCAGTTATCCAGAACCGCTGTATATGCTGAATCTGATACTTCAGATCAGGAAGACTTTCTTGCGGATGGCTCCTTATCAGACATCCGGAGGAAGATAAACCCAAGTGCAAAGAAGATTGCGAGAGACGCAACTGCGATATTGATCGTACCGCCTGCGAGCTTGACTGCTGCGATAACTGCAGAACCTAGGAAGCTTGCGCCTTTTGCGAAAATATCATAGATTCCGAAGTACTCACCGGAATTTTCTGCCGGAATGATCTTGGAGAAGTAGCTTCTGGAAAGCGACTGGATCGAACCCTGGAAGCAGCCGACGCCAAATGCGAGAATTCCGAAATGGAGCAGTGTTTTCAGTGTCAGGGCATAGACGCACACCAGGAAGTAACCGACGATGCATACCAGAATCAGCGTTGCGGTGTCATACTTCTTGGACAGACGGGCAAACACCAGAGAGCCGCCCCAGGCGACAACCTGTGTTGCAAGCAGGAATACGACCTGACCAACGGTCGGAAGACCAAGGTCCGTACCGATATTGATACAGTTGTCGATAATGGTACCGACGCCATCGATATAAAGGAAGAATGCAATCAGGAAGAACAGTACTTTCCGGTCTTCTGTTGCAATGCGCTTCAGGGTTTTGCCGATCTTTGAGAATACCTTGCGTACAGCACCTTTTTCCCGTTCCACATAGTAGATCTGCTTGTAGTTCTTAATCAGCGGGATCGTAACGAGAAGCCACCATACCGCAGTTACGGTGAAACCGATGATCTTGCCGACGTTGTAAGGCATGATTGCCAGACTTTCACCCAGCCCGCCGCTGAATACATAGGCCAGCAGTGCAATGGTAAACGGAATACAGGAACCGATATATCCCCATGCATAGCCATAGGAGGATACCTGATCCATGCGATCTTCCGTAGTGACGTCATTCAGCATGGAATCATAGAACGTAAGAGATGCGGAATAGAAAATCTTCGCAAGTACAAAGATGACCAGGAATGACATCCATGTCGGCGCAAATCCGTTCAGAATACATCCGATAACGCCGAGTGCCATCGAAGTCGTAAAGAAGATCTTTTTCATATCCTTGTGATCCGCAATTGCACCGCAGACCGGTCCGAGCACCGCAACCACGACTGTAACGATCGCAACTGAGATCGAATAATACGCAGTTGCCTTATCTCCGGTGATCTGTCCCGGACCAGTTCCGATCGCAAGTTCCTTGAACCAGATCGGAATCAGAGAACATGCCAGCATTGTAAATGCACTGTTGCCGACATCGTACAATACCCACGCTCTCTCTGTTTTTGTTAGTCCCTTAAACATACTTCTCTCTCCTGTTATCGATTCCCCAAATTTTTGATTTGAATAAGGTAATTATACTAAAAAACCAACATCCTTCTGTCAGATTTTCGGAACAGAACGGTCGTGGATCCGATAAGCCGCTTCCGCCAGCAGGAATGTCGTGATAATCAGAACAATGAGCAGGATGATCATGGGGGAATAACTGCCGTACCGATCGTAAGCGCCCCCGGCTACCGTGGTGAAAATGGCATTGGAAAACGTACTGGCAAGCGCTGCCTTTGGATAGACCCGGCTGTACTGTGCGGTTCCAAACAGTTCTCTTGTCAACGAAACAAGCGCTACCATTGCGATTCCATAGGCAAGACCATAAAGCGCGGAAGAAAGAATCAGAACAATGCTGTTTCTTCCCAGCAGAAGGCCAAGCGCTCCAATCAGAACTCCTGCCGTAAACAGCCGTATGGAAAACCTCAGACTGTACTGGTCAATCAGTCGGCCAATAAGAACCTTTCCAAGGGAATTGGTTATCATTCCTGCACTTACCATCAGTGCACCTGCTGAGGCAAGCCGATACGATTCCGCAAGCCCGGAAAAATGCGGCGGAAATGCAGTGACGGCAGAAGAAGTGATTCCAAAGAGAATTACAAGCACAAACAGCCCGGCGGATATCTTCTTTTCTGTTCCGACCGTTTCCACTGTCTCGTTCTTCTGTTTCTCTCCATAGGGTTTCATGCCGGCTTCTTCCGGCTTGAGCGTAATCGGCAAAAGGATGGCAGGAAGATTGAACACCAGTACCAGCATAGCTGTAACCTGATAGGCAGCCCGCCACCCGCTTCCGGCAATGATTCCGGAAATGAGCGGAGAAAGCAGTGCGCCTGCAAGCCCGGAAAAACACATGGCGATACTGGTCATCAAAGCGTTATTCTGATTGAACCAGTAATTGATGATTATTGTTACGGTCACGGTTCCGATCAGACCGGCAGCCGTTCCCCGCAGTGCGTTGAGCAGCCATAAAGCAGGGAGCCCATTCGCTTTTGACAGCAGAAACGTAGAAGCTGCCTGCAGCGCAGTTCCTGCCACCAGCATCTTTTTCAGGCCAAACCGTCTCAGGAAAAACGGTGCACTCATACCTACAAAGGCATGGACCAGATTATAAATTGTCAGAGAAGCGGATACCCCAGCCCGGCCGGTCTGGAATTCATCCGCGATCGCAGAGAAAAACAGGCCGGAAATATTGATTCCAAGTCCCAGACAGGTTCCAATCAGCCCGCATCCTGCGACAACTACCATCCAGTATCTGTTTTTTGTCTGATTCATCCGCGTCGTTCCTTCCAACGGAATTATAGCTTTCTTTCGCTATGGAAAAACAGGCCGAAAGCCTGTCATTCTTTTCCTATATACGCAAACCGCGGGACCGTTTCTCCGTTGACCTCAACCATTTCCTCAAACATCGTTTTCGGCCTGACCCAGAGTCCATGTTCCCCATACTCTGCCCGGTAAACAACCATCTCTTCCAGGGTTTCACTGTCTTTTGCCACACCGATTACAGTGTAGAGGTTTCCCTTGAAATGGCGGTAGGTTCCTCCTGCAACAACGCTCATAATGTACTCGCCCACTGCACCAGAAGACTGGTGCCGATGATCAGAACAGCGACAACAACAAGATTCATTTGGTTTGATCCTCCGGTTTCTTTCTCAGAATAAAGTGATTCACAACTTTTACTGCCACGTATGCCCACGATACGGACAATACGACCGCAAGCGTGCCGGTTCCAAAACCGAGCATGAGCAGTGCGAAACATAACAGCCCCGGGAAATATTTTTTAATATCCATGTGCTCATTTTACTTCGAAAGGACGATTTTTTATGTTTTTCCTGTCAAAACTTGCGGTAAAATTTCTTTCATGAGAAAAAAGTGTACTTTCATACTGATCTCGTTCCTGCAGCTGTCCTTTAACTTTCTGCTGATCGAATCACTGTTCCGGATCCTGACCTTTCCGTCTTTTTTTGGTCTTTCCTTTTTCCGGATCGAACTGTTTACGATATCACTCTGTGCACTTCTGGCCGTCTTTGCCTCATTATTTAATGAACACAGCGGTAAATTTCTGGTCGATCTGTTCTGCTGGGCGTTTGCCGTCTATGCCATTACACAGCTGCAGTTCATGAATTACTACGGCTCCTACATGTCCGTCAAAGCCACCGTGGATGGTGCCGGACGGATTGGGGAATATGTTGCGCCGTTTATCAACCTGATCAAGCCGGTTTATTACCTTGCGCTTGTACCTCCGCTGATTACCACCCTTTGGTCTTTCCGGGTGACCTATAAAGAAATGAAGCACCCCATACTTATGATTCCTTTTGCGGCAGGTGTCATTGCCGCAGAGGTCATTGCGCTGCTTACAATCTCCGGAACTCCGCTGGCCCGGCTTTACAAAAACCCGAACTTCATTGACCGTTCCATCCGGGAATTCGGGCTTTCCCGCTTTCTGATTCTCGATATCTGTTCGATCAACCGCGAAGATACCGAACTTCTGGTGACCGAAGAAACACCGCAGCCGACACCGGAGGCAACCGCGGAACCGGAAGGAGAAGAAGTTCCTTCAAGACGTGCGGATATCGATGACAGTGCCTGGATCGCTGTCCGGGACCAGGAAGAAAACGAAGATCTTAAAAAAATTGATACTTACCTGATGTCCCGTCCAATCAGTGAATACAATGAAGCGACCGGATTATTCAAGGATTTCAACGTTGTATACATCATGGTGGAAGCCTTCGATTATATGGGCATTGATCCGGAACTGACGCCGACCCTGTATAAGATGAAAGAAGAAGGCTGGGACTTTACGCATCACTATACGCCGAAGTTCTCCTGTGCCACCGGTGAGAGTGAATTTGTTTCTGAAATCTCACTTGTGCCAATGTCGGATGTCTGTACTCCGAACCAGTGGGCGACGAACGACTGGGCCAACAGCATCTTCAATCAGTTTGAACATGCGGGCTACTATACCAGTGCGTATCACAACTGGATCGATGAGTACTATGACCGCCGTATCCTGTATTCCAACAGCGGCTGTCAGGCATATATGAACTATGATGATCTGAACTATACCCGCCTGTGGGGATGGCAGTCCGATCTGGAGATGATGGAACTGACGGTTCCATACTGGATCGATCAGGATCAGTTCTTCACCCTCTATGTCACCTCCAGTACGCACTTCCCCTATGATCAGGGCAGTGAACTTGGGAACCGGTACCTGAATGAAATCAGTGCCGTGCATCCGGATTATCCGCTTAATGTACAGCGGTATCTTTCCAAATCGATCGAACTCGACAAGGCAATGGAATATCTGCTGAACCAGCTTGAAGAAGCAGGAAAACTGGATAATACACTGATCATTATGTTCGCAGATCATCACCCGCTGGAGACTCCGATAAAGGATCTTGCGGATTACGGAGGACAGGAAGCAGACCGTCTCAACGGCTTTGATGAAGACCGTACACCTCTGATCTTCTACACCCCTTCCATGACTCCGACGAAACTTGACCGGGTCAACAGCACCTTCGATATCCTGCCGACAACACTGAATCTGATCGGGCTTCCATATGAGCCGCGCATCTATGTCGGAACGGATTACTTCGATCCTTCTTCGGAACTGGTGATCTTCCCTAACGGAAGCTGGATCACCGATAATGGCGCTTATGATGCCTCTGACGATACCTTCGACGATACCCTCAGCGAAGAAGAAGTCGAAACCCGAAATGTGGAGGTCCAGAATCTCTTTACCATATCAAGACTGATCTACAACAACGATTACTTCCACTTCCGTCCAACCGTACCATTCCCATTGGAACGCTGATTCAAATCCATATGAAAAGACACTGACCGCATCTGCAAATTTAATCTACATGCGTCCAGTGTCTTTTTTCAGATATACTGCAATACTTCTTCCAGCGAATCGATCCGGTGATCCGCCAGCGACTGATCGAAACAGAAACGATCATCTTTTAATGCAAGCACACAGGCCCCTGTCCGATGGGCAGCGGTCACTCCATAGGTCGAATCTTCAATAATCAGACATTCTTCCGGCTGAACTCCCAGCGTCTTCATCACATGAAAATAGATTTCCGGATCCGGTTTGGAATGTACAAACTGTTCTCCGCTGACAACACAGTCAAAGAAATCCCGGATCTTACAGGAAGTCAGCACTTCCAGAATGTTATCCATATGACTGCTGGACGCAAGGGCCGTTTTCAGCCCCCGTTCCTTCAGGGATTTCAGAAGAGAAGGAACTACCGGCCTCATAATTTCCGGGTAACTTACTTCGACGCCGGAATATACTTCCTTCAGTTCCTGCAGGAAGGACGGATCTTCTGCGTTTCCGCCAAGAAGGTCTGCCATAAAGTATTTATCCTCATTGTTGTCCATCCCAACCAGAGGATACAGGTCGCTTTCTTTGATCCAGGGGTATTTCGGTTCCAGTTTCTTTTTCTGATGGCGCAGATACACGATTTCACTGTCGATCAGAACGCCGTCCATATCGAAGATAACTGCCCGGATCATTCAGATTCCATCTCCGTCTTCCGGTTCCTCATTCTGAACAGGCTCGAAATGGTAGATCGTCAGCGCTTCCCTTCCGGTATTCAGTAGACTCTCGGCCAGTTCATCCGGATCTTCTGCAGCGTTGCCGGACATGTTTCGGATCACAAGATCCAGAAGCAGCGGTGCATTGGCACCGGAAATCACCCGGACCTTCGGATTTCCTGTACTCAGTGCTGCAGCTTTCATGTACGGAGTTCCGCCCATAATATCGGTCAGAATGATAATCACGGAAGCACTGTCATAGTTTTTAATCGCTGCGGAAATCTCCTCTTCCAGAACCTCTGGTGTTTTCTGATCTGTAAAATCAAGTGCTGTCAGTTCAACCGTATTTCCCGCGAGCAGTTTTACGTTCGCTGAAAGCCCGGACGCAAACGCTCCGTGTCCGGTGATGATAATTCCTGTCATTTTATTAACCTCCGGGGACAGATACGTCTGCCCCGCTTATTCATGAATTGAATACTTCAAACTCAAATGTCTTTGTCTCTCCGTCAAGGTATTCCCGGCTGAGATCGATTGCTCTTTCATACTGGTCAAACACCAGATTTTCAACATACATTACCGGCGCGTTCTCTTTGATCTCCAGTTTCTCAGCAATCGGACGGTCTGCCAGAATCGCCGCAATCTTCCGGTGCGAACGTACAACATGTTCTCCATATTCCCGTTCCATCGTTTCATAGAGCGAATTCTGTTCAAAATCATAGGCGTCGATTTCCGGGAATACGGATTCCGGCACATAGTTTTCTACCAGTACAAATGGTTTATCTTCAGCATACCGCATACGAACCAGATGAAACACCCGGCCGGTATACGGAATGGTGGTGCCGAAATTCAATTCCGTTGCGTCAAGCCATTCCTTTTTCAGCAGTACGGTTCTGTGGCTGAGTCCAAGCACTGCCATTTCTTCTTTATAACTGAGCTGCTTATCGATAAAGCGGCCCCTGCTGTTGGAAGAACGTACAAACGTTCCGGCACCGCGGCGCCGTTCGACATGACCGGATTCAATCAGTGCCTTATAAGCCTGACGGACAACCGGACGAGATATGCCATATGCTTCACACAGTTCCTCTTCCGTCGGCATTTTACTTCCGGTCGGAATCGTTCCGTCCATGATTGCCGCAAGAAGCCCCTGTCTCAGCTGTTCATAAAGCGGCATTGGAATGCCTTTATCGAGTCGTAATCCTTTGATGTTATTCATAGTATTTCCCGTTCCCAGATTTCTGACCGAAGATTTCTAACTGCCAAAGCCTCCTGGCGCAAGGCAGTTTTCACCGGATATTCGTTTTCCTTCCTGAAGCGCCTCTGAGAGTGCGTCTTCCGGCATTGGTTTTCCCTTCTGCCATCCATTCATCCACAGAGAATGAATCACCGCTGCCAGAAAAGAATCTCCTGCGCCCATTGTATCACGGGGCACAACTTCCTCTACGGCACCATGTACAACTTCTGTCCCGTTGGAAAACATCTGTCCCTCTGTGCCCATAGTTGCCAGCACATGAACTGCGCCGCGCCGATGAAGGGAATCCGCAAATTCACGGAATTCGTTCATACCCATCGGTCTGCAGGAAAACATTGCCAGATCGATTTTTCCGAACATCTGATCATAGTATTCTTCCGAACGGTACTTTTCTTTTTCACCGAAATCATACGCAAACACTGCCGGCAGTTCTTCTACCGCCCTGAGCTGTTCCGGTATCTTGGCATTTACACTGCTGACGATCACAGAGGCTTCCCGAAGGATTTCCATTTCCCGCTCTTTCAGCTTTATCGGTCCTGCCCAGGATTCGCCTGCGATTACCTCAACAAATGTCCGTTCTCCGTTAATCACGTCGTATACGCATTGTTTGGTGATACTGTGCGGTATAACCGGACACCGGTCATAACGTACACCGTTTGCCGCAAGCGCCTTCTGCAGCAATTCTGCATAGAAATCATCCGCAAACGCGCCCAGATACTCCGCATCCATACCGCTTCTGGCAGCGTGAACCGCAACGTTCACCGCATTGCCGCCCGGATGCGTCTCATCGCTGTTGCGGTAGACATCAATACAGTTGTCTCCCAGTGCAATGAGTTTCATTTCAGTAAGTCTCTTTCCGGTAATACCGGCGAATATCCAGCGAATGGCCGGTAATTTCCTCAATGTTTTTACTGATACGCTGCAATACGGCAGCCATTACGACAGGACTCAGATATTGACGGAACCGGTCACTGATTCCCGGCAGATCATAATCTTTTGTATCAAAGCAGGTCAGCTTCCCGGTATGACGTTCTGCGAACGCTTTTACCCTTTCATCCAGTACCCGTGTCGGACCTTCTGTCAGCAGCAGCGTCATACATACGTCATCTTCCAGCAGTTCCAGTGTTCCATGAAAGAATTCCGGACTGGATACACTCTTGGTACGGATCCACTGACTTTCTTCCAGCACACACATACTGTAGGAATAGGCAGTTGGCCAGAGATCTCCGGAACCGACCCAGATGTTATATGGCTCCTTGCAGTAATCCAATGCATATTTTCTGCACTTTTCATCTGCCGCCTTACGAACCTGCGCCAATGCGTATGCCAATCCCTTCAGCTCATCCGCAAACTGCGGATAATCCGGGAAGTCGCCGTTTCGATAGAGTATTCTTCCAATCAGCAGATACAGCACCAGTTCCTGGGGACGTCCTTCCCCGTAAACAACGCATGCGTCACTGATCGCTTCCAGCGGAGAGTTTTCCTTCCCTACGATACTGATGATCCGCACACCCTGATCTTTCAGCCATTTCGCCGCTTCCATCGTCTCACCGGTATCCCCGGACTTTGATGTCAGAAACGCAACGGAATTCTTTGTTATGCGGTTGCAGTCATTCAGCAGAAGATCTGCCGAAAGCCGGTTTTCAACCGGGATTCTGGACATATGACGGATATAAAACGCAAACGGATCCAGCATTGCCTGCGAACCACCGCTCGACGTAAACAGAAGCAGGTCAAATCCTTCTTCAAAAATCCGGTCTGCGATTGCTTCAATCTTCGCTCTCTGAGAATAAATGATCTCTCCGTTTGCGATTATTTGTTCTTCATCGAATTTAATCATTTCTTTCCTCCTCCAGATAAACAGGAAGGCCTGCCGAACAACTCCGGCAGGCCCTCATGACAGCAATTTTTTACATGATTCCAAGCGCAGCCATAATGATTGAGAAGATGATTACAGCAATAATCAGCTTCATCGTATTAACATTCTTCTTCTTGAACAGCCAGTAGAGCAGGAAGACAAATGCCAACGGAAGGATGTTCGGAAGAATGGAATCAAAGATACCCTGAATGGAGACGTTACCGGCTACAACAAGGCTCTCCGGGAACTGGAATGTGACATAGGACGGAATCAGTCCACCGACAACCATAACACCGAGGATGCCTGCAGCTTTTGTAAGTGCAGCAGCGTTGTCTCCGATGTACTTAACAGCAGTAAGACCGGCGTTGTATCCCATGCGGACAAACCACTGACGGGTCAGAATACCGGTGATCGCCCAGAACGCAATGTAGATGATCGGTCCAAGTACGGATCCCTGACCTGCCAGAGAACAGCTGATCGCCGCAACGATCGGCATTGCCGTATACCACCAAATCGCATCACCAAGTCCGGCGAGCGGGCCAAAGAGACCTGTCTTCAGACTGTGGATAAGTTCTCTGTCCTGACCGGACTCTTCCATTGAAACGACAAGTCCCTGCAGGATCGCAGCCATGTGCGGCTCAGTGTTGATAAAGTCGAGGTTGTTCTGAAGCGCTTTTGCCATCTCTTCGTTATTGTCGCCAAAGATCTTGCGGAAGCAGTCCGACATGCCCCAGGCAAATCCGACTGCCTGCATGCGCTCGAAGCTGAAGCAGGACTGCTCAAACAGCGACATGTACGCCATTTTATCAAGATCTTTTTTTGTTAATTTCTTTTCAGATGCCATCTGAGTAATCCTCCTCAGCTGTTTCCTGGACAGCTGTACCGTTATTGTTTTTCTTCACATCGTTTGTATAGCCAACCCATGCGATCGCACCTGCAAGAATAGCGATCGGAAGGATGTTCTGGCAGTTGGTGATGATCATGATCACGAAACCTGCAAGCAGGTACGGGACATTATCTGTCTTAAGCATGACGACAAGCAGCAGTGCAAGACCTACTGCAGGCATGAGACCGCCGGCGACTTCGAAGCCGTGGATCAGCCATTCCGGGAAGGAATTGACGAATGCGGC
This sequence comes from Solobacterium sp., assembly GCA_017512725.1. Taxonomy (GTDB): domain Bacteria; phylum Bacillota_I; class Bacilli_A; order Erysipelotrichales; family Erysipelotrichaceae; genus Bulleidia. The sequence goes on from JAFWEW010000010.1 coordinate 22,821, forward strand.
AATACCGCTCTGGAATGCATAGACCGAAAGGAATGCAGCAATTGCGAACAGGATTGCGTAGAGGAACTGGCCGGTGAACATGATGCGTCCGATGGCCTTTTCATCACCACGCGCTGCTGCTCTGTCTACTCCCGGAAGGAAACCAGCATAGAGTGTATTGGTCGCAATACCGATCCACTGACCAACCAGCGCAAACGGAATCGCAAGACCCATAGCAGCGCTGACATCCTGACCGGTCGTATAAGCCAGTACGGTTGTCATAAGACCTGCAAACAGCGGATCCGGCGGAACCGTACCGCCGACGGTCAGAAGTCCAAGATAAGACAGTTCGGTTACTGCGCCGGCTGCCAGACCAAGCTGTACATTGCCGAGACACAGTCCTGTAAAGAATGCCACTACCAGTGGCCGGAACCACATGAAGGCTTCCATGTGTTTGTCGAAGGCACAGATAAATACCACAAGGGTAATCAATATGCCCTGCATCAATGTAATCTGCATATCAGTTTTTCTATCCTCTCATTTTTTTGTTATTTACCGGGTTCGAAATCAAGTCTGCGGTCACCCGGAGCAATCTGGATATAAACATCGGTTCCATGGTTCCGGATAAAACGCAGATCCTCAAGATCTTTCTCATCCACATAGACGTGTGACTCGTTGCTTACAACTTTGCCAGGCGCTACGTGCATGTTTCCGATACAAAGCCTGTCGATTGGAACTCCTCCTTCCACCAGTGCTCTGGCAGCCTGAGGATTTCGGACAACAAGGAATATGTGCTGACTCGGTGAAGCCTTATGAATCACCGCACAGGTCTTCTCAATCGTAAAGAAACGAATCCCGCAGCCGGCATTTTGTGCTGTTGCCCGCATCAGGGACTGCTGTACTTCATCCTTTGCCACAAGATCATCCGCAACGACGATGAGGTTGCAGCCGGCAAGAGAGCTTGTCCAGGCAACACCGACTTGTCCATGAACCAAACGGTTATCGATTCTTGTCAGCAGAATATCTGGCATAAATGCCTCCTTTCGCAAATATTCCATTTGCAGTAATGACCAGAAGATGAACTCCGGAAATACGGCCGTTACTTCCCTTCGTTCAAATCTTTGTCATGTTGTAATTACAATATAGAGACTCTTATGAGGTCTGTCAATACCATGCATCATGGTTTTTGAAATTGTTCTCATTACAGGCCATCTCTACTAATATTGATAAAGATTTATTAAGTATAACCGCTTATTTAAGCCCAATGGCGTCAACCTATGAATGGTTGGCGCTTTTGCATTTTGACCGACATGCATGGATTTCAATGGCTGCCGGTCCGCTTTGGATCCTTGTCATTTGTAGTTAAGTATATATAGCGAAAATCTTTAAAATAAGCCTTATAA
>JAFWEW010000011.1 GCA_017512725.1 Solobacterium sp.
GTATAACATGTTAGAAAATTAAAGAAGTATTGACGATATTTTTAATACGCTCTGACCAGCATGTCGGCTGTAGTTAAGAATCATATCACGAAAAGCAAAAGCGCCAACCATTCATAGGTTGACGCCATTGCGCTTATTTAAGCCTTTTTTACATTTTCTGCCAGGCTTAAAATTACTGTCATTTTTCGAAATGTGTTATCTATTTTGCTTAATCTGTTAATTTGTTATTACAATATTACTATTCGGTGTTATACTCTGGTTGTAAACAATCTGTTGTTTTAATGATTTAATACAGAGAAATGGGAGGAAACTATGCCGGAAACCAAGAAAACCATGCAGGATTTCATCGCATCCTGCCCCGAATTCATCCGGGCCAATGTTGCCCGCAGCGTTGAACTCACAAAACCAGTCGTAGATGAATTTGTGAGCGGAAATTATCGAAACATCTGGATTATCGCCTGCGGCTCATCCATGAACGGATCAACCTGTGCAAGATCCTTTGTCCGCAGATACCTTGGCTGTGAAGTTAAGATCGTTGCACCATTTACCTTCGTCACTCAGGAAAATGATTTGAAAGAGGATGATATGGTCATTATCGTTTCCCAGAGCGGCTACAGTCTGAACGCTCTGGAAGCTGCAGAGGTGGTACGGAAAAAAGGGCGCAGATGTATCGCTCTGACCGGTGATCTTGACAGCGATCTCGCAAAGAAATGTGATATTGCCGCAAATTACGGCGTTGGAAGAGAAACGGTCGCTTATGTTACCCGTGGTGTTACTACACTTGCACTGTTCTTCATGTTATTCGCTATCGAAGCCGCCTGCGCAAATGGGACCATGAATACCCCTGAAGCTGAGACATTGAAAAAACAGCTGCTCAAAGCAGCTGATGCGAATGAAGAAACGCAGAAGAACTGGACTTCTTTCTTTGAAAAGCACTATCAGGCACTTTCCGGTATGACCAATGCCTATGTCTGCGGAGTTGGTGCCAATATGGGAACCGCCATGGAAGGTGCTCTGAAGTTTGGTGAAACTATCAGTGTTCCTACCGGCGCTTATGAAATTGAAGAATATATCCACGGACCGAATATTCAGATGACTCCCCGATACACCGTTTTCCTGATTGACGGAGGCATCGGCAGTGACCGCATCCATAAGATCTTTGAAGGAACCTCTATTGTTACACCGAACTCTTACCTGATCACAACCAATGACAGCCTTACCGGTGAGCGGATCTTCAATGTTCACTGTGATGTACCGGAAGAAATAACACCGCTCTGCATTCTTCCGTTCTTCCAGCTGACTGCCTGGAAAATCACAGAAGATCTTGGTCGCTGGGTCAAACATCCTCTTCAGAGGAAGATGGAAAAATTTGTTTCTTCCAAATCCGAGAATTATACCAACAGTCCCTTCAGTGAAGATACACCAGGCCGCGCCTGATTAAGAAAGCACAGAAACTTGCGACTGCTGAATTTAACCGTTGCCGTATTCTTTGGAATCGCGGCAGCGGATTTGATTCTCGGATGCAGATTTCATCTTGGTGATGCGCTGAAAGAAGGACTGGGCGTCATTACCGAACTTCTTCTGCTCATGACCGGATTCATGGCACTTTCGCCATGGATCGCAGGTCATATCGGACCTGCAATCAGTCCGTTCCTGATTCGGATCGGCTGTGACCCATCTCTGTTTGCAGGAATACTGTTCAGCTGTGATGCAGGAGGTGCGTATCTCGCACAGGAAATTGGCATTGATTCCGATGCCATGGTCTATAACGGTCTGATCGTGGCCTCTTTCTTTGGAACCGCACTGACAGGTGCCGTGCCTCTTTCGCTCACAAATACACAGGGAGACAAACGGAAAGCAGCTGTTAAAGGGCTAACTGTCGCGTTCATCTTTCTTCCTTTTGCCTGTATTCTGACCGGGCTGTTCTGTGGCATGCCTCTTCTAATGATGGTTCGGAATACATGGCCGATTGCACTGCTTTCCGCTATTCTCCTGATTGGTCTGATGTTTTTCCAGAATCTGATGATTAAGTTCTTCAGCATTCTGGCATTCCTTGTTAAAGCGACAGCCTATGCGGGATTTACGATCGCTGTATGGCAGGATGCCGGAGGTATCGTTCTCCTTGAAAGGCTTACTCCGCTGGATGAGATCTATCCTGTGATCGTGCGAATCGGAGTATTTCTCGGAGGGATATTACCGATATTCTCTCTGATACAGCGGGCATTGCGGCATCCGCTGATCCGTCTCTCAAAACGTTTGAAGCTAACCACAGAAAGTATTTCCTATCTGTTTCTTTCAACTTCAAACGACATTCCAACACTGATGAATCTCAGCCGGCTGGATCTCACGGGAATCACCGTCAATGTCGCGTATCTAATGATGGCTGCTTATACAGTAGGAGACTTTCTCGCCTTCACGATGCAGTTTCGCCCTTCGCTTGCATTTCCGATGATGTTCGGACGTCTTGCCAGCGGCTTACTGCTTCTGATGATTTGCCTTTCCAAACCGATCAGAAATCTCTGATTAATGTATAAAACCCCTTTCTGAAAAAACGGGCTGTTTCCAGTCCGCTTTTTCAGTTATTCCACGGTTACCGATTTTGCAAGATTTCGCGGCTTATCAATGTCACAGCCTTTTTCTTTTGCCGCATAATAGGCGATCAGCTGGGTCAGAACTGCGACAGGGATGACTCTCAGCTGCGGTTCCATATCAGGAATGCGAATCACATATTTAAACTCTTTCGCTTCCATATCCTGATCGGTGATCAGAATTACCCGGGCACCGCGCGCAACAGTCTCCTTGATGTTGGAAATCGTCTTTGACGCGATTTCCGGCTGAGTTGCCAGCGCAATGACTACCGTGTTCTTTTCAATCAGTGCGATCGGACCATGTTTCAGTTCACCGGCATAATAGGCATCGGCATGTACGTAGGATACTTCTTTCAGCTTCAGCGCCCCTTCGAGAGCACTCGGATAGTCCAGCTGACGTCCGATAAAGTATGCGTCGTGTTCGTTCTTCAGCATGCCTGCATATTTTTTGACGGTTTTATCATTGGTCAGGGTTTCTTCAACCAATTCCGGAAGCCGCTTCAGATCTTTGATCAGCTTACTGATACCTTTCACCCGGATACCGTACAGCTGTGCAAGTTTCAGAATCAGTACATGGAGCAGAACCAGCTGTGTAGTATATGCTTTCGTACTTGCAACTGCGATCTCAGGACCGGCTGCAGTATAAAGCACTGCGTCACTCTGTCGTGCGATTGACGAACCCAGAACATTGACGACTGAAACGGTGACACACCCTTTTGCCCGCGCAAGCTTCAATGCGGCAAGGGTATCCGCCGTCTCACCGGATTGCGATACGAAGATACATAATGTATGTTCATCAACCGACGGATCGCAGTAACGGAACTCGGATGCCGGCATAACAAAGCTCATCCTTCCGGTATAGCGCTGATACAGCGAATTAGCGTAAATGCATGCATGATATGCCGTTCCGCAGGCAATGAATACCGTGTTGTAAATACTGCTCCAGTCGACCTCCAGTTCATCAATCTTTGGAAGAACGATCTGATTCCCCCGGAAGCGTCCTCTCAGTGTCTCCCGGATCGCTGAGGGCTGTTCATGGATCTCCTTCAGCATGTAGGAATCATATCCGCCCTTCTGTGCGGACTGGATATCATACGGGAATGTAATATATCTCGGTTCGATCGGTTTTCCCTTATTATCAAATACCTCTAATCCATCCTTGTTCAGAATCGCGGTTTCACCATCCTGCAGAGGAAGTATTTCTTTGGTATAGGCGAGCATTGCCGGCGCATCACTGGCACAGAAGGTTCCTTCCTTCGATCTTCCGAGTACCATCGGACTTTCTTTCTTCGCGACATAGATCGTATTCGGTTCAAAGATTGTCGTAATGCAGAGAGCATACGATCCTTCCAGCCGCCGGATCGTTTTCTGCAGTGCTTCTTTCATGACCGGTTTCTTTTTGTAATAGAAATCCAGCATCTGCACAATTACTTCACTGTCTGTATCCGAATGAAAACGATATCCCGCCTCAATCAGTTCTTCCTTCAGAGCCGCATAGTTTTCAACGATACCGTTATGAACGACCGAAATCGTTCCCTCTTCATTCATATGCGGATGAGCATTCATGTTGCTGGGAACACCATGCGTTGCCCAGCGGGTATGTCCGATTCCGCAGGACTGCGGCAGTTCTTTCTCCAGCAGTTTCTCCAGCTCCGACAGTCTGCCCTTGGTCTTCCAGGTTGTCAGCTTTTTTGAATTGACAAGCGTTACGCCGGCAGAGTCATAACCGCGGTATTCCAGCTTGGAAAGACCCTGCAGTAAAAATGGCAGCGCCGGCTGCTTGCCCGTAAATCCTGTAATTCCACACATTAAAAATATCCTCCTGTTCACATGGAAAATGATCATGGAGGATACCGAATGGATCTGTTCAGCCGTCGCCGACTGGTTTTTCCCATTGTTCAGGCCGTATCAGGCCTCCGGGTCATCCGCCGAATCTTTCGATAAATACCCGGTCCTCGTCACCTGCCGAATACAGCAGGCCAGGCGCTACGTTTCTGCTACGACTCCATGACGTAGGATATTATAAATTCTGAACGGGCGTACTTCAACCGACACAATCCTGCATTCATCCTTTTTCAGGCGCATCGATATAATGAAGTTGTACACAAATGTTCATAAGAGAGGGTTCAGAGTATGGATATGGAAAAGCATATTTCAGCAATCGTAGCGGACCATCGGGAATACTTTCGTTCCGGAGCTACTCAGGATATCAGCTGGCGGCTGTCACAGCTCCGAAAGCTGAAAGAAGCGGTTCTTCTGCATGAAAAAGAATTGGAACAGGCACTTTATGAAGATCTTGGCCGCGCTCCGCTTGAAGCTTATTTCTGTGATATCGGTTCTCTGATTCTGGAAATCAATGAAACCATTCGCGGTTTAAGAAAGTGGGCCAGACCGGAAACACATTTCAGCGGTTTTCACTGTTTTCCAAGTGTTATTACCAAGGTATATAAGAAGCCGTATGGTGTCACTTTAATCATTAGTCCGTTCAATTTTCCTATTCTCCTTTCGCTTGGCGTATTAACCGCCTCCATTGCAGGAGGCAATACCGCTGTCATCAAAGCCAGCTCCAAATCCGAACATTGTACCGAGCTGCTGAAACGTCTGATATCTGAAACCTTCCCTCCTGAATACGTTACGGTCATTGACGGCGGGCATGACGCTGCGGATCTTTGTCTTGCGCAGCGGTTTGACAAGATCTTTTATACCGGCTCTCCGAAAGTCGGTATCCATGTTATGGAAGAAGCCGCAAAGAATCTGACGCCTGTTGCTTTGGAACTGGGTGGGGAAACCGGAAACTGGTGTGTGGTTCGGAAAGACGCCGATCTGAAAGACGCAGCCCGGAAGATTGCCTTCTTTAAGATTCTCAACAGCGGCCAGATCTGCATCAACATTAATCAGGTCGCTGTCGCAGAAGAAGTAGCGGAAGACTTTCTGAGAGAACTGAAAGATGCGTTTACTGCTCAGATCACTTCTGATGCGGTTTCCAATCCGGAATATCCCCGTCTCATTACAAAAGCCGCATATAACAAGTGCAGCGATACCGCGGAACAATACCGTGACCGTATCCTATATGGCGGATTTGGCAATGCCGATACTCTGAAATATTCTCCGACAATCATCTATCCCGTTGAGATTACAGAAGAAATCGTTCAGCGGGAACTGTTTTCACCGCTGCTGCCAATTGTTCCGTTCAAAGACAGCGAGATTGATCGTTTGCTGGATACCATTGAACGGCGCGAACGCGGACTGGCACTGTATCTCTTTACAAAAGATATCGCATGGGCAAAGAAAACAATGATGCGAATGCAGTTTGGAGGCGGATGTATCAATGAGGTATGTATGCATATGATGGTCAAAGGGGTTCCGTTCAATGGAGTTTCGCACTCCGGCATGGGTGCCTATCATGGCGAATGGGGATTCCGTGAGTTTACCCATCCATCTGCGGTTCTGATTGGATCTTCATTCGGCAACCTGCCGCTTCGCGAACACCCATATTCCGGAGCGCTTAAGGAAAAGCTGATCCGTCTGTTTGAACGATAAAAAAACGGTTTCTTCCGAAAGACGGCAGAACCGTTAATCCTGTTTCAATAAAGCTGCATCAGGAAATGCCCTGTTGCGGCTTTTCATGTTTCAGCGTATGTTTTAGCAGCATTAATGCAAATACTGCCCCAAGCCCTTCTCCTACCGGAAGCGCAGCTGCTAAACCCAGCTCTCCAAACATCCGATCAAGCACGATCATCAGCGGAATATAGAGCACCAGTTCCCGGACGACTGCGTGGAGGAGAGTTTCTTTCCCTTTGCCCATCGCTTGCATGGAGAATGAGGTATGGTAGTTCAGAAGCTGAACCGGTGAAGCAAAGCACCGGATGTGCAGGAAGGAAGATGCGTATGCGATTGTCTGCATTGACGATACCGTATCACCCGTTGATGTATTCAGAAAAATACCTGCGAGCTGCGGCGCAAACAGCGTAAACATGATAATGCAGAGAACCGAAACAATCAGTCCCGCATTTCTTGCCGTACGCATCGTCTCTTTCATACGTTCATGATTTCCCGAGGCATAGTTGAACGCAACGATCGGCAACATTCCCTGACAGATACCGATGTTAACGGCATTCGGAATACGCTCCACTTTCATGACGATTCCCATAGCGGCCAATACCAGATCGCTGTGTGCTGCCGCAAGAATATTTACGGAGATATTTGCGACATCAAACAATGCGTTCAGCAGTGCGGAAGGAATGCCGACCATAAAGATCATCTTTCGATTTGCAGGATCAAGGTCCTTTGCGTCGGACAGACGCATGCTGAGAGGTGCTTCACGCTGTGCCTTACGGTATTCATTCAGCAGATACATACAGGAGATGCAGTTTGAAATCAGTGTGGCAATCGCAGCTCCCGTTACTTCCTGTCCTTTCGGAAGGATCACAAACATGAACAGCGGATCCAGCATGCAGTTCAGAATTCCGCCCATACTGAGACCCAGGCTTGCTTTACCGGAATATCCCGTATTACGCAGGAGATGTGCCACTGCCAGTGAGAGTACCGTAGGAAGTGTTCCAATCACTGTAACGATGATTGTATAAGAACGGGCAAAACCGATTGTCGCATCAGATGCGCCAAGCAGTCTCAGGATCGAATTCAGAAACAGACCGATGAGTAATGAATAGGTCACCGCAATCAATGCGGCTCCGTAGAGACTGAACGCACTGGCCTGTCTGGCTTTCTCCGGTTGTTCTCTGCCCATCAGTCTTGCCACAAGACTTCCGCCGCCGATACCGAACAGGTTGGACATCGCGATATTTAACATGACGATCGTCAAAGTGATCGATGTGGCGGCCATCATGTAAGAATTACCAGTGCGCCCGATAAAAAAGGCATCGACCATGTTATAGATCAGATTAATCATCTGACTGATGATGGTTGGAATTGCCATTGTCAGCAGTGCTTCCGGTACCGGAACACTGGAAAACAGCTCCTTTTTGTCGATACTCTTCTTCATCCTAAAAATCTCTTACATTTACCATATTCTAAAAACTCTTTTCTGCAAGCATTTGTCTATTCTTGAAAGCAAAAGACAGTTCGCTTATAATAATCCTGCTGTAAATGCCGACTTAGCTCAGCTGGTAGAGCAACTCATTCGTAATGAGTAGGTCGTTGGTTCAAATCCGATAGTCGGCACGCAAGATAAACCGCTTATTTATGCGCAATGGCGTCAACCTATGAATGGTTGGCGCTTTTGCATTTTGACCGACATGCATGGATTTCAATGGCTGCCGGTCCGCTTTGGATCCTTGTCATTTGTAGTTAAGTATATATAGCGAAAATCTTTAAAATAAGCCTTATAA
>JAFWEW010000012.1 GCA_017512725.1 Solobacterium sp.
CCGTTCAATTATCAGACAAACAAAGGAACACTGAGAAATCCTACGCAATATCGCCGCAACACCAAAATCAGCCGTAGTCCCTTTATTCATGCAGGGCTACGGCTGTTTCATTTCTATTCAACTGTCAAACTCGGGATTATATTCATTTTCCTGTACTTCTTGCCATCGAACCCTTGGACCGGCTGCGCGTATTTTCCCGGACTGCCTTCAGGGAGGACAGAAGATAACCAACTGCTTTCTGACGTTCCGCATTTATGATCCGATCTGCCGTTTCATAATCGATCGGAAGCGGATTCATCGTACTACGATCCAGACAGTCTTCCATTCCAAGCATTTGAAGAAGATTCATCAGCCGCATTGGCTGATCAAGATCCGACACACCCGGCTTTCGATACGCATAAACCGGCTTGTGAAACAGAATTGAGAATGCAAGGGCATGAAAGGAATCAGTCAGTATCGCTTCCGCTCCATAGACAAGACGAAGGAATTCCAACGGCCCCGCATCTTCAGCAGTCATGTTTTCATCTGTCTGTTCATAAGGAAGCGAGATCATTTCATATCCGTTTCGGGAATACTGCTCCGCCACCTCTTTGGCCGCATCGCTCATCGTATTCAGAAAATAGGCCAGACAGTATTTCCCCGGATGAGGCGTTAACGAGAATTCTCCGATCCAGTTTTCCTTCGTCAGCAGAAATACCGGATCAAAGAGAACTTCCGCTTCCCTGCCGGTCAGTTCTCGTATCAGCCCCCGGCCGGATTCCTCCCGTACCGAGAGATACGGAATATCACGGACCCAACGTTTTATGATCGGCTCGTTCCAGGACGGAATCGATTCGTTTCCAAAGCTTGGCGCAAAAGCGATCCGTTTATTCTCTGGTGCAAAACGAAGATAATACAGCGGATCCACGTAGGATGCGTTCGCTTTCCAGATCTGATCACTGCCGCAAAGGAACCCTGCATAGTGCGGAAGACGGGCACGCGTTCGCAGTTCCTTCCAGCTTACGGTTTCCGGACGCAGGATATGAACATAGAACTCATGGAACAGCGAAATGGTCCGCTTTGAACGATTGAGCGGAGCACCAGGCGGAACTGCCTGATCCCGCTGATAAAGAAACGAACGGACACGCATGATGAAAATCTTCCCTCTTCGCGCATCGCGGTCCGGAATAAAACTTCCGGAAAGGCGATAAACCTCGGCAGTATAGCCAAGCTGTTCAAGTGTACGTTTCAGGGCATATGCCTGCAGGCATGAGCCATAGTTGAATCCGGTGCTCAGAGTGCATATCCCGACATGCCGTTTCATTTCCGTCATGGTTTTATGGTAGTCCGTTTAAAAGCGGTTTGTACAGCATCCCGTATCCGATGCCCAGCATTCGTCTCTCTCATACAAAAGGGACTGTAATGTTCCAAAGCACCACAGTCCCTCATTCTGTTTTCGGTTCCGGCTGTGGATCACTCCACTCCGGTAATGACGATCCTTCCGTCTCCGTATGGATTCGAATACTTCTCCGGAACGACTCCGTTCAGGGTGTTCTGCAGATAGTCCATCAGTGCCTTGTTGTCCATCTTGATCTGATCCTGCACAACATCTTCTTCCCTGAACATCGTGTATCCGTTCCCGTCCTTTTTCATAATGAAATCATTTCCGGCAACGGTATATTTCTTGTTCAGATCCAGCGGTTCCCCGCCGACCGTAACATTTTTGACACGGTATTCACCATCCACCGACGCAAACATTCCCTGTGTATCAATGGAACAGGAAGAAGGAATATCCGCATGGATCTCATACGTGAGTCCGGCTACCTGCATGAAGCCGCCGTTTTCCCCCGGAACATAGGCTGCTCCCCACTCCAGCGCATCCAGAACCTGCTGCCCAGTAACCTCGGAAACACAGATATCGTTTGTAAACGGCATAACACGCATGATATCGCCATAGGTAATATCACCCGCTTTGATTGAATCACGGATGCCTCCTCCGTTATACATGACGATCTGGGCTTCTGTTTCTTCCTTGATCGCATCGCAGATCAGATCGCCAAGATTTGTCTCCTGGCTGCGGACGATACGGATACTCTTCCCGTCGGTACCTTTCTTTTCCGGATCGGTAATCAGCAGATCATACGGCGTTTCTCCGATTTTCTCTTTCAGTGAATTCTCAAGTCCCTCATATTCCGTATTAATCACATCAGTCAACGAATTATGAAGATGGAACAGAACCGGAACCGTCTCATCATTGTGCCAGCTCATCAGTCCGAACTGCAGGCCCGAATCATCGGCCGGAATCTGTAAATAACCGATTGCCTCCATCTTGGTTCCGCAGGCGCTCCGAATGGTTGGTACACCATCTTTATTGTTCATCTTCACCTGATCGGTGTCATGGCTGTGACCGTCAAGCACCGCATCGATACCGGATGTCCGTTCGATGATCGTCTGGAAATTGAACGGATAGTCGACTTCTTTGTTTCCGATATGCGCCAGAAGAATCACATAGTCAGCCCCTTTCCCGCGTACTTCGTCTACATATCCCTGAATGGCATTGACCAGCTTATCGCAGGTATCATCGTACAGAAAGTCATATACGAAGTTCCCGTTTTCATCCTTAAAATGATCCGGCGAAGAATTGGTCAGTGTTGTCGGTGTTGTAGCACCGATAAAAGCAATCTTCTTTCCGCCCGCTTCTTTGATCAGATACGGTTCAAAAACAAGTTCTCCGTTATGCGTAAAATTGCAGCTGATATAAGGGAAATCTGCTTTTTCGGTAAGTGCCATGAACTCATCCATGCCATAGTCAAATTCATGGTTGCCGGGAATTGCGATATCATAATCCGCTTCATTCATGACCTTGATAATCGAGTCTCCCTTGGAGATGGTGCCGATCGCATCTCCCTGAACCGCATCACCGTTATCAACAAGAATCGTCACCGTTCCGTTGTCTTCCAGCTTTTTCCGAAGATCCACAAGACTTTCGAGTCCCATGCCATCTTTAATTCCACAATGAATGTCACTCGTGTAAAGAATTACGATATCTCCATTCGTTTCAGAGGCCGTCTCTGCAGTTTCTTCCGGTGAAGGCACTGGTGTTTCTGCGGGCGGCACATACTGTTTACAGCCGCCAAGCAGAAGTGCCGTGCCGGCCAGAACGGCTAACCACTTCTTTATAATGGATTTCCTCATGTCACTTTCCCTCCGTTGTAATGCAACGTTTGTCTGTCACTTGGTATTATACGTTTTAATCTTTCCTGTGACCCAACAGAAAAAGAGGCTTCCTCTCTAACCTCTTTCCTCAGATACTATTTCGATGCCAGTGTTTTCCCGGCGTTCCGCACAACTTCAAGCAGCGCGTCTTTATTATTTGCGAGCTTCTTTGCTTCATAGGCCAGTGCCATTGACGCAAGCTTCTGTGCGGTTTCAATCGTCTGTTTCTTATGGTGCTTTACATAGTAGTATGCCCCGACTCCAAGTCCCACAGCGACTCCTGTCAGGACCACGGTACGAATCGCTTTTTTCTTGAATTCCTTTTTGGAGCAGTTTTTGCAGAGCTTGCCAAGATGATGCGGCGGAAGTTCTTCCCCGCAGATCGGACAGTAATTATATTTCATATGTTCTCCCTTCAACTGTGATCTTCTGTATTAATGATAATGCATTTCCAACTGCTTGTGGCAACGAATGGCAGAGTATGCACCATTCACTGGACATGAGAAAAACCAGGAACCGATATTGCAGAATGGCTCCTGTCTGTTAAGCGGACTGGTTCTGAATGATGAAGGCAAGCAGTGCCCTTGCGCCTTTGTATTCATACGGAGAGATCCGTCTCAGATAAATCGTGTAATGCCGTCCCATGTGATCCACACTGATGCCGAATCGTTTTCCGATTTCATTGCATTTGGAAGCTGCGGCATTCATATTCTCCGGAACGTTCTTCAGATGCGTCTGGTTCAGATCTTCACTGAGCCAGCCAAGCGAAACAAGCATCCGGTGGAAGGTAGCGGTAGCGGTCAGGCAGTTGAAGTCCCCGTCCTTCCATTCCAGGATCGATGTTGAAAGCTCATTCCCGACTTCGACATCTGAGGAGAGCGGATCATTGGAAGGCTTATGCAGATCGATTCTGCCGATCGCTTCATAGTAGAGCGAGGCATCCGGATCTTCAAACTTCAGACCGGTTCCGCTGACTGCCCGTTCAATGATGTATTCCTGAGGATTTGGCTTGTTGAAGTAATAACCCTGAATCTTCTCACAGCCAAGCCGCTGCAGAGCCTCATAATGTTCTTTCGTCTCAATGCCTTCAATCAGGGTGGTGATTCCCATCCGCTTTGCCATATCAATGATATCGGAGATGATGATGTAGTTCTTTCCGGTTGTGGAGAAGTTCTTCATGAACTGCATATCGATCTTAAGCAGGTCAAAATCGATCTCCTGAAGCAGGTTCAGAGTCGAATATTCACTGCCAAAGTCATCCAGCCAGACTTCAAAGCCGTTTTCACGGAAGCGGGCAACCTCCCGCTTCAGCAGTTCCACATCATCCATAAATGCGGATTCCGTGATTTCAATCTTGATCATTGAGTGCGGATAGCCGGATTCATCCACAAGCGAGGTAACACCGGCAACCATGTCACACTGTTCAAAGTCACTGCGGGAAAGGTTCACGGATACCGGACAGATCGGAACCCCGCGCTGTTCCCGTTCCTTAAACCCTTCAAGGACCTTGCTTACAACATAGAGGTTGACCTTGTACATCAAGGCCGCATCTTCAAGAAGCGGTACAAACCGATACGGCGCAAGGAAGCCGTATTTCGGATCCTGCCAGCGGGAAAGTGCCTCCTCGTTGCATACTTCACCGGTCAGAGCTCTTGCGATCGGCTGATAGTAAACCTTCAGGTATTCATTCTCGATTGCCTCATCGACATGATTGATGATGTACTGACGGAAGGTATTATCCTCTTCCATCTGGGCATCAAAGAAACAGATGCGCTCTTTCTTGCGGCGGATCTCATTCTCGGCAATCTTGGCACGGTCAAGCAGGGAAATTACGCTTTCACTTCCGGTATATTCCGCAAAGCCGGCAATGATGTAGATCTGAAAGCCGGGCTTATACGTTTCAAGGATGTCATTGACTTCCTGGATTCCCTTTTCCGCTTCATCTTTATATCCCATGACACAGAACTGGCCGGCGGTAATATAAGATACCGAACGGTGTTCAAATGCGGAGACCAGCAGCTTTGCGACATCCGCGATCAGGGCATCACCGCTTGCGTAGCCAAACTTGTTGTTGAACTGGCGCATCCGCATCAGCTTGACATAGCCGATCATTGGCCTTCGCTCAATGTTTACAACGGTGTTGAGCAGTTCGGTTGCGTGCAGCGTGAAATAGCTCATACCGGGAAGCCCGGTCAGCGGATTGATTTCATAGGACTCGGCATGGAGTGAGATATTCGAGTCGACGATCGCATTGCGAAGACTCTGTTCATCAAAGGTTCCGCCGATGGTCTCGTACCTGCCCTTTTTGGAAGCCTGATGGAGATAGATATCCGCAAGCTGAACCATATCACGCATCATCTGTGAGTCGTTCGGGATCCCATTCACATAACCAAAGGAGGCAGTAACCGGAACGTTCATATCATGGAACGTAAATGATTCAAGCTCATTCCGGATCTGTTCAATCTTTTGAAGACAGGTCTGCTCATCGCCCTGAAAGACACAGAGGAACTCGTTCCCCCGGTAACGATACGTATCTTCTGTTCCAAACTCCCGCACGAGTTTTTCGGCAAACAGCTTCATCAGTTCATTGGCGATATCATGACCGTAGAAATCACTGAACATGATGAGTTCCTCCATGACACCGATGAGAACAAAGATCGAATGGCCGAAATACTTCGGCGCATACTTTGTCAGTGCGTTTCTCGAATAGATACCGGTCTGGGAATCATGTTCAAGGGCATAGCGTGCTTCTTTTTCCTTACGCAGGGAAATAAAGCGCAGGCGCATGATAACCTGGGTCAGAATGATCGATGCAAGATAGAACTCCAGAATGTGTACCGCATCCGTACGGAACAGATAAGATGGCTTGACCTTCCAGCAGGAAACGAGAAAGACAACACACCAGAAGCCAAGCATTGCCGTAGAGCGCAGCGGTTTATCCATGATAAACGCAGGCAGGAAAAGAAGCAGAAGCAGGATTGTCGTTGCCTGATGACTCGGGTCAAATACCGTACCAAGGGCAACCGAGATGCCAAGGACAAGTGCTTCGGTAATGTAAAGAATGATGGTGGAATGTGAATAGTCCTGCGGAATCAGGAAGCGGTCCGCAAGAATCAGAAGCAGAAAGAAACCCGGCATGATGAAGCTGTACATCGGCGGCAGGATCGAACGGCGTACGACCGCCTGCGTCACCAGATTCACAATACCAAGCAAAATGCCGGAATACGCAAGCATGGACAGCGCGATCCGGTTTTCTTCATTGATTTCGTTTTGGAATTCCGCAAGATCTTCTCTCAGCAGCAATTCATCAAGCAGTTTCTTCAGCATAGACAGCCGGAGAAAAAAATCATTTAATCCCCGATGCCGTTATTATATATAACTTTTGCGGTTTCGTTGCATATTATGCAGTCAGAGAATCCATATAGGGTTCGTTCTGTCTCGGCGGTTTCCGGGTCCAGACGGTTCTTTCCCTGGTCAAGAAAAAAGTCATGCACCAATTGATACATGACTTTTGAACGATTGCTTATACCAGTTCGATGGTAGCCATCGGAGCAGCGTCACCGCGGCGGACACCTGTCTTTGTGACACGTGTGTAACCACCGTTGCGGTCAGCATACTTCGGTGCAACTTCGTCGAACAGCTTCTGCAGAACACTCTGGCGTGTCTTTTCATCCGCATATACATCACGGACGAATGCAGCGGCCTGTCTGCGGGCAGCGAGATCACCCTTTTTGCCAAGTGTGATCAGTTCATCAACAACAGAACGCATGTCCATTGCCTTGGCGTATGTTGTCTCGACTTTTCCATACATGATTACGGAAGTAGCGAGGTTTCTCAGCATCGCCTTGCGGTGATCCGCAGTTCTGCCGAATTTACGATTCCACATGTTGTATTCCTCCTGTTTATTCGAAGGACCGGAAGCCCATACCAAGTTCAATGAGCTTGTCCTTTACCTCTTTCAAGGATTTCTTTCCGAGGTTACGGACTCTCATCATCTCATCCTCGGTTTTCTGAGTCAGTTCGTCGACGGTCTGAATGCCGGCGCGCTTGAGGCAGTTGTAGGAACGAACGGAGAGATCGAGATCCTCAATCATCAGCTGCTGTCCCTTGTTCGGTGCTTCTGCGCTGCCTTCGTTGATGACATTCTCCATGGAGAGAACATCTTCATTGATTCCGGCGATGATGTCCAGATGGTCAATCAGGATCCGCGCCGCTGCTGCCAGCGCCTTCTGCGGATTGATGGATCCGTCTGTCCATACTTCCATGGTCAGTTCATCATACTTGGTATCCTGGCCGACACGGGTCGGTTCTACCGCATATGCCACCTTGGTAACCGGTGTATAGATCGAATCGGTGAAAACCGTGCCGATTCCCTGTGAACTGCCCTGGTTGTTGTGCTTATTCACATCGCTTCCGACATAACCGCGGCCGTTCTTTGCCTTGAGTTCCATCTCCAGAGAAGCACCCTTTTCCAGATGTGCAATCTCAAGATCCTTGTTCAGAACCTCAACGCCGGTCGGGCAGATGATATCACCTGCTGTGACGGTGCACGGTCCCTTTGCGGAGATCTGCAGGTTATATACATCATCATCGTCGATTTTCATGATCAGCTGCTTCAGCTGCAGGATGATCATGGATACATCTTCACGAACTCCCGGGATTGTGGTGAATTCATGATATACTCCATCAACCTTAATGGAGAAAATCGCGGCTCCCGGAAGGGAAGACAGCAGGACTCTGCGCAGCGCATTCCCGATTGTTGTTCCAAATCCTCTCTCAAGCGGAGAAAGGATAAACTTTCCATAGTTTTCAGATTCTACATATTCTGCTACTTCAAACTCGGCGCGTTCAAACTTCTGCATCAGTCATCCTCCATTGATAAATTAACCACGCGGCCTCTTCGGCGGGCGGCATCCGTTATGAGGGATCGGAGTGACATCATTAATTGCAGTGATGTCGAGACCGGCTACGGAAAGCGCTCTGACAGCTGCTTCACGTCCGGGACCCGGACCCTTAACATTAACTTCTACAGTCTTCAGACCCTGCTGTACAGCAGCCTTGCCGGCAGCTTCAGCACAGAGCTGTGCAACGTACGGAGTGCTCTTACGGCTGCCCTTGTATCCAAGTGCGCCTGCGGAGCTCCAGGAAATAACATTTCCGTTCTCATCAGCGATGGAAACGATTGTGTTATTGAACGTGGAATGGATGTGTGCAACACCCTTCACTATATTGCGTTTGATCTTCTTCTTACGGCCGGCGGTTTTCGCGGTCTTTTTTGTATTCTTAGCCATTGCTTATTCCGACCTCCTTACTTCTTCTTATTCGCGACAGTACGACGCGGTCCTTTACGTGTACGGGCATTCGTACGGGTGCGCTGGCCTCTGACAGGGAGGCTGCGGCGATGACGCATACCTCTGTAGCATCCGATTTCCATCAGACGCTTGACATTCAGCGCGCGCTCACGGCGCAGATCACCTTCCGTCTTGATCTCATCGATCTTCTGACGGATCGCATTTTCCTGATCGGTGGTCAGATCCTTTGTACGGATATCCTCACTGATACCGCACTCTTTGAGGATCTTGGAAGCGGTAGATGCACCGATTCCATAAATATAGGTAAGGGATATTACGATACGCTTGTTATTCGGAATATCCACACCAGCAAAACGTGCCATATGTGTTTTTCTCCTCCTGATTAACCCTGTCTCTGCTTATGCTTAGGGTTTTCGCAGATGACCATTACAACGCCCTTGCGCTTGATCACTCTGCACTTGTCGCAAATAGGTTTAACTGACGGTCTTACTTTCATGATAAGTGCCCTCCTTGTGTTACTTGTGTCGATAAGTAATTCGCCCACGTGTTAAGTCGTAGGGTGAAATTTCAACGGTGACCCGGTCTCCCGGTAAAATGCGAATGTAGTTCATACGGATTTTACCAGCAACGTGGGCTCGGATCTCCATTCCATTCTGAAGCTTCACCTTAAAGTTAGCGTTAGGAAGTGTTTCTTCAACAACTCCGTCCATTTCAATGACGTCCTGTTTTCCCATTAAATCTCTCTTTCTCAATAATCAGTGCCTGGTGCGGGCACGACGTATATCATACCCGCACCGGTACTGTTACGCAACCTTTCCTAATGCCTCTTTCACCTGCGCAAATGTTGCATTTGCATTTTTCGAAGCATCGATGTGATTGACAACGCCTTTCGGTTCGAAGTATTCGATGATCGGCGCAGTCTTTGCGTCATACTCGTCCATGCGTACCTTCAGCTGCTCAACAGTATCATCCTTGCGCTGCTGCAGTTCACTGCCGCACTCGTCGCAGATGCCTTCTGTCCGGCTCGGTTTATTGCGCACGTGATAGATGGAACCGCATTTCGGGCAGATACGTCTGCCGGTGATGCGGTCAACCAGAGTGTCGAACCCGACCTCAAGCGCCAGTACTGACTCAACCGGTTTCCCGATGCGTTCAGCCATTTCCTCAAACGCCTTGGCCTGAACCAGCGTGCGGGGGAATCCGTCAAGAAGGTAACCCTTCTGGCAGTCCGGCTCCAGCAGCCGTTTCTCGACCATTGCGTTGATCAGCTCATCCGGTACCAGCTTGCCGGCATTCATGAATTCCTTTGCCTGCTGTCCGAGTTCTGTGTTGTTACGTACGTTCTCTCTGAGCATATCTCCGGTAGAGATATGCGGAATGTCATACTCTTTGATGATGAGATCAGACATCGTGCCCTTGCCGGCTCCGGCAGGACCCATAATCAGAATGTTCATAGTTTCCGTCCTTTTCTTATTATTTCAGGAATCCGTGATACTGTTTCTGAGTTAACTGTCCCTTCAGCTGGGCTATGGTTTCCATAGCGACACCGACAACGATGATGATTCCGGTTCCGCCCAGGCTCACACTGCTCGGAAGCGATGTGATGAGCATCGGCAGAAGATACGGAATAACAGCAATCAGGGTCAGGGCTGTAGCACCGAGAACTGTAATCCGGTTCAGAACCTTTCTGAGATAGGTTCTGGTTTCTGTACCAGGCCGGATACCTGGGATGTAAGCGCCGGATTTACCAAGATTTTCCGCGATCTTGTCCGGGTCTACCTGAAGGTCTGTATAGAAGAATGTGAACAGGAATGTCAGAACTGCGTAGATCGCAAGTCCGATCGGTTTCTGTACACTCAGGAAGCTGCTTACCTTCTGATATACATCCTGGTTGATAAAACTCAGGATGATCTGCGGTGCGGTCATGATTGCGGATGCGAAGATGACCGGAATCACAGATGCGGAATTGATTTTGAACGGCAGATACGTAATATCACCATTCCCTCTTACATTGGAGCTTGAGGTGTACTGGATCGGGATCTTACGAACCGCGGTTTCCATGATAATAACCCCAATGATGATGAGGAGATACAGCACACAGTACAGTACAAACTGCAGTATGCCGCTGAACATCGCTCCTGCTTCCGCTCCTCCAACAGAGATATTCCAGACCTGTACAAACTGTGCCGGCATGTTGGATACGATACCTGCGAAGATAATGATCGAGATACCGTTGCCGATTCCGAACATGCTGATACGGTCGCCCAGCCAGATCAGGAACTGTGTGCCTGCTGTGAGGATCGTCGCTGTAAACAGGTAACTGGATAAACCGGTGCTTACCAGAATTCCATACTGACGGTCAAATCCATATACCATGGAGAACGCCTGTACGAATGCCAGACATACCGCGAGGTACCGCGTAATGCGGTCCATCTTGGTTCTGCCGGTCTGTCCGGACTTTGCCATCTCGGCCAGAGCCGGAATGACGTCCATGCTTAACAGCTGAATAATAATGCTGGAGGTGATATACGGAGTAACACCGAGTGCGAACACGGACATCTTCTCGAAAGCGCCGCCTCCGAGAAGATTCATCATGCTCAGGATCGAGTTATCCGCTACCTGTGCCGCGAGCTTCTGTGCATCCACTCCCGGAACAGGGATGGCGGAACCGATGCGATAGATCAACAGCATGCCCAGAGTAAACAGGATCTTCTTGCGAATGTCCTTGTTTTTGAACAGGCTGGCGAACATCTGCATCATATTACAGCACCTCGGCTGTTCCGCCTGCTGCTTCGATGGCTTTCTTAGCCGATTCAGAGAACTTCACTGCCTTGACAGTGAGCTTCTTTTCAAGAGCACCTCTGCCGAGAACTTTGACACCGTCGAGCTGCTTCTTCACCAGACCTGCAGCCTTCAGAGCTTCGTAATCAACAGTTACGCCATCATCGAACTTGTTGAGGTCTTCAACATTTACGATCGCATATTCCTTGCGGTTCATGTTTGTGAAACCGCGCTTCGGGAACCGCTTGAAGGCAGGAGTCTGGCCGCCTTCAAATCCGATTGCAACACCTCCGCCGCTTCTCGAATTCTGTCCCTTCTGTCCTTTGCCGGACGTTTTACCGTTTCCGGAACCCTGTCCGCGTCCAATGCGCTTGGAGACGAAACGGGCACCTTCCGTTGCTTTCAGTTCATTCAGTTTCATGCGAGTCCTCCTTAGCGAATCTCGTTGACTTTCTTTTCACGCAGCTTCGCTACATCGTCAACGGTACGCATCTTTGCCAGAGCATCCAGTGTCGCATAGACAACGTTTACGGATGTACGGCTTCCAATCACCTTGGACAGAACATCGCTGACACCTGCCAGCTCGAGGATCGAGCGGACAGCACCGCCGGCGATAACTCCGGTACCCGGAGCAGCAGGCTTCAGAACAACAGATGTTGCGCCGTGCTTGCCAATTGCGTTGGACGGTACAGTACGGTTGTTCTCAACCAGCTGTACACGGAATACGTTTTTGTTTGCGGCTTCGTTTGCCTTTTTAATTGCATCAGGAACTTCTGCTGCTTTCCCCATGCCGAATCCGATACGGCCCTTGTGATCACCGATCACAACCAGTGCCGCAAAACGCATACGGCGTCCGCCTTTCACGGTCTTGGAAACGCGGTTAATGGAGACTACTACATCATCGAACTCTTTCGGTTCGCGAGGTCTTCTGAACGGTTTCTTTCCTTCGTTAGCCATTGTATTCTCCTTCCCCCCTTAGAATTTCAGTCCTGCTTCGCGGGCTGCGTCAGCCAGCGCCTGGACTCTTCCGTGATAGACATAGCCGCCGCGGTCGAACCGGACGGATTCAATTTTCAGTTCTTTGCACTTGTTCGCAATGTCTGCGCCAACCTTCTTGGCTGCTTCAACATTGCCTCCGTTTTCAAGCTTGAGATCAACCGAACTGGAAGCCGCAAGGGTCTTTCCGGTTGTGTCGTCTACGATCTGCGCATAGATCTGCTTGTTGGAACGGAATACATTCAGTCTCGGGCAGTCGGGAGTTCCGCTGACAACCCGGCGCACACGCTTATGTCTGCGCTGACGTTCTTCATTTTTTCTTGTCTTCTTCAGCATTGTACTCTCTCCTTCCCATTACTTCTTAGCCGCAGCTGTCTTACCTTCCTTACGGCGTACATGCTCGTCCTTGTAACGAACACCCTTTCCTCCGTAAGGTTCCGGCTTACGCTTCGCTCTAACATTTGCGGCAAACTCACCGACGCGCTGTTTGTCGATACCTGTAACGGTGATCGTTGTTGCGTCCGGGCACTCAACTTTGACATCGGACGGGATTTCCATCTCGATCGGGTGAGAATAACCCAGGTTCATTGTGAGCTTGTTGCCGGCGATTGCAGCACGGTAACCAATACCGATGATCTGCAGTACTTTTGTGTAGTTCTTTTCGCAGCCTTCAATCATGGTTGCGATCAGGGCACGGGTCGTGCCGTGGAGCTGTTTGGTGTGCTTGTCCTCGTTAGGACGGGTGACTGTAACGGTGCCGTCCTTAACTTCAATACCCATAAGCGGGGAGAACTTTCTTGTGAGAGTTCCCTTAGGACCTTTTACCGTCACCTCATTCCCTTCAGCGACGGTTACTTCGACGCCTGCAGGAATGGTAATCAGCTTATTACCGATACGTGACATTGTTCTTTCCTTTCTTTACGTATTTACCAGACGTAAGCGACTACTTCGCCGCCTGCGTGCAGCTTGCGTGCTTCCTTGTCTGTCATCATTCCGTTGGATGTGGAGATGATGGCGATTCCGAGACCATTGAGGACCTTCGGAACATTGTCGCCCTTCGTGTAGACACGGAGGCCCGGCTTGGAAATACGCTTGATGCCTGTGATGACCGGACGCTTGTCAGCGCCGTATTTCAGAGTGATGGTCATCTTCTTTTCGATGCCTTCACCGCTGATTTCGTACTTTGCAATGTAGCCCTCTTCCTTGAGGATACGTGCAAGCTCTGTCTTGACCTTGGATACCGGGACAACGTCAACGGTGTCCATTTTTGCCTGCATACCGTTGCGGATTCTGGTAAGCATATCGGCGATAGGATCTGTCATATTCATAGTTCAATCTCCTCCAATCCTTACCAGCTTGCCTTCTTGACGCCCGGGATCTGGCCTTTGTATGCCAGTTCTCTGAAGCAGATACGGCAAACTTTGTACTTTCTTAATACGGAATGCGGACGGCCGCACCGTTCGCAGCGGGTGTATTCCCGTGTGGAATACTTAGCAGGACGGCTCTGTCTGACCTTCTGAGATGTCTTTGCCATAAATTAAGCCTCCTTCTTTGCGAACGGCATGCCCATCTGAGAGAGCAGCGCATACGCTTCCTTGTTTGTGTTGGCACTTGTGACGATGACGATGTCCATACCTCTGACCTTGTTGACCTTATCGAAGTTGATTTCCGGGAAGATCAGCTGTTCCTTGACGCCCAGTGTGTAGTTTCCGCGTCCGTCGAATGCGGTAGCGGATACGCCGTGGAAGTCACGGACACGCGGCAGGGAAATATTGAACAGCTTGTCGAGGAACTCATACATGCGTTCGCCGCGAAGGGTTACCTTCGTACCAATCTGCATGCCTTCACGAAGCTTGAAGTTCGCGATGGACTTCTTAGCCTTTGTGATGACCGGCTTCTGACCGGCAATCTGTGTCAGTTCAGCAACTGCCTCTTCCAGTGCCTTCGGGTTTGTGATCGCATCACCAACGCCGAGGTTGATGACAACTTTCTCGATCTTCGGGCACTGCATCGGTGTTGTATAACCGAACTCCTTGATCAGAGAAGGCTTAACGGTTTCGTTATATTTCTGTAACAGACGATTCATTACTTCTTAGCCTCCTTGATCTCTTTTCCGGTCTTCTTGTTGATACGGACCTTCTTGCCTTTTTCGTTGACTTTGGAACCGAGCTTGACTGCGCTCTTTGCCTTTGTGTCGTAGAACACAACGTTGGAGGCATCGATCGGAGCCTCATGCTCTGAGATTCCGCCTTCCGGATTTGCCTGTGTCGGCTTCAGAGACTTCTTGACGAGGTTTACACCTTCGACAATGATCTTGTTTGTCTTCGGGGAAACCGCCTTGACTTCACCGGTTGTTCCTTTGTAATGGCCGCTGATGACCTTTACCATATCACCTGTTTTAATCTTCATGGGCTTCTCCTTATAAGACCTCCGGCGCCAGGGATACGATCTTCATGTAGCCCTTGTCACGAAGTTCACGTGCGACCGGGCCGAAGATACGGGTTCCCTGCGGGGTGTTGTCTTCTTTAATAATGACGGCTGCGTTCTCATCGAACTTGATGTAGGAGCCGTTGGGACGGGATACGCCGTACGCAGTACGGACGATAACCGCCTTAACTACCTGACCCTGCTTGACAGAGCCGTTGGGGATCGCGGACTTGACGCTGCAGACAACGACATCGCCGATGTTTGCGCTCTTGCGGCGCGAACCGCCGAGGCAGCGGATCACCAGCAATTCCTTAGCACCGGTATTGTCAGCGACCTTCAATCTTGTCTCATTCTGAATCATTGACTTTCTCCTTTCGTGCTTACAGAATTACTGCTTTCTCGATGATGCGGACCAGACGGAAGTGCTTGTCGCGGGACAGCGGACGGGTTTCCATAACCTCGACAATATCTCCGACCTTCGCTTCGTTGTTCTCATCATGAGCCTTGAACTTTGTTGAATACTTTACCTGTCTTCCATAGAGCGGATGACTGTGTGTTGTTGTAATCTCTACAACGATCGTCTTGTCCATCTTGTCGGACACGACGGTACCGCGTAATACCTTACGGCTGTTTCTTTCACTCATTCCTCATGTCCTCCTTAGTTCTGCTCCGCAGCGTTTGCACGCTCGGTCTGAACTGTCTTGATGCGGGCGATCGTCTTGCGGATGTCTTTGATCCGGGCGGGATTCTCAAGAGAACCGGTAGCCTGCTGGAAACGCAGGTTATAGAGCTCCTCGCTCAGGGAAGAAACTTCCTTGACGAGTTCTTCATTGCTCATATCTCTGATTTCTTTAACATTCATGACTACTTCACCTCGCCCTTCTTCGCAAAGCGTGTCTTGACGCAGAGCTTGTGAGCTCCAAGGCGGAGCGCTTCACGAGCTACTTCTTCCGGGACACCTGCGATTTCGAACAGAACGCGGCCAGGCTGAACCACTGCTACCCAGTGATCCGGAGCACCTTTACCGGAACCCATTCGAACTTCCAGCGGCTTCTTGGTTTTAGCAAGCTGCGGGAATACTTTGATCCATACCTTACCGGTACGATCCATGTAACGAGTCATCGCAACACGGGCTGCCTCCAGCTGGTTGCTGGAAACATAAGCACCTTCATCGGCTACGAGACCATATTCACCGAATGTGATTTCACGTCCGGCTTTTGCACGGCCTTCATAGCTGATCCGATGAGGTCTTCTGTACTTTACTCGATTCGGCATTAACATAATTACTCATTACCTCCTTCGGCAGGAGCAGCAGCCTCTGGGGTTGCCGGTTTGGCCGGAGCTGCCTGTGCAGCCGCGCCTGCGCTGCGGCGGTCACCACGGTAACCACGACGGTCATTGCCGCGGCCTCCGCGTCCGCCTCTGCGGTCTCTGTTGAAACGTCCTTCCGGAGCTTTCGGTTCTTCAACCATCTTTCCAGGGAGAACTTCACCACGGCAGATCCAGACTTTTACGCCGATCTTACCGTATGTGGTGTGAGCTTCATCACTGGCATAGTCGATATCGGAACGCAGTGTGTGCAGAGGAACGACACCCTGAGAGTATCCTTCCTTACGCGCGATTTCTGCGCCGCCGAGTCTGCCGGAAGACAGGGTCTTGATGCCCTTTGCGCCGGAGCGCATTGTCTGCTGGATTGCCTTCTTCTGGGCAATACGGAAGGACTGACGTGCTTCGAGCTGCTCGCAGATCTTGCGTGCAACCAGGTGCGCATCGAGATCCGGATTGGCAACAGCGACAACATCAACTTTGACCGCCTTGTCACCAGTCAGCTTGATCAGTTCCTTCTTAAGGGCATCCATCTTGTCTTTGCCCTTGTCATCTTTGCCTGCCGCAGCACCCGGACGCGCACAGCGAATGACAATCTTGCAGTCCTTCTTGCCGGTGCGTTCGATTTCTACACGGCTGACATAAGCATCTTTCAGCTTCTTCTCAATAAACTGACGGATTTTGACATCTTCATTCAGAAGATCTCCAAAATCAGCTTTTTCTGCGTACCATCTGGACTCCCAGTCACGGATGACGCCTACTCGCATGCCGATCGGGCTTACTTTCTGTCCCATACGTTCGATCTTCCTCCTTACTTACCATCCGATACCACAACTGTGATGTGGCTCGTTCTCTTGAGAATCTGGGAAGCGCTGCCCTTTGCGCGGGGCATCCAGCGCTTCATGACGAGACCCTCGTCTGCATAACATGTTTTGATGAACAGCTCATCGCGGTTGAGCTGGTAGTTGTGCTCCGCATTCGCTGCGGCGCTCTTTACGACTTTCGCGATTGCACTTGCGGCCTGGTTCGGTGTGAACTCGAGCATTGCGAGTGCTTCATCAACATTCTTTCCGCGGATGTTGTCCAGCACAAGACGAGCCTTGCGAGGAGTTACGCGAACAGTCTTTGCGGTTGCTTTAACGTCCATCTTTCAATCTCCTCTCTTATGACTTGTCCTTGTCGGAACCATGTCCGCCGAACCGGCGGGTCTGAACGAACTCGCCGAGCTTATGACCGACCATATCTTCCGTCACGTAGACAGGCACGTGTTCCTTGCCGTTGTATACCGCGAAGGTATGTTCTACGAAACTCGGATAAATGACTGAACGGCGGGACCATGTCTTGATAACTTCTTTTTTGTTCGCCGCATTCTGTGCTTCAACCTTTTTCAGAAGGCTCGCATCACAGAAAGGGCCCTTCTTAACGCTTCTTGACATTTCTATCTTCTCCTTTCAGTTATTTACCGTTGCGGCGCGTCATAATGAGCGCGTTCGATGCTTTCTTATGCTTGCGGGTCTTAACACCCATTGCTTTCTTACCCCAAGGTGTCATCGGGCTCTTACGTCCGATCGGGGTCTTACCTTCACCACCACCATGCGGATGGTCTACCGGGTTCATTGCGGAACCTCTGACGGTCGGGCGAACGCCCTTCCAGCGCATACGTCCTGCCTTACCCCAGTTGATGAGGGAGAAGTCTTCGTTGCCGACAACACCGATGGTTGCACGGCAGTTGTTGCGTACCTTGCGGACTTCACCGGACGACAGACGCAGTGTTGCGTACGGGCCGTCGAAGCCGAGGATCTGTGCGGAGCAGCCTGCAGCTCTTGCCATCTGGCCCCCCTTGCCAGGAACCAGTTCAACGCAGTGAACGAAGGTACCTTCGGGGATGTTTCTCAGTTCCATCGCATTGCCGACTTTGATATCTGCGGATACACCGGAGATGATCTTGCTGCCGACTTCCAGCTGCTGCGGAGCGATGATGTAGCGCTTCTCACCGTCTACATAGTGAATCAGAGCGATGTTTGCATTACGGTTCGGATCGTATTCGATTGCCGCAACATTTCCGATAACGCCGTCCTTGTTGCGCTTGAAGTCGATGATCCGGTACTTCTGCTTCACACCGCCGCCCTGGTGGCGTGTTGTGATACGGCCCGTATTGCCGCGTCCACCCTTGCTGTTCTTCGGAGCCAGCAGGCTCTTTTCCGGAGTGGACTTTGTAATCCGATCGTTTGCCAGGGTCGTCATGTTACGGCGGCCGTTGGTCGTCGGCTTATACTTTTTAATAGCCATTTTCCTTACTTTCCTTTCGCAATTTTCCGGAGATAGCGAATGTTCCTCCGATAGTTAATTCCTTAATTCTCGTCGTACAGGCTGATATCCTGTCCTTCCGGAAGGGTAACCACAGCCTTGCGTACCGCATTGGTCTTTCCAACATAGCGGCCAACGCGCTTTGTCTTCGGCCGAACGTTGACTACGTTGACCTTGACCGGCTTGATGCCGTAGATCTCTTCGACTGCCAGTGCAACCGAAGTTTTGTTGGCGCCCTTCTTTACTTCGAACGTGATCTTGTTTTCTTCACTGTTCTGCTTCATCGACTTTTCAGTGATGATCGGGCGGATAATAATGTCTCTTGCACTCATTAGGCCAGCACCTCCCCGGCTACTTCAGCTGCCTTCTCTGTGAAGACCAGCTTGTCGGCGTTGACGATGTCATAAACATTGAGTTCACCGACTGTGACCAGCGCTGCGTTCGGGATGTTGTTCATCGCGATCATCGCATTTGCGAAATCATCCGAAGCATCCGCGACAAACAGTGTCTTGCGGTCGAATCCGAAGGCATTCATCAGAGCGACTGCCTTCTTTGTCTTGAAATCTTCGAAGCTCAGGTTTTCGATTACCCGGAGGTCATTGTCCTGAACCTTTGCGCTCAGCGCAGAGCGAAGCGCGAGTCTGCGAACCTTGCGGTTGATCTTGAATCCGTACTTGCGCGGATGCGGACCAAACGCGATTGCACCGTGTCTCCACTGTGTTGCACGTGTGGAACCCTGACGGGCACGGCCGGTTCCCTTCTGACGGAACGGCTTCTTACCGGTTCCGCTGACAAACGCACGTGTCAGAGTGTTGTGTGTTCCCTGTCTCTGACCGGCCTGGTAAGCGAGGATTGTGTCATACATTGCCTGCTGATTCGGTTCGATTCCGAAGACCGCATCCGCGAGTTCCATGGATTTAACAACCTTGGCTTCCTGATTGTAAACATCAATCTTGGACATTGTTTAACCTCTACTTTCCCTTGCGGGCATCACTTGCCGCTTTTTTCTTCGCAGCTTCCGCAGCCGCCTTTTCAGCAGCTTCTGCCGCAAGCTCTTCGTTGATCGCTTCCGAAACCTTGTTCAGTTCTTCTTCGACCGACGCACCTTTGTAGGAGATAAGCTCTTCTGCCGTGACGCTCTTGATCGGCTTGACCGTTGTCTTGATCGTCAGGAGTCCTTTGCGCGGGCCCGGTACATTTCCCTTAACGAGGATGTATCCTTCTTCCGCATCAACCTTGACTACTGTGAGGTTCTGGTTGGTTGTGGTGAATCCGCCTTCCTGGCCCGGCATCGGTGCGTTCTTGTTTACGACACCGTTGTTACGGCCGTTGGTTGCCAGAGAACCTACATGGCGGTGATGTCCGGAACCGTGAGACTTCGGACCGATCGTACCGTTGTTGCGGACGATGACACCGTTGTAGCCCTTACCTTTGGATGTGCCTGTGATATCAACGATATCGCCGGCTGCGAATATATCCGCTTTTACTTCCGCACCAACTTCAAGGTCCATCATTTCATCTGCCTTGATCTCGCGGATGAACTTCTTCGGAGCAGTGTTGGCCTTCTTTGCGTGACCGATCTCTGCCTTGGTTGCTCTGGATTCCTTGACGTCCTCATAACCGAGCTGCAGTGCTTCGTAGCCGTCTGTCTCTTTTGTCTTCTTCTGAAGAACAATGTTCGGCTGAACTTCGATGACAGTGACCGGAATCAGCGCACCGTCGATGGTGAATACCTGGGTCATCCCCAGCTTTCTTCCTAAGATACCTTTCATTCTTTAATTCCGAGTCCTTTCTTTACAGTTTGATTTCGATGTCGACACCGCTCGGCAGATCGAGTCTTGTGAGTGCATCGATGGTTTCCTCTGTCGGGCCGATGATCTCAATCAGTCTCTTGTGCGTGCGGATCTCGAACTGCTCACGGCTGTCCTTGTACTTGTGGACGGCACGGAGCACCGTAACGACTTCACGGTCTGTAGGCAGCGGTACCGGACCGACAACCTTCTTAGCGCCGTGGCTGTTCGCTGATTCAACGATCTTCTTGGAAGCAGCGTCCAGACTTCTGTTCTCGTAAGCCTTCAAGCGAATTCTTACAGAATTTTTTGCCATGAAATTTTCCTCCTTTATTTCACTCCGACTTCCTGGGTCGGATCGCTCGGTGTGAGTTCCCCGGTTATCACGCCTAGGAATGACAACGCTTGTCAGCGTGCCGGCAATCTCCCACGTCTACGCGAGTGCCTCACAATAGTAGCACCGTGAAAACCCCATTGCAAGCATTATTTTCAACATTTTTGAACTTTTTTCGGGGTTCTGATCGGAGGGTTTCCAAGGCCGTTTTTTTGTGAAAACAGTTTCATTTCCAACCAAATGCTGTGAATTTTCATGATTTTCGCTTCGTAAGCGATTACATTTTGCCTTTTTCCGCATTCCGGACAGCAAATAATATGGAGAATAATATATTATAGGAGCTGCAGGAGATCCCAAAATGCGAAGACTGTTATACAAAATTGCCGTGCTCGGACTGCTGTTCAGCCTGGCCGGATGCCAAAAAGAAAAAGAACCGGAGCCGCTTCCCATTGAAGGCACCTATAAACTGACTGAACTTGTGGATTCGGAAGGAACCGATGCCGGAAAACTGCTGGCAAACATCCAGGAAGAAGGAGAGAAAGTCACAATGGTGCTGAATGATGACGGTACCGGAACCCTGAATATCTTTGACGAACCGCATTCCCTCACCTGGACAGAAACCGAGATCGTTCTCGAAGGTCAGAGTCTGCCGATGGACTGGTCACCGGAAAATCTGATCCTGCACGGAGGAAATGAAGGTACGGGCAGAATGGTGTTCCAGAAGGAAAGCTGAATCCTGCAGGTACAGGCACAAATGACAGACGGATCATTCCGTCTTTTTATTACCGTTTTCGGCAATGCCGCAAACGACAACCCTTTCTGCTTTCAGGCAACAACAATTTATAATTTAATAGTTACTAATGTGGAGGGGCACTATGAAATCGATCATTCGTACAATTTTAGCTATATTTTTACTTTCTTTTGTTTTAACCGGATGCGGAAAGAGCACTTCCGAACCGGAAGCGCAGCCTTCTTCCCCGGAAGGAATCAATACGCTTTTAAATATTAATTTTTCGGAATGGGAAAGCAGTCTTCCGGAGAAGGTCGAACTGGCCAGCTATGGGGAGGAATCCTTCCGTGCAACTGTGACCGATCCCGATCAGATCGCACGGATCATTTCCGCACTGCGGGCCGTTACCGTCAAAGGGGAAACCGATCTCAGTTATACCGATTCAGACCGTTATCTGACCTTTGTTTTCCCGGATGGAAAAGAAACGACGGTTTCGTTT
This sequence comes from Solobacterium sp., assembly GCA_017512725.1. Lineage (GTDB taxonomy): Bacteria > Bacillota_I > Bacilli_A > Erysipelotrichales > Erysipelotrichaceae > Bulleidia. Next base: position 21,698 of record JAFWEW010000012.1, read on the forward strand.
GAAAATGACATTCTTACAGCCGGCGGCAAACGGTATGAAACTGAAGGTACAGAAAAGCTGTTTGCGCTTATGGATTCCGCATTCCATGAAACTGCGGCAACTCCAGAACCGGAGCCGGAGAAAGACGCAGTCACGCTGATTGAACCATACATGTCAGTCGAGGGACCTTCTGACACCGCAGGATATCAGACCGTCAGTTCTTCCCGGCACGGAATCACCTTCGATGTACCGGACGGCTGGAACGTTCGGACCAACGATTATTCTGAAATCTATCTTTCCAAAGAACTCGATACGTACTACACCCCGGTTCTCCCCTGCATCAGCATCGCTGTGATCGAAGGCAAAGACAATCCGGGCAGCGCACTCCATGACGCTGTTATGGAACTCTCGGAGCAGGTCGGAGTATTGAATTTTTATATTCGCACGGATATGGCAGATGCCACAATCGGAGACAAACAGGTCTCCTGGCAGAAACTGGAACATCCTTATATCGGAAGCGACATGGCTACCCATCTGATGTATGCATTCAAGCTGAACGATAAGATCATTATCGTCGGTGAATGGGAAGAAGGCGCCAGTGAAAGTCTCCGTGCCCAGACCGATCACGTTATCGAAAGCATTTCTCTGCTGGATTAATCAATGAAATTTAAAGACTACCTTCAAAAAGATATTGAACGCATCGGATGCTCTCTGAGTGAGCTTTCAAAAGCATCCGGTCTTTCGAGTGCCGTTCTGTCCCGCTATCGCAGCGGGGAACGGGCACCCCGGAAAGACAGTGAACTACTGGTTCAGCTGTGCAGCGGCATCGGTGAACTGGAACAGAAAGCAGGACTGGCTTCGACGGTGCAGAACCGTCTGGCCGTTTACAAAGCCTCCCTGAGCGAAGACTATGCACTGAATTATGACCGGTTCGACCGCCTGCTAAAAATCCTTCATGTGTCCATGAAGGAGCTTTCCCGTGAACTGAACTATGACGCTTCCTATCTTTCCCGCATCCGGTCCGGAAAACGTTCTCCCGCAGATCCGGAGAAGTTTGCCGAAAATGTTTCGGAATTTTTCATTCGTTCCGCCCGACCGGAAGAACTGGAAGAAATCGGCAGTATCGTTCAGGAAAGTGATCCGCTTCACCTTCAGTCGGCATTGCAGAACTGGCTGATCCGCAAGCGCGAAGCGGAAAACCGCCCGATGGAATTCTTTCTGAAGACTCTGGACGAATTCAATCTGGAGGAATTCAGCCGCAGTATGCGGTTTGAAGACTTCCCGGAAGCAGAACCGCTTGGTCTGAACGGCTTCCAGATGTATTACGGAATTGAACAGATGCGCCAGGCTGAGTATGACTTCTTCCGTCTTGCCGCCCAGTCTTCTCCGGAGTCCCCGCTTTTCATGTGCAATGATATGCCGCTGGAAGAAATGGCGGAAGACCGGATCTTCACCAAAAAAATGATGTATCTGATCGCAGTGTGTCTGAAAAAAGGATTCTTCCTGAATGTCATTCACGATATCAACCGTTCGTTCAGTGAAATGATGATTGGCCTGCAGGCATGGATCCCGGTTTATATGACCGGACAGATCCGTCCCTACTATCTCCCGAATGCCGACAGCAGTATCTATCACCACTGCCTGTATGTATGTCACGATGCTGTTCTGATCGGTGAATGCATTCACGGGAACCACAATCACGGTTCTTACTTTCTTTCTTCAGAAAAAGACTTTATTCAGCACTGCACGGAACGGGCCGGTGATATTCTTTCCCTTGCCCGTCCGTTAATGTCCATTTACCGGCAGCCCCAGCTTGCGGAATTCGATGTCTTCCGGGATGAAGAATTCAATAAGCCCGGGGACCGTACGATCCTTTCCTGCGTTCCGCCGCTGGCAACGCTGACCCATGATCTGCTGATTGAAATCCTCCGTTCTGCCTCGATTTCGGAAGAGCTGTATGAGCCAATCGAACAGGCAAGAAAAAAGGAGCTTGCAGATCTGAATCTGTCACTCCGTAAGGGAAAGATGGTTATGAGGCTGCCTGAGCTTTCAGAAGAGGAATTCAAGACTTATACGCCTCTGCTGAAACTGGCATCGATGCTGCAGAATATTGAAGTTCCATACACCTGGGAAACCTACCAGAAACATATCCAGCTCGCAAATGACTTTGCGGAAACAACGCCGGGATTTGAACTGCTTTATGATCAGCGCAGCGCATTCCGCAATATCACCATCTATATCCGGGAGGATGAGCTTGCGATGATCCTGAAACATAAGAGTCCGGAAATCGCATTTGTTATCACGCACCCCAAGATGGTAAACGCACTTCAGAACTTTACCGCACCGATCTTTGAAGATGACTGATCAGGCCCTGTGCCTGATCTTTTTTACTGCAGTGCACACGCCAAATGAAACCGCCCACACCAGTAATGTCAGCAGCGGTATAAATATCCTGGCGTCAAGATGGGTCAGCCACCGCTGTCCATATGCGGCTCTTGAAGCACGCAGCAGAAGATCCAGAATAAATGCATGTACAAGATAGATGCCGTAGGTATGTGCCGATAAAAAGGAATAGTCTTTTTTTACGGTCAGCCGGCAGAAACCTGCAAATATCATGACCGAACCGATCACGGTTAACGGTGCATAGGAATAGATATACCGATGTTCTGCCAGTGCGCGGTCAGCACCGGTAATCAGTGCCCGATACAGCAGATACCCCGCTGCAGCCTGCAGCAGAAAGCCCGCAGCGACCAGCGGCAGGCCGTATTTTTTTTCATGTGTATTCTGCCGGATCGTATAGCCGATCAGGGCATAACCCAGATAACAGAAACCCTCGCCGATATTCCAGTGCGTGGCAACCGGCGGATTGCACCAGAGTGCCGCCATTCCAAGAATCAGAAAACCTGCGGATGCCCGGAAGAAAAGCTGTTCTCCCAATGCATTCTTTGCAAGCATGACAAACGGCATCAGCAGATAGATTACCGCAATGACCGGGATGTACCAGAGATGATAAAACGGCGCTCCTTCATACAGCGGTGTCAGGGCTGCCGTCAGCGGAAGATGATCCACCAGCAAAAGGAAAACCAGATTATATACAACCGCAAAGAGAAAGATCAACGCCGCCGGGGCGAATACTTTTTTCCAGGAATTTGCATAAAATTTCTTCCAGTCGGCGGTACCGGATCGCTCCAGCAGAAACGCACCTGTAAGCATCAGGAATATCGGTACACTGAACCGGACAATTGCCGTATAAACACATGAAAACAGCGGATGATTCATCGGGAGCCCGTCCCAGTAATCCCATACCGCTGTTTCGATGAACGCTCCGCTGACATGAGACTGTACAACCGCAATGCCTGCCACTACCCGCAGCAGATCAAAATTGGATTCCCTCTGCTTCATTATTCACCCGTTCTTCCGTTCTGCCGGAAGCGGATATGAAGATAAGGATTCACCTGGGCAGCTTCTCCAATCACCAGCAGTACTTTATACGCATATTCTGACCCGCAGATCTTCATGATGGAATCCGGTGTCAGGATGACAAATGTCTCTTCCTCGATTTCCGACAGTGAGTCTTTCAGCGCATCCAGACTTGCAGAATCATAATCATCCTCGAACCCGAATACTTCCATCATGTATTTGTTCATGTCTTCTTTTGTCTGAATCCGGTCAGGATTCAGAATAATACGCTTTTCCATGGTTATTCTTCTCCGTATCGCTTCTCAGGTAATTTGCAGAGACCATCCGCAGGGCAGATTCGCTTCCCGCCTGTACGGGAACGGATCTGCTGCAGACACTTCATGAAAAAATCTTACCACACCCGCTGTGTCCCGCCCCAGGTCTTTTCATTCCCGGATCAATTTCAGTAAACCTTTAAACAAAAAAGAAGCACGGATTTGGTTCCGCACTTCCAGGTCTTCGATGAATCAGTACTGGACAGTTCCAGCAGCCGGTCTTGTCGGATCGTAACCCTCCTCCACAAATTTCCGATAGGTGAGCGCAACCGTCTGCTCACGATACGGGAATACGAAGAAGATACCCGCAAGATTGTAAGTAATGCCGCTGAGCATATTCCAGAGAATAAAGGAAAGGTCCAGAATGAACAGGTTCATCTTGCTGCCGTTGGTCATCTTGCTGGAGAGATCCAGAATTTCCCTTCCGCTCATCTCCGGATGATCTGCCGTAAGATAGGATACAAAACGGTATTCGTAATATTTAATCACTCCCGGAACGATCAGCAGTAAGAAATACAGGAACGTCATGATATCTCTCAGCAGAAATGTCGAAATGACACGGCTGAAGTTTTCCTTGCGGAAACCCTCACCCAGTTCATACCTTGCATCGCCGTTTACGTTGCGGATAAAGAATGCCTTTCCGCTGTACTCCAGAGGCAGACATACACAAATACGGAACGCAATGGAAGCCATCGCAATAATGAATGCGACAATCAGGCCAAGCGCACTGACCTTTTCGTAAGTGTTTTCTGCTGTCTGCGGCGCTTCCTTGTTTACCGCCAGTGTGCCTGCGATCAGCGCAAGTACAAATGCGGCATAAACAACCTGCCAGTAATTCTTTTTAACAAGCTCTTTTGCCTGAGCTTTCAGTTCAGCTCTGTTAAAATCCATTTCCGTTTACCTCCTTCCGGCCCCTTTGCCGGACATAAATAATATACGCCTGTTTCTATTATTCTCCACGCATTTCTTTCCGGAACCATTTTCCGGTTTCACTCAGTTCTTCTTCACTCCATCCGCTGGTTTTGCTGCAGGAAGGATCGATCAGAGCGCTGGATTCATTCTTATTGCACAATGACCATGCATTATAACTCAGCTGGTACTGATTGATCAGTTCCATCCATGCCCGGGCACTTTCACTGTCGATATTTCCATTACCGGATGCGTCGACAATACTGCATTCACTGATGTAAACCGGTACTCCCGCATCTAGTGCTTTCCTAAGCTTCTGTCTAAGCCCTTCTTTATGTGCAGCCGCATAGAAGTGCAAGGTATACATTACATTTTCATCATCGATTTCATTCCCGATCACTTCATCAATATCCTGGCTCCAGGTATTGGTTCCAACAAGAACCACCGCATCGGGATCATTGGCACGTATCGTACGGATCACATTCTCTGCATAGGGTCTGATTACCGATTTGAACGGGGAATTCTGCGGTTCATTGCAGATCTCATAAAGGACATGCGTTTCATCCGCATACTTTTTCGACATTTCATCAAAGAACTTCAACGCTTCCCCTTCATTTTCGCTTGGATCCCGATCCCTAAGGATGTGCCAGTCGATGATCACATACATTCCAAGGTCCTTCGTATACTGTACGCCCTCATCAATGAGCGCTTTCAGTTCTTCCCGGTTCCCGCCGCTGCAGTAGCCCCCGTTTTCTGCGGTATACATTGCCAGCCGGATCGTATTTACGTGCCAGTCTTCTTTCAGTGTCTGGAACGCTTCTTTATTTACATACTCCGGGAACCAGGCAAGTCCATGGGTACTGACTCCCTTTAGCTGTACTGCCTTCCCCGCTTCATTGCAGAGATGCCCGTTTTCCACATGAAGTGCACCTGCTGCCTCCCCGGTTTCCAGCGGTTCAATCGTCGGCAGCGGAGTCTCCTTTGCCTGTGTGGTTTCTTCTATGCCATTCTCAAACGTAAAGTGCCGTTCTATAACAGTCAGTTCCGAACCGGAGTCAAAGCTGACGATCATTCCTGCATCTTTAAGCGTTTCATCCGCCTTGATGGTTTTGTTGTAGTCAATGGCCGACAGATTCCATTCCCCGTCCGTTTCAGAGAGACCAATATTCCAGATCTGTTCAATCTTCATTCCGTCCGGAACATCTACGGCAATGGACCAGTTTGTGATATCTGATTCACTGTTGTTTTCAATCAGCAGTGAATACTGGATAAACTGCCGTTCTTCCTGGGCCCATGTGTGTTCTTCTTTGAACCGTATGCTTACCTGATCGGATGGTTCTTCCGAAACCGCTGTTTCGATGACTTCAGCCGGTTCCGGTACCGGTGCAGTCTCTGAAAAAACCGGCGTCTTTGCACATCCGCCGATCAGGATTCCAAGAACTGCGATTCCCTTTATCAGTCTTTTTCTCATAATCATCCTTCGGAAATCTGACAAACAGAATCCAACGTTTCCATTATGACATAAAAAAAGACAACCCCTGAATTCAGAGATTGTCCTGTTTGAGTAAGATTACTCTTCGATCTCAGTGATGGAACCGGAACCGACTGTACGTCCACCTTCACGAATGGAGAACTTTGTTCCCTGTTCAACAGCGATCGGAGCCAGGAGCTCAACGTCCATGACAACGTTGTCGCCCGGCATGCACATTTCTGTGCCTTCCGGCAGACGGATAACGCCTGTAACGTCAGTTGTACGGAAGTAGAACTGCGGACGATAGTTGGAGACGAACGGTGTATGACGGCCGCCCTCTTCCTTTGTCAGTACGTAAACCTGAGCCTTGAACTTTGTGTGCGGAGTAACGCTTCCCGGCTTAGCGAGAACCTGTCCACGCTCGATCTGGTCACGGTTGACACCACGGAGCAGCGCACCGATGTTGTCACCAGCCTGAGCGAAGTCGAGAGTCTTACGGAACATTTCGATTCCGGTAACGACTGTCTTCTTTGTCTCACGGATACCAACGATTTCAACTTCATCGTTGAGGTTGAGTTTACCACGTTCAACACGGCCAGTAGCAACAGTACCACGACCTGTGATTGTGAAGACGTCTTCAACAGCCATCAGGAACGGCTTGTCAAATTCGTGCTCCGGTGTCGGGATCCAGGCATCAACAGCATCAAGGAGTTCCTTGATTGCCGGTGTCCACTGCGGATCACCTTCAAGAGCCTTAAGAGCGGAACCACGGATAACCGGTGTGTTCTCACCATCGAAACCATACTCGGAGAGCAGGTCACGAACTTCCATTTCGACGAGGTCGATGAGTTCTTCATCATCAACCATGTCGCACTTATTCAGGAATACGACCATCTTAGGAACACCTACCTGACGGGAGAGCAGGATGTGCTCACGTGTCTGAGGCATCGGTCCGTCTGTAGCAGCAACTACGAGGATTGCACCGTCCATCTGAGCGGCACCAGTGATCATGTTCTTGACATA